>NZ_JBNWEO010000001.1:0-19349 GCF_050496765.1 Neobacillus sp. SM06
AGCAATCATTTGTACTCGTAGTATAATTAAGGCCGCAGCATACGAGATATAAAAACTAACTTTCCTATAAACTTAAGCAATTATGAATACGTTTTCACTCATCGTTTTTTGTGCAGAATAATCAGCCGATATCCTTCTTATAATTAACATTTTTTTGTAAACTATGAATTTTTACTGTGAGACAATAAAATAACCCTTTTTATTTTTAATCCACGCACCGAATAAAGCAGATAACCTGTTATGATTTCAATCCATGCACCCGTAGTAGATATGAAAATGAAGCAGCAATCATTTAGTTTAATGATTCGTTTCAACCACGTATAGGGTAAACAGTAATTTTGGTACTCTCGTAGTTTTCGATATAGATTTCAATCCACACACCCGAATAGGGTGCGACATGTAACAAAACAGATGACCCGTTATAGGGGATTATTTCAATCCACACACCCGAACAGGGTGCGACATTGACTGTTGTGAGGTTACAAACACCATAAGTATTTCAATCCACGCACCCGAACAGGGTGCGACTGCAACCCAACCTCCAAAGAATAATGTTGTCCAAATTTCAATCCACGCACCCGAACAGGGTGCGACGTGTGATCGGCGCTTGTTGCTGGATCGTTGCTTGTTATTTCAATCCACGCACCCGAACAGGGTGCGACTAATGAGCACAGGCACGTCAACAACGCGTGGCTATTTCAATCCACGCACCCGAACAGGGTGCGACGACGAAAACTCTTTTACGCAAGACCGTTTCTTTCGATTTCAATCCACGCACCCGAACAGGGTGCGACCCAGTCTTTTATTTGATATCCATATTTTTTATTATTTCAATCCACGCACCCGAACAGGGTGCGACTTATTGGCACTCATTCATTTGTCGAGGTTGAATCATTTCAATCCACGCACCCGAACAGGGTGCGACGCCGCTTCTTTTCCGTCAAAATGCTCAAGACTATTCATTTCAATCCACGCACCCGAACAGGGTGCGACGCCAACAAGCGCCTACACCGACAGGGGCAGACAATTTCAATCCACGCACCCGAACAGGGTGCGACAAGTCCGCAACCGCTAGCACATTTCCTTGGCTTGATTTCAATCCACGCACCCGAACAGGGTGCGACCCTTTTTGCAACAGATAAAAGGATCGTATTCTATGATTTCAATCCACGCACCCGAACAGGGTGCGACAGTAGCTGTTGGATTGCGAAATTAAGGAGGTTAGAATTTCAATCCACGCACCCGAACAGGGTGCGACCTTGATCCATCCAATTCCGGTGCATGAAATTGTTATTTCAATCCACGCACCCGAACAGGGTGCGACTAAAACAGCCGCGTGATACTCTGATATGAGTATTTATTTCAATCCACGCACCCGAACAGGGTGCGACCTCTCTGCTATTTGTTTTGGATATTGTCATCCTTATTTCAATCCACGCACCCGAACAGGGTGCGACGTCAAACGATTCCATTTGACTAGTTCGCCCTCTCATTTCAATCCACGCACCCGAACAGGGTGCGACAACAGGCAAGGCAATCGAAGACCTTGATTACGATATTTCAATCCACGCACCCGAACAGGGTGCGACTTGAATTGGTCTTACCATCAATTCGTTTGGATTTATTTCAATCCACGCACCCGAACAGGGTGCGACATCACATTCATGTCGGAGGTTGATTGACATGAGTATTTCAATCCACGCACCCGAACAGGGTGCGACTCTAGCAGGTCACAGGCAACGACTTGCACCTGCGATTTCAATCCACGCACCCGAACAGGGTGCGACCGATCAAATGCTTAGAGACGTCCTTGCTTATGTTATTTCAATCCACGCACCCGAACAGGGTGCGACTCGTACCGGCTATCCAAATTTAGTTACACAGCCAATTTCAATCCACGCACCCGAACAGGGTGCGACTTTGGGCAGTAACGGAGAGGCTTCCTATACATTTATTTCAATCCACGCACCCGAACAGGGTGCGACCTCATCAGACAATTTCGATATCGTTTCTTTCCAATTTCAATCCACGCACCCGAACAGGGTGCGACTTTGCTAGATAAGCTGATGCTGTCTTGCATTCCAATTTCAATCCACGCACCCGAACAGGGTGCGACGTTCGCGACCTGTACAAGTTATTGGATAAATTCATTTCAATCCACGCACCCGAACAGGGTGCGACGAGATGCATCAGATCAAATATTGGACTATATCAAGATTTCAATCCACGCACCCGAACAGGGTGCGACTTGCCGTGATTATTCCATCTTTACCACTCCAACAAATTTCAATCCACGCACCCGAACAGGGTGCGACTGCACTTAATTGTCGATCAGAAGATAGATTGTTATTTCAATCCACGCACCCGAACAGGGTGCGACTGTATTTTCATAAGTTTCAGCCGGCGATTAGTGAATTTCAATCCACGCACCCGAACAGGGTGCGACAAGAATCATTTAAAAAATACGGTAAATCTTTTAATTTCAATCCACGCACCCGAACAGGGTGCGACTCCAGGGGTCGGACATTTTTGGGTCACCCTTATATTTCAATCCACGCACCCGAACAGGGTGCGACTTACACAGGATATGGAAGATTTGCAAGATTATTTATTTCAATCCACGCACCCGAACAGGGTGCGACGTCTATTTCGAAACAATATCTTGTGATGATGATCATTTCAATCCACGCACCCGAACAGGGTGCGACCCAGCTAATGGGTGCTTTTTATTTTGCAAAAAAGAATTTCAATCCACGCACCCGAACAGGGTGCGACCCTCATCAGACAATTTCGATATCGTTTCTTTCCAATTTCAATCCACGCACCCGAACAGGGTGCGACAACCTATTATTCAATATGTTGCTTCTCCTACGTTATTTCAATCCACGCACCCGAACAGGGTGCGACAGTTGTTGTTCGGCTACCGCATTAAATATTTTTTATTTCAATCCACGCACCCGAACAGGGTGCGACTGGCTAAAATCGGACAGTTTCAAGCGGTCGTTCAATTTCAATCCACGCACCCGAACAGGGTGCGACAACAGGCAAGGCAATCAAAGACCTTGATTACGATATTTCAATCCACGCACCCGAACAGGGTGCGACGGCGGTAAAGGGTGTAACGGTAGCTTTCACTTACGATTTCAATCCACGCACCCGAACAGGGTGCGACTTTTCTCGCGATATTTATCGGGTGCCGGGATGTGATTTCAATCCACGCACCCGAACAGGGTGCGACTGAAACATTTTGAAACAATCCGCAAGGCTATTCCAATTTCAATCCACGCACCCGAACAGGGTGCGACGCCAGAGGTGGAGCAGTCCAAATGTTCACAGAGATTTCAATCCACGCACCCGAACAGGGTGCGACATCCACGCACCCGAACAGGGTGCGACATATTAAGATTTCAATCCACGCACCCGAACAGGGTGCGACTAGTCTGCCGCTTGGGATGACTGTATCTTCTCATATTTCAATCCACGCACCCGAACAGGGTGCGACACGGATTTTTGATTAATCCTATCGGACTATGGGGATTTCAATCCACGCACCCGAACAGGGTGCGACTGAAAACATTTAACTATGCTTCGGATGATAAGATATTTCAATCCACGCACCCGAACAGGGTGCGACACCTACACAATCAAATGATTGGTATGCCAAAGAGATTTCAATCCACGCACCCGAACAGGGTGCGACCTGTTCCAACCCAGCAAATACGTGGATTAAGGATATTTCAATCCACGCACCCGAACAGGGTGCGACCTGGTTCTGGGATTACCGCTACAGATGGAGTTCATTTCAATCCACGCACCCGAACAGGGTGCGACTGGGTTCGTTCCAGCCACAGGGGTACTGATTGTCATTTCAATCCACGCACCCGAACAGGGTGCGACTAAGACACACATGGATGACTTAGCTTCCCACTTTATTTCAATCCACGCACCCGAACAGGGTGCGACTGTCAAAGGTTTCATACTACTAAAAAGTTTTTTGATTTCAATCCACGCACCCGAACAGGGTGCGACACGGATTTTTGATTAATCCTATCGGACTATGGGGATTTCAATCCACGCACCCGAACAGGGTGCGACGTCGATATATCTCTGATAAAGGATTATTCGAGGAGATTTCAATCCACGCACCCGAACAGGGTGCGACCAACGTGGCGTATGTGATATGCCTTTGATCAACATTTCAATCCACGCACCCGAACAGGGTGCGACAAGTTCTTATGTATCAACAACTAAAAGAGTTTGCAGGCACATTTCAATCCACGCACCCGAACAGGGTGCGACCAACTTCTATGAATGGTTTCATATCATGGGGAATAATTTCAATCCACGCACCCGAACAGGGTGCGACCCGTAAGACGAAAGAATTGCTTGAGGGTTTAGGTATTTCAATCCACGCACCCGAACAGGGTGCGACCGCTGCTGCCGAATCAAAAAGATATGATTTTCTTATTTCAATCCACGCACCCGAACAGGGTGCGACAGACCTTGATTACCAAATTGAGCAAGCCTACATGATTTCAATCCACGCACCCGAACAGGGTGCGACTTAACGTGCTAAATTTATAGCATAGTAGTTTGCGATTTCAATCCACGCACCCGAACAGGGTGCGACGAAATTGAAAGAACTGCTTGAAAAATTATCTCCTATTTCAATCCACGCACCCGAACAGGGTGCGACAGCACTGGACAATGAATTAAAAGCTAAAAGAGATATTTCAATCCACGCACCCGAACAGGGTGCGACACTCCGTAGTTAATTTCTGGTTCGTAGTCATCAAAATTTCAATCCACGCACCCGAACAGGGTGCGACGCATTACAATCACGACATTTATAGCGTCTACGGTATTTCAATCCACGCACCCGAACAGGGTGCGACCTGGTACGAAAAAGAAAAAAAGAAGGCAAAAAGACGAATTTCAATCCACGCACCCGAACAGGGTGCGACTGGGGACGTTTTCCGGGTTGGTTTGTACGACGGTAATTTCAATCCACGCACCCGAACAGGGTGCGACTAGATCACGATGGTAGTTAAAAACGATCATCTAAATTTCAATCCACGCACCCGAACAGGGTGCGACAAAATACCTAAATACTTACTAATATCAATAGGACGAATTTCAATCCACGCACCCGAACAGGGTGCGACAGCGATTTCTGACCCCAAAACCCCTATTTATTGGAAATTTTTGATCAAAAACACGCTATTTCCTCAAAGTTATTAGAGGACACAATTATTTTTCACAAAAACCAGGAGATAGAATCTGAGAATTTAGGTGCGAACCTCTTAAGCTAATCGTGTTCGCTTTACATTCGCACTTAAAAAATTAACGGACCTTCTACGTCCACTGATTCTTTAATACCTAAATGTTCTACTTTATTTCTGTAATTATTGCCCAATTGATAAAACCTAAGACTGTCTCTCTCCTCGTCAATAGCATTAGCAAGTTCAATTTTTAAAGTTGCAAATTGAGTTGAATCAACAACACATTCAAATACGGAATTTTGTACCCGTTGCCCGTAATTTTGACAAATTTTCGAGACCTTTCGCAGCCTCTTTTGTCCAGTACTGCTAATCGTACTCACATCATATGTGATTAGTACCAACAAAATCTCCACCTACTTCCATAAAAATGGTGGGTACTCATCTAAGTCATTTCGTAAAAAACGAGCTAATAATAACGCTTGCGCATGAGGTACTAGCCCCCAAGAGATTTTTTCACCAAGGTAGGGATGCGTAATTTTTTCCTGTTTTCTGGTTTGCCAGGCTGCTAAAAACTTCTTTCTTGCATCATCTGTCATAATAACAGCCCCATTTTCTTTTTTATGAAAATCATCTTTACCAACAACTTTTTTATTAATTAAAGATAAAACAAACCGATCAGCATAGACACCACGAAGTTCTTCCATTAGATCTAACGCTAAAGATGCTCTGCCTGGACGGTCTCGATGCAAAAAACCAACATATGCATCCAAGCCTACACCTTCTAAAGCAGCCGCCATATCATTTGCCAATAAAGTATAAGCAAATGACAGCATGGCATTCACATTATCAGTAGGAGGTCTACGAGAACGGGATTGAAATGAGAAATCTTCCTTTTGTTGCAAAATCATTTGATTAAATACTTTGTTGTAACTAATTGCTGCTTGTCCTTCAAGACCTCTTAACCTTTCTAAATCCTCACAACTTCTAACATCAAGGATTATTCCCGATAAATGCCGTGAAACCTCTTTGAATTGAGATACATCTACTCGCAATGGATAATCTCTCGTTATTCTTTCAAGTATCCACTTATTATTGAAAATTTTCCCAACAATAAAATTTCGAGCCACTTTAGCAGATACTACTTCATCATCAGATACTCGGTATTGTTTCTTCCTTAACACAACATTCCCTTTACTTTTCCCTATAACTCTCGCAAGGAATCTGCCGTTAATCGTGAAAAAAACTAAAGAAATGTTTTTTTCAGCACAGTAACCCATTAATGCCGGGCTTGCACCAGTATATCCAAAAGAGTGGATTGCCTCTAAATTATGTAGCGGAAGTCTGCCTAACTGTTCTTTTTCTTTAAGAAGGACAATATTATCCCCATCTAGTGATAAATAAACATCTGGTTGCGTTATAAATAACGTGTTTAATAGTTTTTTCATTCCCTGATCTTCCCATCAATATAACTTTTCACAGACTGTTTATTCATTAGCTTCGGTAAACAAAGATTTTGAAGGGAACAACTTTTACAAAATGTACCTGTTTTCACTTTGGGTGTATATCTTCGGCCATAATATTCATGCATTTCTGCAGCGATTGACTTTACTTTCATTTTATATTCTTGCGTTAACGGCACTTCGATCCTGTGTTTGATTTCATTATAAAACATATAGCCCATGTTAACTTCACAACATAGCATTTCCTCTATACAAATCGCTTGTGCCGTTAACTGCAATACGTCTGAATCGTCCAGTTTGGGTTTGCCCCGTTTATATTCAACAGGATACGCAGTATATTTTCCTTCTGCACCACTAATTTCAACGCCTTTTTCATCTCGAATAAATTCGACAACATCGCAAATTCCAGTTATCTTCAGCTCATTAGACCTAACTGGCATCGCTCGAACTATAAGTTTATCTCCACGTTTTTCTCGAATAAAAGGCTGATCCGCTTTTTGATGAAGGTGCTGTCCTTCTACCGTCCGAACATTTTCTTCCCATTGCTGCTCTATATGTATTAGTGCCCATTGTCGTTTACAAAATTGAAAATGTTGGATTCCTGAAAGCATCAAATAATCATTTTCTTCATTATAAACCATCGATGATCTCAGCTTCTAAACCTTCTAAATTTTCAACTGTGATAGAATAATCTTCAAAAGATCTCGGTTCGTCAATTTTAGATTCGATCTTTATAGAACGATGAACTTTTGCTGACGAGTATTGTCCAAGTTTCGAATTATGTTCCCACCAGAATACCTTGTGAACTTCCATACTTCCATCTGGTCTGGCGGCAGATGTATCATTTTCAAAAAGTGTAACAAGAGCTTGTTTCATTTTTTCTGCATCTTCATTTGTAAAGCCTGTTTTTTCAGCAAGCTGCGTGTTAATACTACCGTAAAAAACATATAACCCAAAATCCACACGATGTTTCATCCCCATTGTATCTGATCCTTTTTCTTTCCCAGGCTCGGAATTTACACTTTTCGTTATTTGCATACTGGTAATATCAATTGGATTAATACTGGTTGCAGTATGGATAGAAACCGGTCCCCTTACACCAACCGAAACTCCACTTCCACTACCAGCAGCTTTAAAAGCAAAAACCTGTCCAAAACTTCTTACATCTATCCATTCATTACAAGCAACTGTAGCAAATTCATCACTGGAGGAATTTTTTGATTTTAATATTTTTAATAATTCCGGGTTTGCTTCAGCTCTTTCTCTTAAGCTTTTAAAATCGTCAACATTCCGGTCATTTGATTGCACAAAAATAGATTCCCCCATATCTTGCAAACGATTTCTGATTTTTCGTTTAATTGCAACATCTGAAATTTCACCATGGCCATCATAATTTTGCCTTGGACGGTTACCATTCAGCGGATCTCCATTTGGATTTGCTTTTGTTACAGACAATACTACAGCAAAGTCAACTTTGTGATCTAAAATTGTCATTTTCCATTTCTCCTTTTTACTATTCTATATTTTCTTTTTTCTGATATAATTCATGTCGCTGACTATAAAATCCTAATAAATATTTTCCTGACAATGGTTTATTATTAAAATCCGCATAATTAATTTTGGAAGCTACCTCATCAATAAGGCTGGATAAATATCGAGCTTTTGTACCTAATCTCGCTTGGTATGGCTGCAGACCTTCCTGAATCGTTTTCCATGTTCTTGCAGGATTTTTTGAAAAAGAGTTCATATATCGAATTGCATTGCTTGAACGGTTTTCTTCAGACCCTAATGCTCTTCTTTCCAATACATCTGCAATCGCTAATAACCGGCCAAATAAATAATCCCGTTCATTATTTTCTGTATCCAATGTCACATTGTACCCCTCCTTTTTATTAACCAATGCACAAGTGATACTTAACGTTTTTTCCCATTCCCATTTCTCCATTGATACAGGATTTGAGGAACGATTAATTGCGCTTTTAACAATGTCTAAAGGAATTTCCTTATTATCAGTAATACAAGGAAGCATACGCTCCATTAGTCCTTTCACAATTTTCTCGTTGGCTTTAGGTCCATAGGCTGCAAAAGCTATGTCTTTTGTTGCTGGTGCTCCAAAAAACTGGGCATAGTCACCATTCTCTTCCTTTCGGTAACGGTGAAGCCATGCACACGTTGAATGCCAGCTTTTTAGCCGATCCAAATAAAGCTCTTTATACATATTCCGGTAGTACAGTACGGCCATCCGTCCGGTAGTTGCAGAATCAAGAATCAATATATTTACTACTGATTTCGTTGATAAATCATTCTTATAACCATCCAGTGCCTTCGCAATTTCTCTCGCGAATTCCTGATTGGTATAAGATATTCTCTCATGTTTTTCAATCGGTACAGGATCAATAGCAAAAGTATCTTCGGTCACATCAGGAATATTAAGGTCATCATTCCCCCATACAAGAAAAACTCGCTGATCAATGGTTTTACCTTGACGATTGATCAGCCATTTCAAGGCATTATGAGCTTTCTGTGATACCTCATAACTTATGCTTGCCACTTGATTGCTTTTATTAAAGCGACCCCTAAACGTAAAACCGCTTGTATCATTGGCTGAAATGAGCTTTGCTTTGTCAGCAGCATTACGTATTTTATTGGCGTGTTTATCCGTGCTAGGCATAAAATTTCCCGTCACATAGCAAAGATCCGCGGCACCTAATAAATCTTGATAAAATCGAATAAAAGAATCGTACAATTCTCGATCTTTCCAAACATCTGTTAAAAGTTTTTGAGAAGAATAAACATTAAATCGTATAAATGCACTGTCCTGCCCTCCAGTAACAACTGAAAAAATCTGCGGCTTCTCCTTATAAAGGATTTCGTACTTCTTATCCCACCCTTCAATTAAATGCCCCTTCTCATCGAGATATAATACCTTCGCGTCAACCAAATCTTTAATCAAAGTTTTCTTAGATAAATAGTTATAGATACTTTTCACTTTTGATACTGCATATGGCGATTCTGCCCACTCTTTTAATTGTGCTATATAGTATGTAAAGGGTTCCTCTTTTTTTATTTTGCCACCATATGCAACGAAATCACCTGCTACATAGCTTAACTTATCATGAAGCGGGTAAGGGGCAATTTTGGATCCGGCACGATTTGCGGATTCTTCCGTACATGGAATTAATGTGTTCATTTCATCTTTATCTATCACTCTTGCAGAATGGAAAGCGCCATCTTCTGTAATATCTACCTCAATATGTGCATTTTGTGTTGTATGGGCAATTGGCAAAAGTGTAAATTCCCGGTCATTCGATTTCTTTTCTACTACTCCAACTTGATCCAAATTTGATTCGTATGTTTCATATAAGTTCAATAGCCAGCTCATTGATTCCCTCCCTCCTCTAATTGACTGAATAGCTCATCCGCTGACTGGATATTTGTAAAACTCTTTGGATACATTTCTGTAATTTTTCTTATTTGAGTACATTGGTCAGGACGCGGAAACTTGATAATTCCCTTTTTCATCACAGGATTCCAGAGGCGAACTTCCATTTCATTTTTTCCAGTTTCATCAGGATAGTTAATCCCATGTATCATCGTTCCATAATGGATTTCACCCTGATCATAAAAACCTTCACCCTCACCAAAAACACATGGTTCCACATATGCTTGACATTCCCTTGTGCCTAAGAAAATATCCCTTCTCCCTCCAGCTTGGAGAGATCGTTTAAGGATGTTATGATGTTTATTCTCGTTTCGATCAAATGACATGTCTGGTCGATAAGGGTTAAAGATAAAATGGGCACGTACTTGATAGCGAACATCTTTTAGGTATGTATAGTTGGCAAGCGTATTTCCTCCGCCATATTCAATCGGTCGAATACCCTTTGACTCCATCTGAATTGGATTCATTATTCGGACTTCATCTATTATCATAAGCAGCGTGGGTTTCCAATAGATTGATTCTACAATTCCTTTAAGTGCCTGGTATGTCGGGATTTGATAGGAAAGTTTTTCTCCACCCATCTTAGTTAAAGGATCTGTAAATAAGGCATATTTTCCAAAGACTTCAAACTCAATCTCATTCCTCATAAATTCACCTCCAAAAATTCAAAATATTTTTTACAATTAAACAATACATCTCTTTAGGAGTATTGTAAATAATATATTATATGAACTTTTTGTAAACATTCTTTTACATGATATAATTAGTTGTCGCTTTTTTAGCGCGGATTGAAATATATAGTATATTATTTGAAAACCTATCTTCATTTAAAGATAGGTTTTTCAATATATACTCAAGGTAAACTGACTATCATTGTCTAAATTAAGCCCAAATTCATTGTCATAAGCCCCTTCTTTTAACGCAAAAATTTTCCCATCTAGATAACTCACCAATCCGTCATTTTTCGATAATTGGTCAAGTTCATATTTAAAAAGATTGATTGTATACTGCTGGGCTTTGCGCAGCAATCGAGTAAGGTCATCAATGGAACCATCACTGTTTAGTTTTGTAATGATTTCTTTGCCATCTTCATAAGGTACAATCACTGATGTCGTCAAATCTTCAATAACGTGAAAGTTTTCTGCTGCTGTTTTATAGCTATTGGCAATAAATAAAGGAGGAACCTCATCATTTCTCGCCTTGTAAGCACAATAAAATCCATTTTTACTTTTCTTAGCTGCCAATAGTTCGGTCATAGTTTTATTTAAACCAGGAATAAAATAATTTAAATCAGATGAAAACTTAGTGTAAAACTCTTTGAAATACCTTTCCATTGCCTGTTTTGATAAGATATGTCCTCCGTGGCTTGATGCATCTTGTTTTATGTCGACTAAAATTCTTTTTGAAATCTGTTTCCCACCTTTAATTTCTTTTAAGTACTTTAAGTTTTCTTCTTCATGATCAATAACATAAACATTTTGAATATCTTTTTCACCATGACGATTGCACCTTCCAGCAGCCTGAGCAATAGAATCTAAACCGGCTAAAGAACGAATGACACATTCAAAACTTACATCGACTCCAGCTTCGATCAGTTGGGTACTGATACAAATGATTTTATTCTTGGTAAGAAGATGCTGTCTGATTTCATTTAATATATTATTTCGATGGGCTGCACACATCGATGTACTAAGATGATAAACAGGAACATTGAAATTTCTTTCTTTTAAAAGATTGTATAGATTTTTGACTACAGTTTTCGTGTTTAAAATGACTAAAATACTTTGTACATCCTCAATTTTATCTTCAATAAAATCTGCTAGTTTCTCATTATTAAAAGTTTGATTTGTTGCCATGTCGATAATCTCTACTCGCTTAAAAGCTTCAATTACCTGATCAAGATTACCAATAATCTCGGCATCTGGATTTATTTCCAACTTATTTTCCACAAAATCCAAGGCTGGTTGAGTTGCAGTACATAAAACAATACTAGACTGTCCATAAGTTTTTAAAAAGTTTAAAGCCTGATTAAATAAAGAAACACAGGAAATTGGAACTTTTTGTACTTCATCAAAGATAATTACCGATTCAGCTAGATTATGCAACCTCCTTATGTTTCTGCTTCCTTTTGCATAAAAAACATTTAAAAATTGAACCATTGTTGTAAATATAATTGGTGAATCCCAGTTATCTTTTGCAAGCTTCAACTTTTGCTGAACACTCATAACTCCATCTTGCATTTCATCGTTATCATTTTCATCACCAATCACATTGGAATGATGTTCCAGAATATTCCCATCATCTTTTAAAATATTACGAACTTCTTCCGCATTTTGTTCAATAATAGTGGTGTAGGGAACAACATAGAAAATCCTTTTTTTATTGAAAAGTTTGGCATGTTTAAGAGCATATCGTAAACTTGCTAGCGTTTTTCCCCCACCCGTCGGTATCGATAATGTGTAAATCCCTGAGGGTTTCTTCGCAAATTCATCACATTGGTCTGACATTTCTGATCTTAAAATATTAATCGGATGATCAGCATTCGGGTGATTTTTGAAAGAATTGATTTTATTTATAATTTTTTCGTAATACGCTGAAACTAATTCTTCATGGTCAACAGCTTCTTCGCCAGTTTTATTTTCTTCAAATAATCTCGTATTCGTTCGATCTGCATCAATCAAAGAACTAAAAACAAATTTTGTTAAAAACATTAATTGTTTTTCATTGTTTTCCGAACTTTCTCTTGCCAAAAACGTTTCTAATTCTGATGCTGCTCTATCCACATAGTCATGAAAATATTCTTCGCTCATTACCTTTTCAAAAAATATTCTTTTTGTTATCTCAAAGTTTTTTAGATCCTTATCTCGCACTCTACTTAAATAATTGGATTCCAATTCCGGATTCAAAAAATCTAGCAAATACGAATGATGTGAAAGGATGGCGTTTCCGACAACTTCAGCAACTATTCCCTTATATCGTGAAGTAATTTTTTTATGAAATAATTCGTATAATAATTTTCCTCCTGCTGTCGAATGATCTACACTTCCTCTTTTGGGAGGTGCTTCCGGATTATTGACGGCTTGTAATATGTATTCTCTAAATTCCTTTGAATATTTACCAAGATCATGAAGCATTCCGGCTAGACCAGTTAAATGCTTCACCCCCAACTTATCTCCATACGTTTCTGCTAATTCTTTAGCTGCCAACAAATGTTCTTCAACAGTTTGTATTGTCTTGTCACTTTCACGAATGTGAGCGATAAAATTCATCCAATCCCTCCATTAGGAAAACTCATAAGATTAATGAAAAAAGCAGAAGTCACCCGTAATTCAGGTGTTATTCTTCTGCTTCACATGATGGTTAAGTTCGACAAGCTCCAAAATTTTATCTACCTTCATTTTGAATTTTTTAACTAAAATTGTCAATAATTATCATAAAATAATTTTTTAAGAACTTCATTTATGCATTTTTAGTTTTCAGCATCTATTTTGTCTACCCCCCCTAAAAATTCATCCTAGATTGCCCGCCATCAACGTTCATGCTGGCGCCGATGATCCAGGAGGCTTTGGTTGAGGCGAGGAAGGCAACGACGTTGGCGATCTCCTCTGGGGTGCCGAAGCGGCCGGCCGGAATTTCATTTTTGACAAAGGCGTTGATTTCTTCGGGGTTGGCCTCAAGGCGCTTTTTCCAGTTGCCTGTTTCGTGAAGGATGCTGCCGGGGGCGACGCTGTTGACGCGAATCCCGTACGGAATCACTTCATCTGCGAGCGATTTTGTAAAGCTGATCAAGGCTGATTTGGCATTGTTGTAGGTCACTTTGCCGCCGCTTTCCCTGCCGAAGACCGAGGTGATATTAATGATCGAGCCGCTGCCGGTCTGTTTCATTTGCTCAACAGCCAATTTGCTTAAATGCACTGCGGAAAAATAATTCAGTTCCATCGCTTCGTAAAATAACGCCATTTCCGTTTCGGTTGCTCCGGCTCCATTGCTGCCGCCCGCGTTATTAACTAAAACATCCAAACCACCCTGGGTTTGAGTGAATGCTTGAATCAAACTTTCCCGTTCAGCTGCTTTCGATATATCCGCTTGAAAAATAGTGACATTTCCACCGAGTTCTTCTTTTGCTAGTTGTAAAATTTCTCTGTCGCGCGCTGCGATTCCGACATTTGCTCCTTCTGCCAAAAAAGCTTGGGCAATCGCTTTGCCAATTCCTTTCGAACCGCCGGTAATCAAGATATTTTTCCCATTTAATTGCAAATCCATTTGAACCTCTCCTCTGCTATGTACTATTTTTATTTTAGCCCTAATCATGGTAAAAATCTTTCTTTCCGTTCCATATAGAAGCGGCATTTCATGAACTTTCTCTTACAAATGTTTAAATTTTCATTTTTTTTATTTTAAAAGTATACAATAGAGGTGGGGAAAAACTAAAAACTTTGTTTTAAAATTCAGATTGTGAAAATATGAACAAGTAGTGGCCGGAGCTGATGCTGAATGGAGAGGAAAAAAATTGTTATCATTGGTGGAGGAATCACCGGGTTATCAGCAGCTTATTATCTTCAAAAAGAAATAAAAGAAAAGCAGCTTCCCTATCAGGTCATGCTTTTTGAAGCAAGCAACCGTTTTGGCGGAGCGATTCACACCTTGAAAAAAGAGGGATTCATCATTGAAAAAGGGCCTGACTCGATGCTTGCGCGCAAAGCGAGCGCACTGAAATTGATCAAAGAAGTTGGTTTGGAAGATCAAGTCGTTTCCAATACTGCAGGGAAATCATACATAGTTGCAAGAGGAAAACTTCATACAATGCCAGAAGGCGCGTTTATGGGCATCCCTACCGAAGTCACTCCTTTTTTATTTTCAGGTCTTTTTTCACCATTCGGAAAGTTGCGGGCTGCAGGCGATTTTATTTTACCAAAAGGGAAAGAAAAAGCGGACCAATCGCTTGGCGAATTTTTTAGAAGGAGACTTGGAAATGAAGTCGTCGACAACTTGATTGATCCACTGTTATCCGGCATTTATGCCGGTGACATCGACGAATTGAGCTTAATGTCTTTGTTCCCCATGTTTTATCAGCTGGAACAGACCCACCGAAGCCTTGTTCTCGGTTTGAAAAAAACGATGCCGTCTCGGTCAAAAACAGCCGCGAAAAAACTGCCGGCCAAAAAAGGCATGTTCATTTCTTTAGCGGGCGGGCTTGAAACATTGATTGAAGCAGTGTTAAAAAAGCTTGATTCAAGTACCGTGATGAAAAATGCCCCTGTCGAAAAAATCACAAAAGACGGAAACCACTATAATGTTGCGCTGGCGGACGGAAGTGTTGAACAAGCCGAAAGTGTTATCATCACAACAGAATCTTACGCTGCCCAACAAATGCTTTCCGATTATCCATTAATGAAAGTAGTTGGCGGCATGATGGCCTATTCTGTTGCAAACGTTGCTATGGCCTTTCCAAAGGCAGCCATTAAGCAGGATATTGATGGAACCGGATTTTTGGTTTCCCGCAACAGTGATTTTCGCATTACGGCCTGCACATGGACACATAAAAAATGGCCGGGAACGACTCCTGAAGACATGGCGCTTTTGCGCTGCTATGTGGGAAAGCCAAATGACCAGGACGCCGTCCATTTAGCGGATGATGAAATCATTCAAATCGTGTTACGGGATTTAAATAAAACAATGAATATTACGGAGCAGCCGCTCTTTCACGTAATCTCCCGCTGGAACAAGAAGATGCCGCAATACACGGTTGGGCACTTGCAGCGGATGAAGAATGTAAGGGATTCCCTCGCTCAAGAATTACCAGGGATCTTCCTTTCAGGGAGTTCATATGATGGCATAGGGGTACCTGACTGCATTGAACAAGGGGAAGCTGCCGTACAAAACGTACTGGCATTTTTAGCGTAAAAACCGAGCAGAAGACTCTTGCTCGGTTTTTCTCTATAGTTATAATCGATTACTTCCCCGTCTCGACCACGACAGGCCGGTTGCCGGTAAACTTTTTCCGTTTGCCGAGTTCTGCGACAATTTCGTTAAACCGGTCATCCGATAATTTGTAGAAAAGGCCCATGACGATAATGGTGATGAAGGCCAGTAAGCCTGGATAAATGAACATCAGATCTTTGATGCCGGCGATTACCTTCGCGCTTTGCTGGGCGTTTGGCACGTAGCCGACAAGGCCTAGGACAAGTCCGGGAATAAAGCCGGCCAAGGCTTGGGACAATTTGCGGAAAAAGGTGAAGAACGAATAAACGACCCCTTCCGAGCGGCTGCCCGTTTTCCATTCCCCATATTCCACAGCATCGGAAACGAGCGCCCAGTTTAAACTGTTAATAAAGGCACTTCCAAAAAACGCAAAGCAGGCGAAGATCATAAAGACGACAGCATCCTTGGCCACCATGTAGGCGATTAGATCGGCAGCAGTCCAGATCGCTGCCCCGAGGATAAAGGTTCCCTTTTTGCCGATTTTTTTCACAAGATATGGAACAAGAGCGACTCCGACAAACACGCTTCCAATGCTGAAAAAGCCCATGTATGGAACAATTGAAACATCCTTCAAAACGTACTGTGCATAATAAACCTGGACGGCAAGCTTGACGCTGAAAGCCGTAAAAGTCAGCAAGTTTGCGGTACAAAGGATCAAGAGCGGCGTATTTTTAAAAATATTCTTCAGCCCTGCCTTTATCGAATCTT
The DNA here is from genome assembly GCF_050496765.1 of Neobacillus sp. SM06. NCBI lineage: Bacteria > Bacillati > Bacillota > Bacilli > Caryophanales > Bacillaceae > Neobacillus > Neobacillus sp. SM06. The sequence continues at coordinate 16,815 of NZ_JBNWEO010000001.1, forward strand.
TTGTTGCTTTCGGTTTGGCTTCGACATATCGTTCGTTGATATTTTTATAGGAATACCATTGAAGGAAGACGCCCATTACAGAAAAAATGGCAACTGCCATCAAATAGCCTGTTGTTTTGTTATTCATCATCAAAACAATGGGCATGAAACCGACTGTACTAATCAGGAGCCCAAGGTTCGAGCCAGCTTGTCTAAACGATGCCAATTGGGCGCGTTCATGCGGATCCTTTGTCATTGCTGGAACCATTGAGCCAAATGGCACATTGGAAATGCTGTAGACTGTACTAAAAATCATATAGGTTGCGAATGCCCAGACAATTTTTCCCGTAAGCGAAAAGCCTGGATTGATAAAACTGGCTATATCCATTAAAGCGAGCGGAATCGCTGCGTATAAAATAAACGGCCGAAATTTCCCTTTTGGTCCAATGTTCTTACGATTGTCGATCCACGTGCCGACCGAAATGTCGGCAAAAGCATCCCATATTTTTGTGATCAAAAAGACCAGTCCCGCAATGGTCGATGGGATTCCTAAAGAGTCGGTGTAAAATTTCAGCAAATAAATCTGACCCAGGTCGAATAAAAAGTTGTTGCCGACATCGCCAATTCCGTAGGCGATTTTTTCTTTCAGTGTGATTTTTTCCGGATCTGGTGCGGCAGCTGGCAAGTCCAGCTGGCGTGCTTCATTTTGAGCCATGAAACCTTCCCCTTTCTTCCTTTTGTTTTGGTATGTACCTTGTACGTACGTTTCTTTGCCCTCCCTCTATAAATGTTGATGTACCAAGGGTTTGAGCCATTGGTACGGTGTCAAAAAAATATTTTTCGACAAAGTCCCCTACAGTATTTTCATTATATGTGAAACTATTCCACCATATGGGTACGCTACGCGGTCACTACTGGATATTAGTGGAAAGTAGTGAAAGGAATTTATGTGATGCACAATGGATCTCTGCGTAGCTTATGATGACGTACCCTCCCATGTCTCTGGGCATTAGTGTGCCTACATTCCTTCGTTCGGTCTAGTCATAAGGCAGAGGCTAGCGAAGCTCCTTTAGGGACCTCTATGTCAATGGAAAATATAATGCCAGCTTCTCCGTGTCATCCTGTTGTCTAGGTCTATTTAAATAGGGGGATGTAGGGCTTTACATAGCCTCTGCGAGACTAGGAATATCCCTCATCATTCGCTGTGCGTCTACGCTTTTTCTTCGTGCTAATTTTATGTAATACTTTTAAATCGATTACCGCAAATGAATACAATGGATTGCTTCTTACGTAACTGGTTAACCTAACGGTTCGTGTAATACTCATGTAGCTTTCTAAAAGCTTCGTTATGGCGAATCATTGGCATCATCACTCGGAACAGGAGGGCGCGCAGCTTCCTTCTGCCCCGTTTGGAGATTCGCTTTTGTCCTTTATGCAGACCGGAGGAATTTTCACGTAACGTTAATCCCGCAAGTTTGATTATTTGGCGTGGGTCTTCGTAGTGTGAAAAGCTTCCGATTTCCGCTAATAGATCAACTATCGTTGTATCTCCAAGCCCTGGTACAGTTGATAACCATTCGTACTCTACAGACGTTTTTACTAGCTCAACCAAGTGCCCGGTAATGTTTTCGATATCTTCTTCTAACTGATGGTAACGGCTGACGAGTGTGGCAATTTCAATACGGGCCATCTCACGTCCTTCTGTTACTCCGATAGAGTTAGCTGCTAATTCTATAAGACGTATTGCTTTTGGTCTTTGGGGGGATTTGAGCCCCTCAACCTCTCGATAAAGGGTTAAAACTTCATCGGGTTGTTTCTCGTGAAGATCACTTGGAAATGGGGTACATTCTAGTACAGCCATGGCCATTTTTCCGAAGGATGGAAATACTTGAGTGAACTCAGGGAAATAGCGATCTAGCCAGCGAATCATCATGTTTTTGACAGTGCCTAATTCCTCTGTCAACTTGCCTCGGAAGGTTGAGCCAACACGAAGTTCGGCCTCCATCTCTTTAAGTATCCGTGGATAACTAAAGCGTCCGTCCTTTACAAGACGAGCGATCACCAGCGCATCTTTGCGGTCATGCTTGGTTGGCAGATTGTCGTCCAACTCTTTTGATCGTTTGACGTGCATAGGATTCGTCATGACTAAGGGAATGCCTCGTTCCTCAAGGAAGTAGGCTAAATTGAGCCAGTAATGTCCTGTAGGTTCAATCCCTACAATGACTTCTGTTTTTTCATGTTCTTTCATCGCACTCAAAATACGTTGATAGAAAAACTCGAAACCGTTAAAAGACTGCGAAACTGCAAATGACTTTTGGAGCACTCGGCCGCGGTCATCTACAAAGCAAGCGTAATGTGTACGCTTAGCAATGTCGATTCCGACAACAAGTGTTTTCTCGGTAACTTGATTTATTTTTTGATTTTGTTTAAAATCCATTATGGAGTCCTCCTTGGTTAACAAATTAGGGGTTAATTCGTCGAGATTTGACACCCCGCATCATACCAAGAGGGCTCTTTTTGTTCAAGTCCCCGAAAATCCTTCTAACAGGAATGCTC
>NZ_JBNWEO010000002.1:0-3125 GCF_050496765.1 Neobacillus sp. SM06
GGTAGTGTCAAAAGTTCTATGAAAACTACCTAGCGATTTAATATTTCTTCCATTTACTGGGCGGGTATGCCCCCGCAACCGCTCTTGACAAACACGCCAATGGTTTGCGTTTACTTTACCAAGGGCGACGGGGACAAAAAGAAGGCATGCTAAATAGCCCTTGGTTTTTCCATTTTAAACCATTGGCTAGTTCGGTTTGTCAAGAGTTCGCTTCGCCGGATGCTAGTTTTATTCAAGGGCTCTGCTAAACAAAAAGTTAGGTAGACCGCTGCTGGATAATCCAGCGTTGAGCTAATTCCATTAACTTTGTCCATCGCGCGGGCATTGTAGGAAGCCCTGATAGTTCTGGATTCACTACCGGGACTTTGCCCTCTAAACTTGCATGTGGACGAAGGAAATTAAAGTACGCCACAAACAACGTGACAAAAGAAACTGAACCATGTTCCGACCCAAAGCCATGAGTGGAACGATAGTTGCCCTTAAAAGTGCGGTTAAGTCTCTCGATAATTTGCTTAAGAGGTCTGTATTCCGTCGAAACAGGATCGTCGTTTGTCAGCCCAATCACTTGCTTCACATCAAAGGAAATGCCGTGCTGTGCGAAGAAATGTTGGGCTAGCAGATAGATCGGATTTCCGTCTACCACAAAGGTTAAATCTTTTGGAATCTCTTTCATCTTCAATAAGACATCATCCATTGCACGAATAGCGGAAACCGTATCTCGATTCGGTGAGACCGGATAAGAAAGGATGATTTTCTTCACCGCATTGAAAAAGAAAAATAAGTAATGCCAGTGACCATTCACTCGAATATAGGTTTCATCGCCACAAAATTGATCGGAAAGCTCGTAAGGGTAATGATCAATATATGGCTTAAGCAAAAGAGCGACGCTGTTTTCGTAGTTCAAAATCGTTTGATGTGAAATGGATACACCATGGACATCCTGCATAATGGCAGCTGTTTTACGAGCTGAAAGGCCATAGTTGACATGGTAAGTTAGAATCAACCCCAATGTATGTGGAGATGCGTAAATCTTTGACAAATCCACTACTGGAAGTTCAGGTGATTCCTTGGAAAGAGGCTTAAAATCAAGGTGAAACCGGCGAAAAATGTATCGTAATTTAAATGCCTGCGGATCCTTTTTAAACCGTTTCTTTTCTTTGGAAGACATGCCGTTTAGTTTCTTTTGGTAATAGGGACAATCGTTATTTTTGCACTTGAACACGTCAAAATCTTGTCGCTCCTTAACTTTTTCAAGGGTTTTTGAACAATGAGGGCACTTAAGAATAGCCTCTTTCAAATAACGACTCTTATTGTTAAAAAGGCAGGAACATACCTTACATTGATACTGTCCTTTGCCTCCATTATTGGCATAAAGATAATCCGATGGAGCACCACACGCTGGACAGTTCATTGACTTAGGTACAATTGCTTTTGTATTTGAACGTCTTTGAACCGGTTTTAAGGGTTTACCGTTTTTCTCAAGATAATCGGTGAGGAGTTTTTGATAATCAAGTTTTTCAAAGGTTTCGATGATAGGAAGTTCATCGACTTGAAGTTTTCGATAAGGTTTATTAACAGGCGTTTCTTCTCATTAGCCCCAAAATGAACTTGGACAATAAGAGTGATCTATTTTATACTACTTAATGTACCAAGGAGGTTGTCATCATGGCACGAACAAAACATTCAAAAGAATTTAAACTACAAGTGATAAAAGAGGTTTTGGAGACTGGCAAAAAAGCGGTAGTGGCTCGTCGCTATAATCTTAATGCTAATATGGTAGGCCGTTGGTGTACGGAATATAAAAATGGGCAATACGGTGATGTAGATGTCACAGCTATGCCTGATCTTGACCCAAAAGAAATGTCAAAAGAAAACGAAAAACTAAAAATACTACTAGGTGAAAAAGATCTTGAAATCGCGATTTTACGTGATCTTATAAAAAAGAAAAACCCTCACTTGCTGAAAAACTTGAAGTAGCTGAAAAGTGGATTCAAAAAGGCTACTCCATTTCAGTGGTGCTAAAAATCATTGGTATTCCTGGTTCCACCTACTATTATCAAAAAAACTACCGTGTGGAAGAGAAAAAAGTAAGTGAGGGACGTCCAGCACCAGGCTATTCTTTCAAAGAGGACGGCCAAAAAGTATCAGATGAACAGATCAAGGAGTTTTTATTAGAGGGGATTGCCGGCGATGCCTATAACTATGGCTATCGCAAGCTCACAAAGTTTCTTTATCGGAACCATAACCTCGTCATTAACAAGAAAAAAGTGTACCGATTATGTAAAGAATTAGGGATCTTACGTCCACAGCGTAAGAAAAAAGTCTCGCATCCTAGAAAACTAGCACGAAATCGCATCATTACTAGCTCAAATCAAATGTGGGAAGCCGATATAAAATACGGATTTGTTGAAGGTGAAGACCGCTTTTTCTTTGTCATGTCAATTATTGACGTTTATGACAGGGGGATTGTCGATATTCATATGGGCTTGAGTTGTACAGGCAGCGATGTCAATCAAGCAATGCAACGAGCACTACTGAAACGCCAACTACTTAATGCTTTGGAAAAACCTGTTATCCGAAGATAATAGAACTGAACGACAGTTTATTTCTCATACTTTCGAGGAGTTTTGTGAAAATTATAAAATAGAGCATGAAAGAATACCGCCCAAAACGCCAAATATGAATGCCCATATCGAATCATTTCATCGGATTTTTGAGGACGATTGCCTATCTAGATGGCAATTTGAAACATATGCACAAGCATATGAAGTCGTCACAAGTTTATGGTATTTTTATAACGAAAGAGTCATGCATTGAGCATTCTAAGATCTATCACCAAAAGAATTCTATGAGAATCAGGGTTCATTAGTAATTAAGGAAGTTCGAGTGTAACAGTGCCAAACTTCAGCCAAAGCACCAGCTTGATTAGGAGTGGGCGGCATGATAGCCTTGTTTGGCGATGCCGATGTTGTGACATCTGGCTGCTCGGCTGGGAAGTCATGCCCGCAGAGGCTCCTTGTCAAGCAGCATGGCCTTTTTGAAGAATAACGAAAGACAATCCAATTTTAAAAAACAATGGAAATGAGAGAATAAGAGAGATATTGTCCAAAATTCGGGGGTTAATC
>NZ_JBNWEO010000003.1:0-2539 GCF_050496765.1 Neobacillus sp. SM06
TAATATTTACTATGAAAATGGTATTGAGAAAGTGATTATTCAGGACGAAGAAAAAATCCCAAGTATTCGTCAATTTCGTTACTGGTATGATAAAGAATACACTGCACCAGAATCACTCATTGCTCGTAAAGGAAGGAAAAAATATAACAAAGACCATAGAGCAGTGTTAAACTCTTCCCTTTCAGAAGTATTTGGCCCGGGTTCTCGTTACCAAATTGACGCAACGGTTGGAGATGTGTACCTAATTTCAAAACATAATCCAAACTGGATTATTGGACGTCCTGTAATCTACTTAGTTATGGATGTTTTCAGCCGAATGGTTGTAGGTGTTTATATTGGGTTGGAAGGCCCTTCATGGTTAGGTGCTATGATGGCTTTAGCAAATACAGTAATGGATAAGCAGGAATTTTGCGCCCAGTATGGCATTGAAATTTCAAAAGATGATTGGCCTTGTGAGCACTTACCTGAAATACTTTTGGCAGATAGGGGAGAATTTGAGGGTTTTAATGTAGATCGTTTAATCGAAGCATTTAATCTTCATGTTGAGAATGCTGCACCATATCGCGCTGATTGGAAAGGTGTAGTTGAAAAGCATTTTGACCTGATTCAGAAGAAAGTGAAGCCGATGCTTCCGGGCTATGTAGATAAAGATTTTCAAGAGCGCGGTGCAAGGGACTACCGTTTAGATGCAGTTTTAACATTAGATGAATTTACGAAGATTATTATAAAGCAAATTTTATACTATAATCAAAAGCACTATTTGAAAGATTACGTACGTGATGAGGATTTAGTTCATGATGATGTAATGCCTATTCCACTTAAACTATGGAATTGGGGAATTGAAAGTCGGACAGGCAGACTTAAGTATTTTCCGGAAGACGTTGTAAAGCTACATTTAATGCCGAGAGAAACTGCAACTGTTACTTATAAAGGAATCCGAATGAAGGGGATTTATTATAGTTGCGAACGGGCTGTTAAGGAGTCATGGTTTGAAACTGCTAGGCAAAAAGGTTCATGGAAGGTTGAGATAGCGTATGATCCAAGGGATATGTCTATTGCCTATTGGATTGATAGTCAGTCCAATGAATATGATAAATGCCATATGCTTGAACCTTCTAAACGATACGAACATTCAAGTTTAGAGGAAGTAATGTACTTGTTGCAGAAGGAAAAGCAATTAATCCAGAGTATGAGTCACCAGCAACTGCAAAAAGATGTTGATTATATAGCTGATGTAGAATCGATCGTAGCTAATGCATCTAAAAGGAAAGAACAATTAATGGATCGCTCCTTAAGTAAAGCAGAGAGGGTTGGGAATATAAAGGAACATCGTAGAAATGAAAAGCAGGGGCAGAAATATGAAGAGGCTTTCCAATTGGAAGCAGACAAAGAACAAAAGAAAGAGGCTCAAATACTTCCTTTTCAGTCGAACACAGTAAATGAGCAAAAATTTTCGAGGCCAAATGTGAGAGAGTTTCTGAGGAGACGAAAGGAGAAAAAAGATGAGTGAAGAACTACACTTGAACAATACTGAAGTCGCTAATTATAAACAGCAGCAAGTGGTTGATTTCAAGGGTAATCCACTAATTGAGGCATTACCAGATATTTTATCTCCGGAAGAGGCTTTCGATGCTCTCAGTTATTATCCTGATTTCGATAAACAAGAGAGATTCCTACCTACTCATATTCGTTATCATGCAATACCGAGACTTACTCGTTTCTTTCAGCCAGTAATGCAGCATTTGGACTTAGAACAACGGTTTTCCCGTCTGCTAAGGCATGGGTATATAAGTCGAAATCCGTTAACCCCAGGCTTTACCAAAAGCCTTGCGATTGGACATCAGCAGTTGCATGGATTGGAAACAAAAAATGATATACGTTCCACTGCATCAAGTATGACATTAATGGGATTTTCAGGGATAGGAAAAACAACAGCGATTGAGCGTGTCTTATCATTATATCCGCAATTACTAATTCACAAGCATCCTTTAAATATTACCCAGGTTGTCTGGCTGAAATTAAATTGCCCCCACGACGGTTCATTAAAATCATTGTGCATGGACTTTTTCCTAAAAATGGATCAACTTCTTGGCTCAAATTATTATGAACGATTCGGAAGTCGAAGACACTCTATCAGTTCAATGGTAACAAGAATGGGGCAAATTGCTAGACTGCATTGTGTAGGAGCCCTTGTTATAGATGAGATTCAACATTTACTGGCTACTCGGGATAATAACTCAGAGAAAATGATGAATTTCTTTGTCACCCTTGTTAACGAAATTGGAGTACCTGTTATGATGATTGGAACGATGCGCGCTAAAAGCGTTCTACAGCAGGATTTTAGACAAGCTAGAAGGGGAAGTGGCCAGGGTGATATGGTATGGCAGCAAATGGAGAAAAATGATGATTGGGATTTACTGATTGAAAGCATATGGGAGTATCAATGGCTTCAAAACAAGGTTGAGTTGACTGATGAAATTAATCAGGCGATTTACGAAGAAAGTCAAGGCATTGTTGATATTGCCGTAAAACTTTTTGC
>NZ_JBNWEO010000004.1:0-18786 GCF_050496765.1 Neobacillus sp. SM06
CAACTTTCCTATTTATCTAGTTTTATATTTTATTTTTTAATTAAAATGGATATTCCAATTAATGAATTTAAAATAGAATCTCTTCCTAAAGATCATAATGTCTTTGTTCAATATCTATTGGCTCTTTTAGTTTGCTTTATATTTGCAACAATTGGTTTTTATATTGGCATATTATTTAAGGGATTTATAGTGCCTTCTTTAATTTTTGTCATTTATGATTTTATCATTCCTATTATGGGTAAACTTGATCCAAGAAATTTAATCTCAATATTAGGGCATAAGGTATTTAATTTCCAAGGTAGAATGAAATTATTTGAACCAATTGATTTACCTATCCCATTTGTATTTTTATTACTTTTAACTTTCATGGTATTTTGTTCTGTTATTGCATATGTAATCTCAGCTAAACAAAATAAATACGTTGTTTAATTTGTTTGAAAGCACATTATTAAGGAGGTTTCACATTGAAGAAAATTATTTTTGGAATCCTTATTACATTAGCTACTTTTGGTGTGTTAATGATAGTATTAGGAGGGCTTGGATATTTCCTATATAAATAACTTAATATACAGAGAGGGAAAACTACAAATATGCCCTAATATATCTAGGCGGATTACCCCCGAATATTAGACAATATCTCTCTTATTCTAGTTTTTTCTTAAAATACTCGTTTTTCTTTTCCCTTTGTCCTTTTTTGGAGTTTAGCCATTTCTTCCATTCCACAAGGGTAAAGGCTTCCTCGACTTCCGTCGCCCTTGATTCCATTCCAGAAATAGCTTAATTTTAATATGTGGACAAAAGGAAGAAAAATAGAAAGGGAGATTAAACCCGAACTTCTTTTGTGTAGGCCTTTCCCTGCATGTGTTTCTCGTAAATTCCTTTGGTGACAGATCCAAAATACTTGAATGCATCCGTCTTTCGTTGTAAAGGATCATAAATTCGGTAACGGTTTGATAAGCCCCGGCATACGTTTCAAATTGCATCTGGATAAGCAATCATCCTCAAAAATCCAATTGAACAATTCGATATAAACAGTGGTTCATCGCCTGTTAAAATCATAGTTTTTTAAATTTATCAATATTCAGTATTAAACAATGTCCACTGTAATGCTTGTTTCACGTCGGTTCCTGTGCAGCTCAAGACATATGGTAGTCCACAATATTTCAAGCATAGACATCAATAATGGACATAACAAAGAAAAATGGTCTTCCCCTTAGGTGTAGCCGTATTTAATATCCGCCCATAATGTTTGTTTGATTAGCTAAAAGAAGCCACCTGTTTACTGGTGGCTTTCTAAATAGTCCTGCAGTTCGTTTATTCCGTCTAGAGAACCAACTAGGCGTTGGGGATTGATTAAGGTTACAAGTCCACTCTCAAGGCTTGTTACACCGGAAAGATAGGTTGTCTTGTCGTTGGCAAGCAGCGGAACCTGTTTCATTTTTTCAGGGGCAATTTCAATAATTTCCTTTACCTCATTGACAAGGATTGCAAGTGACAGTTCATCTGTTTGAACGACAACAAATCGGGCATCTTCATTAAGCGTTTGATAGCGGTTATAAAAAATATATTCTAGATCGATAATGGGAAACAGCTCTTCTCTAATTTCAATCATGCCTTTTACATAGTCTGGCATTTGCGGAATAGGGGTCATCTCCGTCAACTTTTCAATCGAGACAACCTCTTGAAGCGGGATCCCGTACTCTTCATTTCCTGTCTTAAAAATAACATATTTATTCATTGCAGCTAGCAGACCTCCTAAAAAAGAATCGTATATATTTTAACAATACTATACCATGACTTGTACAGATAGAGTGTTAATTTTATAAAAACAAAGAGATGCGTGCCTCTAAACTGGATAATTCATCACATAAATTATATACTTGGTTTTAATCACAATTGAGGAAAGAAGGGGGAAAAATATGTCCAATAAGCACCATGATCATGTTGAAAAACATTTCACTGCTTCTGATTTGATCCGTGATATTGTCATTGGGATGTCGGACGGTCTAACGGTTCCTTTTGCACTAGCCGCTGGTCTTTCAGGTTCCGTGGCATCAACGGCTCTGATTTTAACAGCAGGGTCAGCTGAAATTGCGGCCGGGGCAATTGCCATGGGATTAGGCGGCTATCTCGCAGCCAGAACCGAAGCGGAGCATTATGATACAGAGTTGAAGCGTGAATGGCGTGAAATCGAGGTCGTTCCCGAAAGAGAAGAAGAAGAAGTGGCTGAAATTTTTCGCGAATACGAATTGGAAGAAGAGCAAATTCAATCGATTATTCAAACATTAAAAAAGAAGCCCGAGAAGTGGGTAGATCTGATGATGCGATTTGAACTGGGTCTGGAAAAGCCGGATCCAAGCCGCGCGCGAAACAGTGCCATCACCATTGCGCTTTCGTATATTTTAGGCGGGCTTGTTCCATTGCTCCCCTACTTTTTTATGGCACAGCCGATTTCCGGCTTAAAGGTATCAGCCATTATTACATTAATCGCCCTTGCCATTTTCGGATATGTAAAAGGACGGTTTACCGGGACTTCCCCATGGAAAAGTTCATTCCAAACGACAGTCGTCGGCGGGCTTGCCGCAGGGGCTGCGTTCCTACTTGCCCGGCTGATTTCCTAGAAATATACATATGCCCTGGGTGGAGAACTTGTTGAAAACTCCATAAAAATAGCACAGGAATTCCTGTGCTATTTCTTTGATCCTTAATCTGCTTATTGATGAACAACTTCATCAATAATGGCAAGAACCATCTCTCCAAGCTTGTATAATTCCTCAAGTGGCATGCGTTCATTCGTTGTATGAATTTCTTCATAACCGACAGCAAGATTGACAGTTGGAATATTGAAGCCGGCAATAACATTGGCATCGCTGCCGCCGCCGCTTTTTTGCAATTCACAGTTGCGGTCGATTTTAGCTGCCGCTTTGCGGGCAATTTCCACAACTTGATCCCCAGCGCCAAATTTAAAACCAGGGTACATTACCTGTACATCCACTTCCGCTCTTCCGCCCATTTGTGCCGCAACAGACTCGAATGCTGTCTTCATTTTTTCCACTTGTGCTTCCATTTTTTCAGGCACAAGGGAGCGTGCCTCTGCTAAAATATCCACACGATCGCAGACAATATTTGTTGCCGTACCGCCTTCAAAGCGGCCAATATTGGCCGTTGTTTCTTCATCAATTCGGCCAAGCGGCATTTTGGCAATGGCTTTTGCTGCAATCGTAATCGCAGAAACTCCCTTTTCCGGCGCAACCCCGGCATGGGCTGTTTTTCCGTAAATGGTTGCTTTTACTTTTGCTTGGGTTGGAGCGGCGACAACGACATTGCCGACTTTCCCGTCACTGTCAAGCGCATAGCCATACTTTGCTTTTAGTAAGGATGGATCAAGTACTTTCGCACCGACTAGACCCGATTCTTCACCGACTGTAATGACAAATTGAATCGTGCCATGCGGGATGTTTTGTTCTTTTAACACACGAATAACCTCAAGCATGACAGATAGTCCTGTCTTGTCATCCGCTCCCAAAATCGTTGTGCCATCGGTAACAACATAGCCGTCCTTAATCGATGGTTTTACTCCTTTTGCAGGTGTCACCGTGTCCATATGAGAGGTAAAATAGATTGTGTCTACCCCTTCTTTTGTTCCTTTCAATGTACAAATCAAATTACCGGCACCGTGGCCCGTCTTTGCCGTTGTATCGTCTTCGAGAACATCAAGACCTAAATCGGCAAATTTTTGCTTTAACACTTTGGCAATTTCTGTTTCGAATTTCGTTTCCGAATCGATTTGGACAAGTTCTAAAAACTCATTTAAAAGTCGTTCCTGGTTAATCATCTGCAAACCTCCAAATATGTACTCACTATTTTAGTATACCTTTTTCCCTACCCGGCTTCAAACTTAAGAAGCCGGTTAAAGAGGAATGTTTCCGTGTTTTCTGGCAGGTCTTGATTCTTTTTTATTTCGAAGCATCTCGAGTGCTTGGATGATTTTTATCCGCGTTTCTCTCGGATCAATTACATCATCCACCATTCCGCGGGCTGCAGCGATGTATGGGTTGGCGAATTTATCCCGGTATTCGGCGATTTTTTGCTGACGGACGAATTCAGGATTTTCACTGTACTGGATCTCTTTTGCAAAAATAATATTTGCCGCTCCTTCGGCTCCCATGACCGCAATTTCAGCATTTGGCCAGGCAAACACAAGATCGGCGCCAATCGATTTGCTGTTTAACGCCACATATGCGCCACCAAATGCTTTACGCAAAATTATCGTTAATTTAGGTACGGTCGCTTCTGAATAGGCAAATAAAATTTTCGCGCCGTGGCGGATGATGCCGCCGTGTTCCTGCTTAACCCCAGGAAAGAACCCTGTCACATCTTCAAACGTGATAATCGGAATGTTGAAGGAATCGCAAAAGCGGATAAACCTTGATGCCTTATCGGAAGAATCAATGTCCAGGCCCCCTGCCATGAATTTTGGCTGATTGCAGACAAGGCCAACGGTTTCGCCTTTGATTTTGGCAAAGCCAACTACAATGTTTTTCGCAAAATCTTTGTGGATCTCCATGAATGTACCTTCGTCGGCAACTTGTTCAATCACTTTGCGCACATCATATGGACGAACGGCATCAAAGGGAACAAGGTCGGCCAAATCCGGACGGTAGTCAAATTCATCTTCTGCTGCTGACAGTGCTGGTGTCTTTTCTTCATTGTTTTGCGGGAGGTAACTCAAAAGCCGGCGAACATACTGAAGCGCTTCTTCTTCTGATTGCGCCTGAAAATGAGCATTTCCGCTGACCGAATTATGAACTTTGGCACCGCCTAGCCCTTCAGCAGAAATTTTTTCACCTGTGACCGTTTCAATCACTTTCGGTCCAGTAATAAACATTTGACTCGTTTTTTCGACCATGATCACAAAGTCTGTGATCGCAGGTGAATATACTGCCCCGCCGGCACACGGTCCCATAATCACGGAAATCTGCGGAATTACCCCCGAATAAATCGCATTGCGGTAAAAAATCTTACCGTATCCGTCTAGGGAAACAACCCCTTCCTGAATACGCGCTCCGCCGGAATCGTTGAGACCGATAAAAGGCGCGCCATTTTTCGCAGCTAAATCCATCACATTGGCAATTTTCATCGCATGCATTTCTCCTAAAGCCCCGCCAAAAACAGTGAAATCCTGTGAAAATAAATAAATCGGCCGCCCATTCACTTTCCCATAACCGGTAACCACCCCGTCCCCTGGACCTTTTTGTTCATCCAAACCAAAATCGTTGGTACGATGCTCAATAAACGGGTTTAATTCGACAAAAGTTCCTTCATCGACTAGAAGCGCAATTCGTTCCCGTGCTGTTAATTTCCCCTTTTCGTGCTGTTTTTGTATCCGCTCATCGCCGCCGCCCATCTCTACCTCGCGTCTGCGATCATACAATTCGTTTATTTTCTCATAAATATCAATCATGCTACCCCTTCATCCCTTTCGTTCACATAATTCGTAGAGAACCCCGCCGGTCGATTTTGGATGCATAAAGGCCACCAGCGCTCCCCCTGCGCCAATTTTCGGCTCATCCTGAATCATCCGAATCCCTTGTTCCTTGATCTCTTTCATCCTCGCTTCAATCGAATCGATTCCCAGTGCGATGTGGTGAATTCCTTCACCCCGTTTTTCAATGAATTGAGCGATCGGACTTCCGGCTGAAGTGGGCTCAAGCAGCTCAATTTTTGCATTGCCAGCTTGCAAAAATGCGACCTTTACCCTCTCACTTTCAACTTCCTCCATACCCAATAAAGGCAATTTTAAAATATCCGTGTAAAAAGGAAGCGCTTTCTCCAAAGACCGAACCGCAATACCAATGTGATCGATTTTTTTGACCATAATTTCCCCTCAATTTTAAATAGTAAAATTTGTTCGACAATTAAATTATACTATAAAAAGTTCATAAATTCTTCTTATTTTGTCCAGTTGTTAATTTAGGCTTTTCTATGTAAAATAGGGGAGAGAATTTTGTTCTTTGGGGGGAATTTCTTTTGAAAAATCGTAAAACAAGAAAAATCGTCGTATATTTAATGCTTCTGGCAATGCTTGCTTCAACCCTCCTGCTTGGAATTGCGCAATTTCTATCGTAATTTAAAATAAGCACAAGGGTGATTCAAACGAATCACCCTTGTTTTTCATCGGATCGCGCCATTTTCCTTTGCCAATTTCTCGAAAGACTTATTTGTTGAAATCACCAGTATTTTTGTTCCAAGCGGGATAATCGGGTACAATGACTTAATGATGTCATTTTGCGTACGGATACAGCCTTGAGAGACGTATTGTCCAATCGAGGCAGGCTGATTTGTACCGTGAACACCGTATATTCGCCCGTCGGTTCCATTTGCATCAAACCCGATCCATCTCGCACCAAGCGGGTTTGCCGGATCCCCTCCGGCAATATTCTTTTTCCGGTAATATGGATCCTTTGCTTTTACCGTAATTGTAAAGAGCCCTTCCGGCGTTAATTCCCTTGTTTTTCCGGAGCCGACACTCACAACGGTCTGAACCCGATTGTCGTCAATGAACGCCAGCTCATTCGTTCGTTTGTTCACGATGACAAACGGATCGCCTGGCAACGGATTTTGCCCAAGCGGCCATAACGGAGAGATGAAAAAAGCAATGAAAATGGGAGAAAAAATTTTAAACAATTCAACCACCTGCTTTTTTTCCCTAGTTTGCCGCTAATTTCCTCTTTTCATTCGTCTTTTCCATTTTTCTTATTCCTCTAAAAGAACTCTTAATCAGTAAATATCTATCCATTTCAATTACAAGATGCAAAAGCGCGGCTCTTGCTTCAAACTCTTCGCGCGTTTTCGGAAGTTCCATTTCCTCAAATTCTTTTTTCATCTTATGAAGCTTGTCGATGTAAATATGTGCTGTATTTCCCGGATGAATATTATTTGAAAGCTCTTCGAGGAAATCAGCGATCATTTTCCCTTGTTTCACCGTACGCGTAAGGGAGGTCACAATTTGCAACACACGTTCAATAATCTCAAATTGCTGTTCGCGCATGGTAAAATACTGATAATAATTCGTTCCATCTCCTGAAAGACGGTTTTCAACATCGCGGAAAGCGATTGTTTTTGCTTCATTCAGCAAATTGGCTGTTGTCGTAATCTCTTCTCCGCCCCAATCACTTTCTCCTTTTCGCAGGTAATGGATCATTTCCAGAAAAATGTTGCGGAAGTTTTCTTCGATCTCTTGTTGGAACGTCTGCAGTTTTTTATCAACACTTGGCATATACAAATTCATCACTAAAGCAACACCGATGCCTGTAACAATAACTCCAAGTTCATTTAAAAAGATTTCCATTGAAATCCGGTGGGCTGCATAGATATGTAAGATAATTACACTGCTTGTTACGACCCCATCTTTTGCTTTTAACATTACAATTGTTGGAATAAAGAAAAATAGCATCAGCCCGATTGTAAGCGGATGATAGGCAATTCCTTCAAAAAACAAGGCGGAAAATGGCATTGCCAAAACACAGGCCAAAAATCGGTCCCACGCTGTCCGAAACGAACGTTTTTTTGTTACTTGAATGCACAAAATCGTCAGAATTCCGGCTGAAGCAAAATTTTGCAGTCCAAGCTGCTGGGCGATTAAAATAGCGATGGCTGTTCCCAAAGCCGTTTTGATTGTACGATAACCGATGCGAAATTTCATTTAACGGTCTCCCTTGAAACATAATCAAAAGAAAAAAGATGATCCTGCCGATCACCTTTTTCCACTTTTTTTTATTATAGCATTTTTTCGAGAAAATCTTGTGCTCGTTTGCTTTTTGGCTGTTTGAAAAACTCACTTGGGGGCGCATCTTCAACAAGCATACCGCCATCAAGAAATAGAACCCGGTCTGCCACTTCCCGGGCAAAGCCCATTTCGTGTGTAACAATTGCCATCGTCATCCCTGTGTGGGCAAGATCCTTCATGACTTCCAACACTTCTTTGACCATTTCCGGATCCAATGCCGACGTCGGTTCGTCAAAAAGCATGACATCCGGCTCCATCGCAAGCGCTCGGGCAATGGCGACACGCTGCTTTTGCCCGCCTGAAAGCCTTGTCGGATATTCATTCGCTTTTTCAGAAAGACCGACTTTGTCTAGAAGTTCATGGGCAATTTTTTCAGTCTGTTCTTTTGATAAGCCTTTTACCTTCATTGGGGCATAGGTTAAGTTTTGCAGCACTGTCTTGTGCGGAAATAAGTAGAAATGTTGAAAGACCATTCCAACGTTTTGACGGACTTTCATAATATTTGTATTTTTATCAGTCACTTCTTGATTCGCAATCCAAATTTTCCCGGAAGTTGGTGTTTCCAAAAGATTCAGGCACCGCAAAAATGTTGATTTTCCAGATCCGGATGGTCCAATAATGGCAACGACTTCTCCTTCTTTGATCGTCGTCGAGATATTCTTTAACACTTCAAGCTTACCGAAATTTTTAACTAATCCTTCAACCTTAATCACTGCGTCTCATTCTCCTTTCAACTGCTTTGCCCAGGAAGGTTAACGTGATGACCATTACGTAATAAATGAGTCCAGCAATTAATAACGGTTCAAAGAATGAGTAGTTTTCTGCACCGACTTGGTAAGAACGGCGCATGACATCCATAACCCCAATGGTTGTTACAATCGCCGATTCTTTTGTCAAGGAAATAAATTCATTCATTAATGCCGGAAGAATATTTTTCAATGCCTGCGGCAGGATGATGTCCCACATCATTTTGCTATAGGGAACACCAAGCGCCATCGATGCTTCACGCTGCCCTTTATCAACTGCCAATATCCCGGCACGAATAATTTCAGAAATATAGGCTCCCGAATTCAAGGCAAATGACAAAATAGCTGCGGTATATGGCTCGATCTGATAGCCGACCAACTGCGGTGACCCATAATAGATTAGCATTAGCTGCAGCACTAACGGCGTTCCGCGAAAAATGGATGTGTAAATATCGGCAATCCAACCGAGAAACTTAAATGTACTAATTTTAAATAATGATAAAATAATGCCCAGTACAAATCCTAAAACTCCAGCCAAAATGACAATTTTAAGGGTAACGAGGACACCCTTTAAAATGTATGGCATGGAGGGAATAAATGGGGTAAAATCCAAATTCATCCCATCACCAAATCCTCTCTATTAAACAGTTTAAAGACGCTCAGAAGACTTGCCCTCCGAACGTCTCTCTTTTTTCCTTAATTTATTGTTCCCCGCCAAACCACTTAACAATCAATTTTTTCAATTCTCCATTATCCTTCATCTTCTGCAATTCTTTGTTGAATTTAGCCGTTAAATCACTGTTTTTCGGGAAAGCAATGGCAGAGCCGGCTTGTTCCGGATTTGCGTTACTAGTAAACCCAGTTAAATCCGTTTCTTTTTGGATAAATCCTTTTGCAACTGTGTCCTCGATAATTGCAGCGTCAAAACGGCCTGCTTTAATTTCCTGAATCAGATCCGGGATACGGTTGCGGTTTTCAATTTTAATCGGAACCTTTTTGTTAAGGTCTTTTGCGTTCCCCTCTTGAATGGATCCAAGCTGCACACCAACCGTTTTTCCTTTTAAGTCATCAAGCGTTTTAATGCCGCTGTCTTTTTTCGTTACAATCATATCTTGGGCAGTGTAGTAAATATCACTGAAATCAACACTTTTCTTCCGCTTTTCCGTTGGTGTCATACCCGCTAACACGAAGTCAACTTGTCCAGATTTTAGTGCTTGAATCAACCCGCTGAAATCAATATCTTTTACTTGAACTTTGTAGCCGAGCTTACCAGCAATCGCTTTGGCAAGGTCAACATCAAAGCCGATGATTTCATCGCTGGTTTTTGTTTTGATGTATTCGAATGGCGGATAGTCCGCTGAAGTCCCCATAACCAAAACCTTTTTGTCCTTCGTTCCAGCATTTTTGTTGTTTGTTCCACATGCAGCAAGAATTCCTACTAGCATGATGATTGACAAAAATAGAATAAACCTTTTTTTCATGTCATTTTCCTCCTATCATTTTACCCAACTAAAACGATTGTTCATTTGTCTATTTTATCGGTTAGTATGCTCATTTTCAGATAGAAATACAGAGCTAATATTTATTCAACGTATTGAATTTTAACACATATTTTACATTATGCAATACTATTTTTTAAAAAAATTGCTCAAAAAAAGCCAACCTCCACTATCGAGATTGGCTTTTTTTCTTAGATTTCTTCACAGTATTCATCAAATGTTTGCTGAAGCTTATTGACGACATTCATCGGATCATAGCCTTCAATTTGGTGGCGCTCAATCATTGTGCAAATTTTGCCGTCTTTTAAGATAGCAAAAGATGGAGAGGAAGGCGGATATCCTGTGAAATAGCTTCTCGCTGTTTCCGTCGCCTCTTTATCCTGACCGGCAAAAACCGTTACAAGGTGATCGGGCCGTTTGTCGTAATGAAGGGCATGGGCAGCAGCCGGGCGAGCAACTCCGCCGGCACAGCCGCAAACAGAGTTAATCATGACAAGCGTTGTGCCTGGTCTTGAAAAAGCACTTTCCACCTCTTCAGGTGTCGTTAATTCTTCATAGCCTGCAGCAGCAATTTCTTGCCGTGCCTGCCGTACAACATCATTCATAAAAAAATTGAAATCCATACTCATTTTGTCAAATCGCTCCTTCTATCGATAACGGGAATAATAATATAATAACAGTTAAAATAACCTTTTTTCAAATCCCGTGTATCTTTTGCCTTGGAAAGTTAATGCGGAAAATAAATGCATATTCTGTTTTGTTTATTGTAGAAAGCGTAGTAATCAGTAAAATCATTCATGATTTCACTTTCCGGGAATTCGCTTAATGAGAACGAATAAATCAATTCATCATGTTTTAGAAACATGACTCTCTCATTGTCTGTTTGAATTGAATCAAAATGAAAACCATTTCGGTCGATTAAAGAATCTTCTTCATCGTAGCAGTTGATCACAACTTGCCGTTTTTTGTACCGTTTTATTTTCGTCAAAACATCCATCTGTTCTTCCCTTTTCATCCTTTATTGCCTCCACAACCTAGCGGTTATAAAATGCTTTAAAAAGCAGGTCAACTGCCGTTGCAACGGTTTTTTCACCGGCCATCACTTCGTTTTCCAATTTAGGAAGCTGTGTTTTCACTTCCGGATGATGAAAAAACTGAAAATGCAGCTGATCAGCAACCATGGAATATAACCATTCCCTTGCCTGAACCTTTCTCCTTTCTTCAAATACACCGGAAGTCTTTCCTTTATTCGTAAAAGCCTCAATGGTCTTCCAAACGTCTTTGATTCCATCACCTGTCAGCGATGAACACGCATATGCTCTCGTTGTCCAGCCTTTTGTAGCCGGCTGCAGAAAGTGAAGCACCCTGTTGTATTCATGCATCGTCTTTAATGCTTTTTTTTGGTTGGCTCCGTCCGCTTTATGGACAATGATCGCATCTGCCAGCTCCATAATTCCTTTTTTCATTCCTTGCAGTTCGTCGCCCGCTCCTGTCAAGACAAGCAGCATGAAAAAATCAACCATATCACGGATCATCACTTCACTTTGCCCGACTCCAACGGTTTCAACCAAAATCACGTCAAATCCGGCAGCCTCACATAACAGCATTGATTCTCTTGTTTTCCGGTGGACACCGCCAAGCTTGCCTTCTGATGGTGAAGGGCGAATGAAGGCTCTGGGGTTTCGCGATAACTGCTCCATCCGTGTTTTGTCTCCAAGGATGCTTCCGCCACTAAGGCTTGAACTAGGGTCGATAGCAAGAACGGCAACATGGTGGCCGAGGCTGCATAAGTACAAGCCAAAAGCTTCAATAAATGTACTCTTTCCGGCTCCCGGCACACCGGTAATCCCAATGCGAATCGATTTGCCTGTATGCGGCAGCAGCCTTTGCAATAGTTCTTGTCCCCTTTTAAAATGGTGATCGGAATTGCTTTCAACCAATGTGATTGCACGGGCAAGAAGGCTCCTGTCTCCGGCTAAAACCCCTTCAGCAAAAATGTCAACCGGTGGTTCATCCGTTTTCTTTTTCTGAAAACGGATGTTTTTTTGAAAGCCAGATAACTTGTTCCGCTGTTCGGAGCCTTTTCGAATGATACTGGAAAAAGCATCAGGCCGATTCGGATCTGTCCATTCCGGTTTTCTATCATCGCCCACTAGTGCGCCACTTCCTCATAGCCCAGCTGGATATAGATCTTTTTGATCACTTGCTGGGCTGCTACTGGAATAATTGTCCCCGGTCCAAAGATCGCCGCGGCTCCATTTTCATATAGATAATCATAATCCTGCGCCGGGATGACACCGCCGACAACAACCAAAATATCGTCCCGCCCCAATTTTTTCAATTCGTCGACCAACTGCGGCAACAGCGTTTTATGTCCTGCAGCAAGCGAGCTCATCCCAATCACATGGACATCGTTTTCGACTGCTTGCAACGCCGTTTCTGCTGGTGTTTGGAACAATGGGCCAATGTCAACATCAAACCCTAAATCAGCAAAAGCAGTAGCGATCACTTTTGCCCCGCGATCATGGCCATCTTGCCCCATTTTCGCAATGAGAATTCTCGGTCTTCTTCCCTCATTTTCCAAAAATTCTTCCGTCAATCTTTGCACTTCAAGGATTTCCTCTTCATTTGAAAAAGATGTACTGTAAACGCCGCTGACCGAGCGAATAACAGCTTTATGACGGCTTGAAACTTTTTCAATTGCATCGGAAATTTCTCCAAGCGTCGCTCTTGCCCTTGCCGCCCGGATCGCAGCCTCCAGCAAATTTTCTTCACCGGTTTCAGCAGCCTTCGTTAAAGCTGTTACCGTTTGCCGCACTTTTTCTTCATCGCGGCTTGCTTTTAACTTTTGCAGTTTTTCAATTTGTTTTAACCTTACTGCAGTATTATCAATATCGAGAATATCAATTGGTTCTTCCTGCTCGGGACGGAAGCGGTTCACACCAATGATGATTTCTTTCCCTGAATCAATCTGTGCCTGTCTTGTGGCAGCCGCTTCTTCGATTTTCATTTTTGGCAACCCTGTCTCAATTGCCTTTGCCATCCCGCCAAGGTTCTCAATTTCTTCAATATGCTCCCATGCGCGGGTAATCAATTCATTTGTTACCGTTTCAACATAATAAGACCCACCCCATGGGTCGATGACATTGGTAATCCCCGTCTCTTCCTGAAGGAAAAGCTGGGTATTGCGGGCAATTCGTGCGGAAAAATCCGTTGGCAGCGCAATTGCTTCGTCAAGCGCATTCGTATGCAGTGATTGCGTATGTCCCATTGCAGCCGCGTGTGCTTCTACAAGCGTTCGCATGACATTGTTAAACGGATCCTGCTCCGTCAAACTCCAACCGGATGTCTGCGAGTGCGTCCTAAGTGCAAGGGATTTTGGATTTTTCGGATGAAACGTTTTCATCATTTTCGCCCAAATCAAGCGTGCGGCTCGCATTTTAGCTACTTCCATAAAATAATTCTTCCCGATTGCCCAAAAAAACGACAGCCTTGGGGCGAAGGAATCAATATCAATTCCTGCTTTTAGCCCGGTCCGTACGTATTCAAGCCCATCTGCAAGCGTATAAGCAAGTTCGAGATCAGCAGGTGCACCAGCTTCCTGCATATGATAGCCGGAAATACTGATACTGTTAAACTTCGGCATGTATTTTGCGGTGTACTCGAAAATATCGGCAATTATTTTCATCGACATATCCGGTGGATAGATGTAGGTATTGCGAACCATATATTCTTTTAAAATATCATTTTGAATCGTTCCAGAAAGCTTCTCCTGGCTGACTCCCTGTTCTTCCGCGGTAACAATAAAGAAAGCAAGAATCGGCAGAACCGCGCCATTCATGGTCATTGATACCGACATTTGATCTAAAGGGATGCCGTCAAACAACGTTTTCATATCCAGAATCGAATCGATCGCAACTCCTGCTTTGCCTACATCCCCGACAACCCGGGGATGATCTGAATCGTAGCCCCGGTGGGTTGCTAAATCGAATGCAACCGAAAGGCCTTTTTGCCCCATTGCCAGATTTCGGCGATAAAACGCATTGCTCTCTTCCGCTGTTGAAAAACCGGCATATTGCCTAACCGTCCATGGGCGGTTTACATACATTGTGGGATACGGTCCACGCGTATACGGCGACAGACCCGGTTTGTCATTTAAATGCTCAAACCCTTTTATGTCTTCTTTTGTATAAAATGGCTTTAATTTTAATTGTTCATTTGTTTCAAAGAGATATTCTTCAATGGATGCTTTGATTTCTTTCTTCCATTCCTGTTCTGCGGCCGTCGCCTTGTGGTCAAACAGCTGCACTTTTTGAAAATCAGGCTTTGGCTTGTTCATTTAAGGACGCCTCCATTTCTGATAGCATTGCTGAGAGCAATTCATGGCAATTGCTTTTTACATGAATAAACTGCGAGATTCCTTTTTGTCTCCAAAGCTGCTGCATCTCCTGATCAGGAAGACCCGCCAGGTAAAAATTGATTTCAGGAAACTCGTTCTTTACCGCCTCGAGAAGATCCATCCCGAACGTTTCGTAAAGATCATCACTGCCGCATATACAGAAATGCTTTGTTTTACAGCTGTTTAGAAATTCTCTCGCTGCGGCTACCGTTGTGATCGGACTGCTAGCAATCCCCTCTATTCCCCCAGCCGCCAAAAAGCCTTTTACATAATCCATGCGTGGTTTATGTTGTTTGAGACTGCCAAGACAAATGAAACCGACTGCGGGTTTTTGCGTTAATGATTCCGCTCGATTTCGAAGTTGTTCGAATGGAATCGAAAGCCTTGTTTGCGGGATCGGTTTGATGCGAATTATTTCTTGATTTTCAGGTATAGCTGCTAATTGTTTCGATGTCTTTTTCACATTTTTGCCGTTCTCCGTTAAATTGGCATAAACATTTGTCCCAATGATGCTCGTTTTTCTCGTAAACGAGTCGTTTGTTCTTTTCTCATGAACACGAGCAATCTCGGCCTGAAGCCAGTTCGATGTTAATGTTTCAAGGATACCGCCCCTTGCCTCAATTTGCTGAAAAAATTCCCAAGCCTTTTCTGCCAGTTCATTTGTCAGCGCTTCGATATACCACGCTCCGCCTGCAGGATCAACCGCCTGTTGCAGATTCATTTCTTTCTGCAGAATCAGCTGGGTATTGCGGGCAATTCGCTCGGAAAAAGCGCTCGATCCAGTTAATTCATCAAATGGAGCTACATGCAGGTACTGCACCCCGCCAAGTACGGCTGCGAACGCTTCATTACCAGCACGGAGCAGGTTGACATGCGGGTCATAGACCGTTTTTGTATAGGCCGATGTTTCGGCAGCAATCTGGACGCCTTGATGTGCTGGAGACGCCCCAAACGTTTCGGCAATTTTACTCCAGATAACCCTTGCAGCACGAAGCTTTGCAATTTCGGTAAAAAAGCTCGCGCCAATGGAAAACTGAAAAAGAAACGTTGCTAACGCTTTTTCAAGCTCCATTTCATTATCAAGCAATGTTTGCAAATAAAATACACCGGCTGCTGCGGCGATACCCAATTCTTGCACCGCACTTGCTCCGCCATTATGATAAGGGGTAGTATTGATAAGAACGGTTTTCAGGTTGGGAAATTCATCGCTTGTTTTCCTAATAACTGCAGTCCATTTTTGAAAAAAATCAGTTGTATTTTCAGGCATGAAACCTATAAGGGAAAAAGAAGACAATGGATCGGCTGCAAGGTAACCGGTTATTGTATCCCGTTCCGATTCCTTGACAAGGTTTTCCAACTCCAGGATCAATTTTTCCTGTTCTTCTTTTGCATGAATGGCAAATGGATAGTATTGGTAAAATCCAGAAAGCATCTTCGTGAGGTGCTCCGGATTTTCAGCCAGCTCTTTTGAAATTTCAATAGCGATGGCGGTTTGTCCCTTTTGAAATGCCGCTTGGAGCTTTTCACTTAAGCCTTCAATTGTACTCGCCGAAATTTTCTGGGCAATCTTCCAGTTGTTCGTATGGTAGCCAAACGGGTAAAGCCCTCGGCGAAAGTCCCCCCTTCCCGGCAAATCAACAAACGCCTTTAGATCCTCCTCACAATAAAGCGGTTTCAAAACAATGCCTTCATAAGTTGTTTTTCGCAAAGACTCAATCGGTTTTCCTTTTAAAGATTCCTCTGCTTTTTCTTTCCATTGTTCATAAGAAACGATTGGAAAAGACTGATTCCTTATATCGTTTAACCCCATATTTCTCCCCCCTTATTTAAACTTTTTTAAAATTCAACTATCTCCATCCAGTTTTATTTTAGGACACATCTTCGTTTCGGGCAATGGAAAGAGCCTATTATATTTTCATTAAAAAGAAGTATACAGTTGTCAACAACTTTCATAATATTGCCATTTTTCGATATTTACTTACATTTAAACTTAATTTAAGCTTTAGTTGTAGGAAAAAAATACAAAGGATGGTGTTTTTAATGAAAAAGTTAAATTTACTAATTTCAACACTATTTTTAGGCTTACTTATTTCATTATCAACTGGTGAGATTGCATTTGCGAAGGTAAAAACTTCTGATTCAGTTGTTTTAAAAGAAAAGCAAGGAAACTTAAAGATTACTAGTATTTATTATCCTCAGCCAATTGAATATGACTTTCATGATGAAGCTATAATAAGTCCAATGTATATTCCATACACTGGAGACGAATATGAAGTAGCAACAAAAACCCTGTATAAAAGTAAAAATTGGGGAACAGTAGTTACGAATAATAGCTCGCTAAATGATAGTGTAACTCGAACAGTTTCAAGGTCAAAATTTGCAAATGGAAGTATTGGAACATCAGCAGAAACAGCTGTTAACTGGAAATTAATTCAGGGAAAGATTGGAATTAATGCAGAAGTATCATTTGGAACATCTACTACTGTTTCTGTAACTTATACATGGAACATTCCAGCACGATCTACTACAACAATTTCTACAGGTTCCTTAGCTGTTAAGACATCAGGAAATATTGTTCACTACAGTAATGGTCTGGCAACTAGTAGAAAAGCTGTAAATGCAAATTACTCATATAATGAATACTCCGATAAAACATCCACACCTCTATAATCTGCTTTGGTACAGTTAAATGAAAAAAATTTTTCTATGTTTTGTGTTGATTACTTTCATTACGGTTTCAGGATGTTCAAAAGCGAATTTAGATAAAAAAGAACAAAAAAATAAGGTTGAATCTTCTAGGATAACTAAAAGCAATAAAGAGAAAAAAGAAACCTATAACTCTATTACAGAATATCAAGAAATTATTAATGGTAAAAATTTTAAGACAGGGGTTTTAAGCATTGAGTTAAAGGATCGTTCCATTTTCCTTAGTATAGATTTTTTAATTTCGTCAGAATTAAAAGAAATTATGATGAAAACTAAGAATAAGTTTTATTTTACCTTGGCTGATATAGAGGGGCAGGAAAAACTAAAAAATATATTTGCTGAAAATCCGAATTATATAGAAGGAGATATAAAAAAACTTAGCTTAGGAGATAAATACCACTTATCACAAATAATTAAAATAAAACAAAATGCAACCCCTGATGAAATAAAAGTAGCCTTATCTCCAGAAAATTATGAACTAGCTATTTTGAATGAGAAATTTGAATTAGTTGCTGTAATTATCGGATTGGAATTAAATATGATCCAATAAATTATATCTCGCAAAGGCCTTAAAGCCCTTTGCGAGTTTTTATAACTTGAATAAATAAAGATCGATTTCTTTTCCTCTTTTTTATATCCAAAATATAGAGGTTTATTAGTCATCTAGTTTCGTAGATTTCCGATAGATTTTGGCGGATTCTCCTGTGAAAATGTAGCCGGTTGTTACATAATCCCATCCATACTTTTCATAATAACCTTCCAAATGGGTTGTAAGGTAAAGATTTTGATAGCCTTTTTGATTTGCTTCTTTCACAGCATGCTGAAGCAGGACAGAGCCTAGACCCATCCCTCTAAATTCTGGCACGATGAATAAGCAGGCAAACCATGGAGTTAAGTCCTGCCTGCTGATTAAATCATTTCGAAGCAAGGCATAAGAGCCGACGATTTTATTTTCAAATAGGGCTATATAAAATCGCGGCAGATCGCTTTCAGTACTGCAAGAATTGAGCATGCAATCATAGTAAAAGCGAAAATTTTCTGGATTTCCCCATTCCAGCCAAAAAAAATCAACTGCTTCATCAAATAAGTCAGGACGATCATTAAGTTTAACAATTTCCAAATTTTTCACTCCTCAGCCTTTTTGGCTTAGTATGTCCCATCAACAATAAAGTTCACCCGTTGATCAGGTTGCTGCTTTTTTACATAAAGATCCTCCGAAACCATCCAATTCTCTTCCCACATGCTTCTTGCCCCTTCTCCATCCCGTTCAAGCCCCCGCTTCAGGCGAGTTTCCCTTGGAGTATTCACCCAGATGGTCAAATCATAGAAGCCAAAAAGTTCCTTACGGGTCGAATAAACTCCTTCAATCACCACAATGCCGGTTGCAGGAACAGTATGCCACTCGGCCATTTTATCCGTGTCCCAATCATATCGCTGATAGCTTCCGTTTTGCCCTTGAGTAAGTGGTAAAAGAAGCTGATTTTCGAGCCGTTCCCAATCAAAATCTGCTCCGATCGGCTTTACAGCAGGATCCGCCTTGATTATTTTTTCAGAAGGATGGTAAAAATCATCCATATGAACGATCGTACAATTTGTAAAATTTTTGGCCAAGTTGCGTGCCAACGTACTTTTCCCGGCACCTCCGCA
>NZ_JBNWEO010000005.1:0-162756 GCF_050496765.1 Neobacillus sp. SM06
AAAAGTTATATATTAAAAAGTTAATAAATCCTTGATTTAGTGGGCTTTAAAATGCAAAAAACTTGCCACCCCCTAAAATCTAAGGATAATTGAGGTTACCCCACACACAACATCCCAGATTGGAAGTGACAAGTTTGTACCCTCAATTATTAACTTATTTAATGGAATTTATCAAGCATCAAGATCAGGTAATTCGAACATTACTTACACTTCTCGTTGGAAAGGGTATGTTTGAAAAACCTGAAGAAACGCCTGTTAATAAACCTTATCGAAAACTTCAAGTCGATGAACTTCCTATCATCGAAACCTTTGAAAAACTTGATTATCAAAAACTCCTCACCGATTATCTTGAGAAAAACGGTAAACCCTTAAAACCGGTTCAAAGACGTTCAAATACAAAAGCAATTGTACCTAAGTCAATGAACTGTCCAGCGTGTGGTGCTCCATCGGATTATCTTTATGCCAATAATGGAGGCAAAGGACAGTATCAATGTAAGGTATGTTCCTGCCTTTTTAACAATAAGAGTCGTTATTTGAAAGAGGCTATTCTTAAGTGCCCTCATTGTTCAAAAACCCTTGAAAAAGTTAAGGAGCGACAAGATTTTGACGTGTTCAAGTGCAAAAATAACGATTGTCCCTATTACCAAAAGAAACTAAACGGCATGTCTTCCAAAGAAAAGAAACGGTTTAAAAAGGATCCGCAGGCATTTAAATTACGATACATTTTTCGCCGGTTTCACCTTGATTTTAAGCCTCTTTCCAAGGAATCACCTGAACTTCCAGTAGTGGATTTGTCAAAGATTTACGCATCTCCACATACATTGGGGTTGATTCTAACTTACCATGTCAACTATGGCCTTTCAGCTCGTAAAACAGCTGCCATTATGCAGGATGTCCATGGTGTATCCATTTCACATCAAACGATTTTGAACTACGAAAACAGCGTCGCTCTTTTGCTTAAGCCATATATTGATCATTACCCTTACGAGCTTTCCGATCAATTTTGTGGCGATGAAACCTATATTCGAGTGAATGGTCACTGGCATTACTTATTTTTCTTTTTCGATGCGGTGAAGAAAATCATCCTTTCTTATCCGGTCTCACCGAATCGAGATACGGTTTCCGCTATTCGTGCAATGGATGATGTCTTATTGAAGATGAAAGAGATTCCAAAAGATTTAACCTTTGTGGTAGACGGAAATCCGATCTATCTGCTAGCCCAACATTTCTTCGCACAGCACGGCATTTCCTTTGATGTGAAGCAAGTGATTGGGCTGACAAACGACGATCCTGTTTCGACGGAATACAGACCTCTTAAGCAAATTATCGAGAGACTTAACCGCACTTTTAAGGGCAACTATCGTTCCACTCATGGCTTTGGGTCGGAACATGGTTCAGTTTCTTTTGTCACGTTGTTTGTGGCGTACTTTAATTTCCTTCGTCCACATGCAAGTTTAGAGGGCAAAGTCCCGGTAGTGAATCCAGAACTATCAGGGCTTCCTACAATGCCCGCGCGATGGACAAAGTTAATGGAATTAGCTCAACGCTGGATTATCCAGCAGCGGTCTACCTAACTTTTTGTTTAGCAGAGCCCTTGAATAAAACTAGCATCCGGCGAAGCGAACTCTTGACAAACCGAACTAGCCAATGGTTTAAAATGGAAAAACCAAGGGCTATTTAGCATGCCTTCTTTTTGTCCCCGTCGCCCTTGGTAAAGTAAACGCAAACCATTGGCGTGTTTGTCAAGAGCGGTTGCGGGGGCATACCCGCCCAGTAAATGGAAGAAATATTAAATCGCTAGGTAGTTTTCATAGAACTTTTGACACTACCTAAAGTTTTTTATTCTTAGTTATTTCTACTGTTTATATATCTTAAACAAAAGCGGGTACCGACATGTTATTTCCTACTCTTTATTATATCAAGTCAAATTATTAAAGTCGTGTATATAGTTAACGGTAAGCGAATTAGCTTATTATTGAAAACATGCTCCTTGCCATATGGAAAAAGAAGAGATCGATCCAAGTATCTCTTCTTTTTTCATTAAATCCAACTATTCTGATATAATTATACTTAAAAGGAGGAGGATCCATGTCAACCACATCATTACGGAATCAACTGCTTGCACAATTGCAATCGCTCACCCCTACATTTCAAAATCGTGAAAGTGAATTGGATCAATTAAATTCCTTTCCATACGAAAATATAGACGATCTCAAGAAAGTAGGCTATACCACTCTAACCCTTCCAATCGACCTTGGCGGTGCCGGAATTTCTCTTACCGATTTCCTCGCCTTTCAAGAACAAATTGCCAAAGGCTGCGGGTCGACGGCCTTGTCAATCGGTTGGCATATGGGGACGATTCTGGAATTTGCCGAGCATCGGCACTGGAATCCAGAGCTCGTGCCGCTCCTCAGTGAGGCGATTCGAAACGGGGCATTACTGAATACCGCCGCTAGCGAGCGCAATGCCGGAAGTCCACTAAGAGGGGCCAAGCCGAGAACAACCGCTGTTTTATCACCGGATCGGCAGTCTTATATTTTAAACGGTGAAAAAACATTCACTTCCGCTTCACCGGTTCTCGACTTTATTTTTGTCACAGCCACGATGGAGGATGGCGAAGCAGCAACGTTTGTGGTTTCTCGAAAGTTAAAGGGCGTTTCCATCCGGGAAACATGGGATAGTGTTGCCATGAGAGGGACGGCAAGCCATGATTTGATTTTGGAAAATGTTGAAATTCCCGCAAATTATGTCTTGGAGACAGCAACAACAGGCAGCAAAAACCGCCGAAAAGGCTGGATGCTGCATATTCCAGCCTGCTATCTTGGCATTGCCGGGGCGGCCCGCGATTATGCTGTTCGGTTTGCAGCAGAATATGTGCCAACAAGCCTTGGAAAGCCAATTGGCACACTGCCGGCGATTCAGCAGCAAATGGGTGAACTAGAATTGAAACTCGTTTCATCAAGGGAATTTTTGTATGCTATTGCCAAAAAATACGAAAAAAATCCAGAAAATGATTTTAAAACGGAAATGGCTGCAGTGAAAACAGTTGTAACAAACAATGCCATTGATATTGTTGATTTGGCGATGCGGATTGTTGGCGCGAGAAGCCTGTCACAGCAAAATCCGCTACACCGCTATTATCAAAATGTCCGAGCCGGTCTGCACAATCCGCCAATGGATGATATTACGTTTAAAATGCTCGCAGAAAACGCATTAGCAGAATTTAAGTAATGGGTGGCTTATCGGGCCATCCATTTTTTAGCTAATCAGAATTTAGGGATCCATAAATTCTGAACGCATAAATTCAACTACGCCTCTGTCTTCGTCCTTAGGGACTCGCCAATCGGCAAGTTTTCATTTGCATTTGAAAATTCCCTAACTCTGCCGATAAAAAGAGTAAGAACCGGTACGGAGTGTGGCAAATGGAAATAAACAGTTCCCAATTCTCTTCGCAAATCACGAATAAAGTAAACGGAGCACCGGCTGCCAAAGCAGGGGAAGTTCACTCGATTACGATAAAAGAGAGAACGGGTAAAAACGAAGCAAAGGTCGTTTTAAAAGGACAAGAAGTTACCGTAAAGTTTGATGATCCTATTCCAAGCGAAGAGAAGATACTGGTGGAAGTGAAAGGGCAAACGCCAGATGGAAAAATCATTTTAAAGACGATTTCCTCTATTGAAAAGGGCAGGCAGGATTCCAAAGTCATGCTTCAAAAAGCAGGATTCGATCTGTTTCTCGATCCGGAATTAAAGGAGGCGGTGAACCAAATTCTTTCAAGGGGCGGCAAGCTGTCGAAAGAATCGCTCGCCGGAATTCAAGAATTTTTGAAAAAGGAAACGGGTGCGGTGGAGGAAAAAGTGGAAACCTTAAAACTTGCCCAGCAAAGAGGGATTGAGTTTGCCCATACACCGCTACGATCAGTGCATGCAGCACTGCAGGAATTTGAGTCTGTTAGCGGATTTGTAACGGAAGTGCTGAATAAATCAAGCCAACAAGCTACAATTGATAGCAAAAAGGTAGAGATTGATAGCAAAAGTATAGCAAGTCCTATCACAATGGTAAATCAAAAAAATCCAAGCACGATGGAAGAGAGCATTTCACCGCTTCCGCCGCTTTCTTCGCAAAATGTGCTAGTCACGAAAGTTTCTGAAAAACTTTCGCAGCTTGCGATTGATTTTTCCAAAGCAAGAAAGGAAATCGGCTGGAGTCTGGATACGGTTGCAAAACTGATCGAAGTGAAAAACCTGCCAAACGCCAATCAAAGCCTTGAAGCAACGATTACCAAACTAGATAAAACAATTTTAAAGGGCGACTTCATGCTGTATGCCGATTTATCGACGGAAAAGGAACTGCTTAGAGCCAGTTCGAAGCTTGCTGAAGCACGCAGCTTGCTTAGCAAAGGGTACACTGAACAAGGAAGCCGTATTGTCAATGAGGTGAAAGCCAAGTTTGAACAGCTTCGCTTTCAGCCGTCCGAACAGAAAGTTCTGCGTTTTACCTCCCAACAGCAGCCAAAAGCAGCAGAAGAGCTGTTGGCAGAAACCATTCCAGCACCCAAATCTGGCGCCAGGTCTATTTTTGAACTAGTTAAAACGATGGGATATACTCATGAGACCGACACGGCTGAAGCTCTGTCCGAAAAAAAAGATGTAGTGGCAAACCTAAAATCCTTTTTACTGCATTTGGAGGAAAGCGGGAATCAACAGCCAAATGTAGCAAAAGCATTAGCGGCAATTACCGGGCAGCAACTGTTGAGCAGGCAGGATCCATCAGGAGTCCAGAATTTATTTATACAGCTGCCACTTCTTTTGAACAAGCAGATTGAGAATGTCCGAGTGCTCGTTAACTCAAAAAGGAACGGAGAAAAAATTGATTGGGAAAATTGCAATCTTTATTTTATTCTTGAAACAAAGAAGCTCGGGGAGATTGGAATTTCCTTATCCGCGGTGAATCGCCAATTGGCAATCACCATTAAAAGTGACCAGAAAGCTGTAAAGGAAATCGCCAAACCGCTTACCGATGATATGAAGGAGAAACTGGAGGAGATCGGCTACAACATTGGTTCCGTTCAGTTTAAACGGTTCACACCGGAAGTAAAAGACGTACCGAAAGGGAAGCCAACCCAAAAAAGGGAGAGGGGATTTGATTTGACCGTATGACCAGCCAATTTTTAAATCTGAAAAAGCGCAAGCAGTTGAATGGTCCATCGGCAGCTGTATTAAAATACAATGAAGGAGCAGCACCAACTGTCATTGCCCATGGTTCGGGTTATGTGGCGGAGAAAATGATCGAAGCAGCACAGCAAAATGATATTCCTTTGCAGAAGGATTCGGCTTTGATGGAGATGCTCCTTCAAGTTGACCTAGGAACCTCAGTCCCAACGCAATTGTATGCCGTTATAGCTGAAGTCTTTCTATTGCTAGAAAAAATAGAGAAATCTTATCAAGAGTAGAAATTATCATGAAGAAAAGGTGAAAAAGATGGAAGTAAATCGCGTGAATAAAACTTCTCTATCAAGAACCGGCTTCAGAGAAACTGTTGCAAAGGATTCCATTTCGTTTGACGCGGTGATGGATAAAAAACGGGCGGATTTAACGCTTGAAAGCCTAAATCAGAAAATGAAGGAAATCGAAAGCCAGGGCAGCAAGCTGGTGGAATCAAGAACAGTTGAAAATTTACGTAATTATAAGAAGTTAGTGAAAGATTTTTTGAACGACGTAGTTAAAAATGGCCTGCAGCTGAAAGAAGAGCGGGGGTTTAATCAATATGGATCATCCCGTCTGTACAAGCTTGTAAAAGAGGTCGATAAGAAACTTATCGACTTAACCGATACCGTGCTAAATAAGGAAGTGAAAGGACTCGATCTACTTGGAATGGTCGGCGAAATCAAAGGAATGCTGATTAATCTTTATACATAATATTTTGGCTATTTTTTTCGATGTTTCAGGTTTGGGTTAAAAAATGCTAGTATGGTACCGATATATAAATAAAGATAAAACAAGGGGAGATAACAATGTTGGAACGTATTTCAACAGCGCCTATCCCTAATCAACTAAGAATTTCAGCCAACGAAGGGGTTAAAGCAGACGAGAAAGAGCAAGATAAAAATTATGTCTTACCTAAACAAAATGATGACAACCAGGTGAAACAAAATGATCAGCAAAAAAGGCAAAAAGTTGAGGAAGTTGTTAAGAGCTTAAATGAATTTTTAAAGCCTGCTCATACTTCCCTTAAATTCAAGCTTCATGAGAAGCTGAATGAGTATTATGTTACACTCATAAATGATGATACCAATGAAGTCATTCGAGAGATTCCGCCCAAAAAAATGCTTGATATGTATGCTGATATTGCAAAGCGCCTAGGTATTATTGTTGATAAAAAAGTATAATCAATGATACAAAAAAATTAATAACAACAATAGAGGCCGCTCACGTTGGACGAGCGGTAATTGGTTTTGGGAGAAAAAGGAGTATATTTGGTGATGGTTCTGGTAAAGACGTCGAATTGTGATTGAAATGCGTCGAATTCACACTGCAAATACGTCGGATTGTGCTCAAAGGACGTCGAATAAGTCCGCAAATGTGCCGAATTCAGCCACATCGTCATCGAATACAACTCCAAGGGTATCAATTTGTACCCGAAAGAGGCAGAATTCAAATTGAAAGTCGTCGAATCAGCCCGTAAAGTTAACGAAATTCATCAGTCGTTGAGTAATAGCGTTACTAATTTCTAAAGAATTCTCTAATGGTTTACCCTAAATAGTTGTTTAACGTTCACGTGGAAGTTTTTCCAGTTTCCCACTATCCCTTTATTGTTTTTGTCAACAATTCGACAAAATTTTCTTGCTGGATTAGCAGGAATGTTTAGGGGTAAAATAGAAATGTATTTACATAGTCTTAACAAAAGGAGGAGTTCACTTATGAATTATAACGTTCGTGGTGAAAACATTGAGGTAACTCCAGCAATTCGAGAGTATGTAGAAAAGAAAGTAGCCAAATTGGAACGCTACTTTACCGAAGCACCGGAAGCAACGGTGAATGTGAACTTACGCTTTAATCAGGATAAAACATCAAAAGTTGAAATAACCATCCCAATGCCGCAGCTTGTGTTGCGTGCCGAGGAAACAAACGCTGACATGTATGCTGCGATTGACCTGATTGTCGATAAGCTTGAGCGTCAAATCCGCAAGCACAAAACAAAGGTCAACCGCAAATTCCGTGAAAAAGGAAGTATCCCGGCCATGTTTACAACACCGGCTGCTGAGCCTGTCGAGGCAGAGGAAGATGAATTGGAAGTTGTCCGAACTAAGCGCTTTGACTTAAAGCCAATGGACAGCGAAGAAGCGATTTTGCAAATGAACATGCTTGGCCACAATTTCTATGTTTTTACAAACGCTGAAACCAACCGTACAAACGTCGTGTACAAACGAAAAGACGGCCGCTATGGTTTGATCGAAGCCCATTAAGCAAGAACAAGAAGCGCAGTCCTGATGAAAGGGTCTGCGCTCTTTGCATAATTGTGGTAAAATACAACCAAAGGAGGTGTCCTTTGTAAATGAGCCTAAATCAGCCCCACTCCAAAAAAGTATCCTATCAAGAATACTTGTCTTGGCCAGAAGAACCACGCTATGAAATCATTAATGGGATCCCCTTTTTGCATGCTGCGCCTGTACGACAGCATCAGCAAATTCTTACTCGTTTACTCGTTGCATTACATGCTATTTTTAAAGAAAGAAATTGCGAGGTTTACCCTGCTCCTTTTGATGTTCGCTTATCGGCAGCAGCAAAGGATGAAGAAGAATTTCAGGTGGTTCAGCCGGACATTTCCGTGATTTGTGACAATAAAAAACTTGATGAAAGAGGATGTAAAGGTGCACCTGAACTAATTGTTGAAGTTTTGTCACCATCTACATGGAAAAGAGATCGAATTGAAAAGTTAAATCTTTATCAAAAATATGGAGTAAACGAATACGTCCTGATTTATCCAAATGAGAAAATCGTTGAGCAGTACCAGCTTAATGAAAATGGCCAATACGAACTCCCAGTGATTTTTAATGAAAATGATTATTTTACTTCTGCCATTTTCCCGGAATCAGTGAAAATCTCGTTAGACACTATTTTCCAAAGGTGAACCCCACAGTTCACCTTTTTTAGCGTATTTTTTCCTACCAATCTGGCAAACATGTTACTATTAGAGTGGAGTGTGAGAAGCGTGAACTTACTAGATGAATTAATAGATATTTTTTTAACAAATGAACGAGATACAGCTTTTTATGACTTGAAAACGAAAGGAATCGTAAATGATTGGAATGAAGCCGAAACCGGTGAGCCGGGTATTGACTGGGATGAGGTAGGAAGCGAAGAGCGGTACTTGGGGATCCCGACTATCGAATCCTTCGAAGCGTTCCAGTTAATGGAGAAATTTGCCGTGAGTGTTGAGGACGATCGAAAAAGTGACAAATTATTTGCTGCATTGGATCGCCCCAGGCCATTTCGCCAATTCCAAGATGCTCTCTTTAAATTGGATATGCGCGATCAATGGTACGATTTTGAATATCAATATGGCAAAAAACGAATCGAAGAGTGGTTAAAGGAAGTGGAGAAGGAATGAACGAAAAAATCAACCGCAATGACCCATGTCCATGCGGCAGCGGCAAAAAGTACAAAAAGTGCTGCGGGGCAAACGAAGCTGTTGGCATTACTCATCTGTTGGAAAAAGAAATGGATGATCTGCAAAAGCAAATTCTTCATTTTGCTCTCATCCACTATGACGTTGAATTAGAAGACAACTTTGAAGGTTTAGAGGAAGAAATTCTAATCCAAGACGATGTCATAAGAGAATTCTATTTCTTCCTCTTAGCTACTTGGTTTACCTTGTTTGAAAGGTTTGAAGATGGAAAAACGATTCTTGAAAAATTTATTGCTTCTGAGGGAAAAAGAATTCAGCGGCCGAAGCTCCGGCAAATTTTACAGACATGGACGAACGCCCGGGCGATTGTAGGGATCGTCCGTCAAAGAAATGGCAACAACCTTACCATTGCAGAAGGAATCACCGGCAATGTCATTGATACGGTTGTTGTTAACAGTGAATTTCTAATTGACGAAGATGAAGTGTTTTTAGGTTTTCTTCTTCCATATGAACAAAAAGAAGTATTTTTTGCTGGTCCGTTTACGATTCCAGATGTTTCGCTGGAAATGGTAATGGAATACATTTACAGAGATAGTAAAGAGATCGGGTTTGAAGATCCACAAGAGTATGTACAAGAATTTTTCGTTGAGCTTATGAATGATTTAATGATGTTGAGAAACAGAGAAATGGATCTGGAGGCTCTCGAGTGGCCTTCACTCGTCCATAAGAAAGTGGCGGAAACGTTCATTGAGTCGCTTGAAACCTTCGATGAGGATTCTGACGTAATTGAAACCGGAGTCTTGGTTTGGTATCGATTTTGCATGGTACGGCAGAAGCGAATCAAGAACCCGAATCTTTATGCTGCGGCACTGCATTACCTAGTGTCAACGATTGCGCCAATGGAAGTTGAGATGACGCAAAAAGAATTAGCAGATCATTATGGGGTTTCACCGGGATCGATTTCACCTATCTATCAGGAATTGGCTTCGTTTTTGCAGGAGGAAATGTTCGATATGGATATGTTCGATGGCCATGAGTCAATGGGGGAAGCTAGACCGTTCCCAAATCCGATCCTGACTGAACGAGTGATGAGAGAAGCGTTAGGAGAACTGGATCATTTGCAGTTTGAAAGTTTGGAAGAAGCCAATAGGGTAATCAATCAAAAGCTGAATGCTCCCAAAAAGGCTCCGCAAACAAGTAAAGAACGTGCCCAAGAGATGGTGTACGATGCATTTGAGGCAGACGGGCCGTTACGGTTCAAACTTGCAAAAGATGCGCTGAAACTCGACCCGAACTGCGTTGATGCGTACACTATATTGGCTGAAGGTGCTCCGAATATGGAAAAGTCTGCAAGTTTGTATAAAAAAGGGATGGAGATTGGACAAAAGGAATTTGGTGAAAATTACTTCAAAAAACACAGGGGGCACTTTTGGGGGCTATATGAGACAAGGCCGTTTATGCGCGCCAAGTTTAGTTATGCCCAAGCTCTTTTGCATTTGGAAAAAAGGGAAGAGGCAATCAAGCAAATGGTCGAGCTGCTTGAATTAAACCCAATGGACAACCAAGGAGTACGTTTTTTCCTATTTATTGCCTATGTGGATAATGGAGAGCTCGAAAAAGCACGAAAACTGCTGGATGAATTTAATGAAGGGTTTGCCAGAGGAATGTTTAATCGAGCATTGATAGAAGTCCTTGAAAATGGCTTTACACCGGAAGCGGCGAAATTAGTCAAAGAAGGTAAGAAGGAAAATAAACATATCATTCCGTATCTTCTAGGGAAAAAACGCCTTCCATCCGAACAACCTTCCTATTATTCAATGGGCGATGAAAGCGAAGCGATCATTTATGCAGATGAGCACCTGCACATTTGGCGGGAAATACCTGGCCTTATCGCTTGGTTGGAGAAGCTATAATTCGGGAGAAAGCAGACTCCCGGCTTCTTCCTGTGAGAGTTTCCGACTCAAGGAAGATTGCTGGAATATTTCCTTGGAAATTGTCGAAGCAACGAAAAAAAGTCGATATTTGTTTGGAAGGTTTACAATTTAATAGGCCAATTGTTTGTGCAGGTGAACCGTTTGGAATGGTTCAGAAGTTGTCACTGTATAGTGGAAGTGGTAATATTAATAGAGATTTAGTAAAGAATTGAGAAAGGATTCAGCCTTTAAAAAGCGAATCTTTTTTAATGGATTGGTTTTGGACGGGGCAAGCGCTTTTCGTACTAGAAGGATGACAAAGGAGCGTTCATCGTAATGGGGATTTTAAATAAAATTTTTGATTTGAATAAACGGGAATTGAAACGTCTTGACAAACTGGCAAATGAAATTGAAGAATTGGCGCCGGATATGGAAAGAATGACCGATGAACAGCTTCGGGAAAAAACGGAGGAGTTCAAAGCCCGCTACCAAAAAGGCGAATCGCTGGATGATTTGCTTGTTGAAGCGTTTGCGGTTGTTCGCGAGGGAGCGCGCCGCGTGCTTGGCCTATATCCCTATCATGTTCAGCTGATGGGCGGTATTTCGCTTCATGAAGGAAATATTTCTGAGATGAAAACAGGCGAAGGAAAAACGCTGACAGCGACCATGCCTGTATACTTGAACGCCCTTTCCGGAAAAGGCGTTCATGTTGTCACAGTCAATGAATACTTGGCAAGCCGCGATGCCACGGAAATGGGTCAGTTATATGAATTTTTGGGACTGACTGTCGGGTTAAACCTTAACAGCATGTCACCAGAAGAAAAACAGGAAGCGTACGCTGCTGATATTACGTATGGAACGAACAACGAATTTGGTTTCGACTACTTGCGGGACAACATGGTTCTTTATAAAGAGCAAAAGGTTCAGCGCCCGCTGTATTATGCTGTGATCGACGAGGTTGACTCGATTTTAATCGATGAAGCACGGACACCTTTGATTATTTCCGGTACAGCTGAAAAATCGACTGTTCTTTATATTCAGGCGAATGCGTTTGTGCGTACGCTCACGAGAGATGTTGATTACACATACGATGAAAAAACAAAGGGCGTCATGCTGACGGAAGAAGGCATCAGCAAAGCGGAGCGCGCGTTTGGCATCGACAACTTATTTGATATTTCGCATGTTTCTTTGAATCACCATATTAATCAAGCTTTACGTGCCAATGTCAGCATGCATTTGGATGTCGACTATGTTGTACAGGACGGGGAAATTGTCATCGTCGACCAATTTACCGGCCGCTTAATGAAGGGCCGCCGCTACAGTGAAGGACTGCACCAGGCGATTGAAGCAAAAGAAGGCCTGGAAGTGCAAAATGAAAGCATGACAATGGCAACGATCACGTTCCAGAACTACTTCCGGATGTATGAAAAATTAGCGGGTATGACCGGTACGGCTAAAACGGAAGAAGAAGAGTTCAGAAATATTTACAATATGAACGTCATCGTCATTCCGACCAATATGCCGATTATTCGTGATGACCGCCCTGATTTGATCTATGCTTCAATGGAAGGGAAGTTCAGAGCTGTCGTAGAGGATATTGTGGAACGCCATCAAAATGGACAGCCTGTGCTTGTTGGTACGGTTGCGATTGAAACGTCTGAATTGATTTCGAAACTGTTATCGCGAAAAGGTGTCCGCCACAATGTATTAAATGCGAAAAACCATGGCCGTGAAGCAGAAATCATTGCGGAAGCGGGCCAAAAAGGCGCAGTTACGATTGCAACAAACATGGCTGGCCGCGGTACGGACATCAAGCTTGGCGAAGGCGTAAAAGACTTGGGCGGCCTTGCTGTAATTGGGACAGAGCGCCATGAAAGCCGGCGGATCGACAACCAGTTGCGCGGACGTTCCGGCCGGCAAGGGGATCCTGGGGTTACGCAGTTCTATTTGTCGATGGAAGACGAATTGATGCGCCGCTTTGGTTCCGACAATATGAAATCGATGATGGAGCGGCTTGGCATGGATGATTCCCAGCCGATCCAGAGCAAAATGGTTTCAAAAGCAGTTGAGTCCGCTCAGAAGCGGGTGGAAGGCAATAACTTCGACGCCCGGAAACAGCTGCTTCAATATGACGATGTTCTTCGCCAGCAGCGGGAAATTATTTATAAGCAGCGCGATGAGGTGCTTGAATCGGAAAACTTGCGTGAAATTGTCGAAAAGATGATTTTATCGACGATTGAACGCAATGTGATGGCCCATACTCCTGCAACTGAGGCAGAAGAAGACTGGAATCTTAATGGAATTATCGATTTTGTAAATGCCAACCTGCTCCACGAAGGCGATATTGTCATTGATCAGCTCCGCGGCAAGGAGTCGGAAGAGATCATTGAACTGATTTTTGCGAAAGTGAAGGAGCGCTATGATGAAAAAGAAGCCATTTTAACGCCTGAGCAAATGCGTGAATTCGAGAAAGTCATTGTGCTTCGCTCGGTTGACTCGAAATGGATTGATCATATTGATGCAATGGATCAGCTGCGCGATGGTATCCATTTGCGCGCTTACGGCCAGATTGATCCGCTTCGCGAGTACCAGCATGAAGGATTTGCGATGTTTGAAACAATGATTGCGTCGATTGAAGAAGAAGTTTCGTTATATATTATGAAGGCGGAAATCCGCAGTAATTTGGAGCGGCAGGAAGTGGCGAAGGGCCAGGCGGTGAATCCGAAGGAAGACGGTGAAACCGTCAAGAAGAAGCCGGTTGTGAAGAAGATGGACATTGGGCGCAATGATCCGTGTTTCTGCGGCAGCGGTAAAAAGTACAAGAACTGCCACGGGGCCGGGAAGTAAATTTTTAGCGGCCGCTTCTGTTGTACAGGAAGGGCGCTGTGACGGTTTGATATGCTTGGAAAGTGAGCGCTGCGAACGATGTTCGTGTAGCGCTTTGGTTTGATTTGTTTTTCGGAGCGAATGGGCAATTGCGTTCATTTTTAAAAAAAGAAGGGGGCCGGCCTCAGGGCCGACTCTCTTTCCTATGATTTTGCATATACTATTTTTGAGGTGAAGGTTATGGAATTAGCGGATATTCGGAATGAGCTTGAGAAGACAGCTAAGCGTTTAGCGGGTTTTAGGGGGTCTCTTTGACCTGGAGAATAAGGAGGCTCGGATTGCTGAGCTGGATGATGTGATGTTGCAGCCTGATTTTTGGAATGATCAGCAGGCTGCGCAGAAGGTGATTAATGAGTCGAATGGCTTGAAGGATCAGGTGCATGGTTTTTATGAGATGGCTGAGGCGCTTGAGAATGTGGAAGTGACGTATGAGCTTGTGAAGGAAGAGCAGGATGCGGAGCTTCAGGAAGAGCTTGAAGAGGAGCTTGAGGGGTTGATTAAGCGGCTGGATGAGTTCGAGTTGCAGCAGCTTTTAAACGAGCCATATGATAAAAATAATGCGATCTTAGAGCTTCATCCCGGTGCGGGGGGGACGGAGTCGCAGGATTGGGGCTCGATGCTTTTGCGGATGTATACGCGCTGGGCAGAGAAGCACGGGTTTAAAGTGGAGACGCTTGATTATCTGCCTGGTGATGAAGCGGGGATTAAGAGTGTGACGCTGTTGATTAAAGGCCATAATGCATATGGCTATTTGAAGGCGGAAAAAGGGGTGCATCGGTTGGTGCGGATTTCGCCGTTTGATGCGTCGGGGCGCCGCCATACTTCGTTTGTGTCGTGTGAAGTGATGCCGGAACTTGATGGGGATATTGAGGTTGAGATCCGTACGGAGGATTTGAAGGTGGATACGTATCGTGCGAGCGGTGCGGGGGGGCAGCATATTAATAAAACGGAGTCGGCTGTCAGGATTACGCATTTGCCGACGGGGATTGTTGTGGCATGTCAGACGGAGCGCTCGCAGATTCAAAACCGTGAGCATGCGATGAATATGCTAAAGGCAAAGTTGTATCAGCGCGAGATGGAAGAGAAAGAGAAGCAGCTATTGGAGATTCGCGGCGAGCAGAAGGAAATTGGCTGGGGAAGTCAGATTCGCTCGTATGTGTTCCATCCGTATTCGATGGTGAAGGATCACCGAACCAACACAGAGGTCGGGAATGTTCAAG
This sequence comes from Neobacillus sp. SM06, assembly GCF_050496765.1. NCBI lineage: Bacteria > Bacillati > Bacillota > Bacilli > Caryophanales > Bacillaceae > Neobacillus > Neobacillus sp. SM06. The sequence continues at coordinate 14,648 of NZ_JBNWEO010000005.1, forward strand.
CTGTGATGGACGGGGAGCTGGATCCATTTATTGATGCTTATTTAAGATCGAGAATTCAATAATTTTGCGTGGAGGGTGTTCCAAAAGTATTACTTTTAGGGGGCATCCTCTTTTTGATTGTTGCATGAACCTTGTCTGCTGGTTTTGATTTTAGGTACATTATTTTCCATGAGCGCATTCGTGACGGTTTTTACCAGGTATTAGGAGGGTGGGTATGTTCGGAGGGCGGATTCGTGCCGAGGTTTCCCTGATATTAGGAGAATAGCTATGTTCGGAGGGCGATTCTCGCCAAAATTTCTTATTTATTAGGATAGTACATGTGTTCGAAAGTATATTTTGAAATACTCACTGAATGAGCGCAATCACTGCCACTTAAGTTTTTGACATTAACCGCGGCCCCAGCTTACTTGCGTTAATTGCTTTATATGTCCCAAAGCAGGACGCTTGATTTCGTTTTGGCCGTTTGAAAATGGCGAGGATCAACACGGGCAAACTGGAGGAAATATGGCAAGGGATGCTGAATAAAATTGACCTTCGTGTGACAAAACTATCTGCATACGGCGGGTAAACGGATCAGAATGGACAATGCGGATATGTGTTGCCAACCAAGCTGAATTCACAAAACTGAAACAATGGGTCAAACCATTGATCCAACTGCTTTTGTAATTAGTATGGAGGAACGGAGGTTCTTGAGGAAGGTTTCAAACGTTTCAAAAAATAGGTATACTAGTAAGTGTTGGAATTTACCCGAAAGGAGATTTGTAATGAAAAGAAAGCTGTTGGCATTCGCAATTGGCACTGCCCTTGTAACGGTATTGGCTGCTTGCGGAGGCGGCACAGACACTTCTCAAAACGGCGGAGCACAAGCAGGCGATCCGCAAAAAATTGTTTCACAAAAATGCTCTACCTGCCATGGCGGCAATCTGGAGGGTTCTGTTGGTCCAAATCTGCAGAAAATTGGCTCAAAGTATTCGAAAGATGAAATTTTAAACATCATTAAAAACGGCAAAGGCGGAATGCCGGCAGGGGTAATCTCCGGCAAAGATGCAGAAAAGGTTGCCGAATGGCTTGCCGCAAAAAAATGATAGGCATGGGAAAAACGTTCTGTAAATTAAGCAGAGCGTTTTTAATTTGTGAAAAAATGGCATTTTATAGGGGATTTTGTCTTTATTTGAAAAGAAACTGTAATATTTTTACCGCTTTTTTTGTCGGATTATGATGTTATAATGAATCTATGCGAAAATTGAGTACTAAATGAATGATTAATTGACCCCTTTCACATAGACCCGAGAATTTAAACGATCAGGTGATAAGAATGATTGAAATGCAAGATGTATATAAAAAGTATCCAAATGGCGTTACTGCCGTGAATGGTATAGATGTGCGGATTAATCAAGGTGAATTCGTCTATGTCGTCGGACCAAGCGGTGCCGGAAAATCGACATTTATTAAAATGATGTATCGAGAGGAAGTTCCAACATCCGGAACGATCCTAATTAATGGCGTGAATCTGGCAAAATTAAAAAATAGTAAAGTTCCCATCTTTCGAAGGAATATTGGCGTTGTCTTTCAAGACTTCAAACTTCTGCCAATGCTAACAGTCTATGAAAATGTTGCATTTGCTTTGGAAGTGATTGAGGCGCAGCCAAAGTTTATCAAAAAACGTGTGATGGAAGTGCTGGATCTCGTTAATTTAAAACATAAAGCCCGGATGCTGCCAACAGAATTATCAGGCGGCGAGCAACAGCGTGTTTCGATCGCCCGCTCGATTGTTAACTCGCCGAAAGTCGTTATTGCGGATGAGCCGACGGGAAATCTTGACCCGGATACATCGTGGGAAATCATGAATATTTTTGATGAAATCAACACTAGCGGGACAACCGTTGTGATGGCCACCCACAACAGAGACATTGTCAACACGATCAAACATCGCGTCATTGCCATTGAAAGTGGAAAAATCGTTCGTGATGAGCAAAGAGGTGAATACGGTTATGAAGGCTAGAACAATTGGCCGTCACGCACGAGAAAGTCTGAAAAGCATCAGCCGAAATGGCTGGATGACCTTTGCATCCGTAAGTGCTGTTACCGTTACGTTAATACTTGTCGGCGTCTTTTTCGTCATTATGATGAATCTCAACAAAGTGGCACAAACGATTGAAGAGGATGTCGAAATCCGTGTCCATATCGATGTTGCTGCGAACAAGCAAGATGTGCAAACTTTACAGCAACAAATTAAGCAGCTTCCTGAAGTAAAATCAATCAAGTTTTCTTCCAAACAAGATGAATTGAAAAACTTAATTGATAGCCTTGGAAGCGAAGGAAAAGCGTTCAAGCTTTTCGAGCAAGATAATCCATTGAACGATGTATTTATCGTAAAAACTAAAAATCCGACAGATACGATGAAAGCAGCAAAGAAAATTGAAAAAATGAACTTTGTCGCAAAGGTCAAATATGGCCAAGGCCAAGTTGAAAAATTGTTTAAATTTATCAAGGCAAGCCGAAATGTTGGTGTTGTATTGATTATCGGTTTATTATTTACCGCTATTTTCCTCATTTCAAACACGATTAAAATTACAATTATTGCGCGCAGGCGGGAAATTAAGATTATGAGACTAGTAGGCGCAACCAATTCGTTTATTCGCTGGCCATTTTTCCTTGAAGGTTTATGGCTTGGGATACTGGGGTCGATATTGCCAATTATACTGATATCGATTGCTTACTATAATGCTTATGCTTATATTGAGCCAAAGCTAAAAGGTAATTTTATTCAAGTTCTTCCTTATGAACCATTTATCTATCAAGTCAGTGTGTTGCTTGTTCTCATGGGTGCACTGATCGGTATTTGGGGAAGCGTCATGTCCGTCCGTAAATTCTTGAAAATCTAGGGATTTAGCTTGGGGGGTTGCCCCCTAGCTTTCTATCCTAATTACAATGTTTAATAGAAAAACGATTTGCCTATACATAGGTTTGGCAGTGGAAGGAGAAATCGGAAAAGTGAAGAAACCATTTATATCCCTCGCTTTTGCTACAACTGTCGGAATTGGCAGCATGCTTGGAGGTTTTACTTCCAAAGCGGAGGCGGAATCGCTCTCAAGTTTGAAAAAAAAGCAGGATGAAGTGAAGAGTCAACAGTCGAATATTAACTCGAGCATTAATGATGCTAATCAAAAGATTAGTAATTTACAAGGACAGCAGGCAGATGTTCAATCTGAAATGGAACGAATTGACCTGGCAATCGGCGATACAAACGCCAAAATCCGTGACAAATCGGCAAAAGTTGATGAAACAAAAGCACAAATTTCCAAATTGCAAGATGAAATAAAAGTTATTCAAGACCGCATCCAAAAACGAAATCTTTTGCTAAAAGACCGTGCCCGAAACTATCAGGAAAACGGCGGAATGGTCAATTATCTTGATGTATTAATGGGTTCATCCAGTTTTAGTGATTTCGTGGACCGCGCCAGTGCGGTTGCAACGATTATGCAGGCCGATCAAGATATTTTAAAACAAGCAGAGGCAGACAAGCAGGAACTTGAGCAAAAACAAGCCCAAGTGAAAAAAGATCTTGCCAGCTTGCAAAAACTGCTAGATGATTTGCAAACAATGAATAATCAATTGAGCGCACAAAGAGCTGAAAAGGACAAGTTGTTAGCGTCCTTGCAAGTTCAGGAAAAACAAGTGACTGAGGAAAAAATGAGCATGCAGGAGCAGGCACAAGTTCTTGCTGCCCAAAATTCAGCGATCCAAAAGGCAATAAAAGATGAGCAGGATCGCCAGGCGGAGCAAGCACGCCAAGCTGCAGCCGCAGCCGCCGCTGCAAAGAGTTCTTCGGGCGGAAACAGTACATCTTCCGCAGCGGCCGCACCGTCCGTATCGGCACCGCCTATTTCAGGAGGAGCCTTTACAAGACCGGCATCCGGAGTAATTAGTTCCACCTATGGTCCGCGCTGGGGGACTTTCCATTACGGCGTTGATTTTGCCAACAGCGGTTCCAATGTACCGATTGTGGCTGCCGCCGATGGCGTAGTCGTTACTTCGCATTATTCAAGCAGTTACGGAAATGTGGTATATATCGCCCATTCGATCAATGGCCAGGTTTATACGACCGTCTATGCTCATATGGAAAGAAGCTTGGTCAGCAACGGGCAGTCCGTCAGAAAAGGCCAGCAAATTGGTATTATGGGCAACACCGGCGAATCAACGGGTCAGCATTTGCACTTTGAATTGTACAAAGGCCCATGGGCGTACCATAGTGCCATCAACCCGGCAGGTATCGTGCCGTATTAATAACAAATTTCAATAAATAGAGGAGGCGATCGCTTCTTCTATTTTTTTTTTTGAAACCGCTCGTCAGGCAATTCGGGATTTCGTGTACATAACCTGTCCCTTCCCTACATATATGTTAATAGACAAGCTTGAAACGAATTAATCTTGACCGGCAAGCATTTCACCGATGCAGAAAGAGTGAGTCTTTTTACAAAACGCCGCTGGCTGGACATCAATATGTGAAAACAGAGGAGGATGGGGATGAATCGGAAATGGATTGCCCTTTTGATGACCGGATCGCTGCTGACAGGAGCAGGCGGCACCTATGCCGGAATGCAGCTGCTCAACGGTAAAGAAAGCACCGCCCTGGAAAAGCTGCAGGCGACAAATCCCGGCACTGCCAACTTGCAGCAGAGCGATTCGGTTAATCTGGAAAAAGTAAACCAGGCTTACGATCTAATTTTAAGCCGGTATGTTGAAAAAGTGGACCGCCAAAAGCTGGTGGAAGGTGCGGTACAAGGGATGCTTGCTGTATTGAAGGATCCTTATTCTGTTTATATGGACAAGGATACGGCGCAGCAATTCACTCAGACTCTTGAATCCTCGTTCGAAGGAATCGGAGCTGAAGTTGGAATGGTCGATGGCAAAATCGTCATTGTTTCACCGTTTAAAAATTCACCCGCCGAAAAAGCGGGATTGAAAGCAAATGACCAAATTTTAAAAGTGAACGGAGAAAGTGTGGAAGGGTTGGATCTCAGCAAAGCAACGCTCAAGATTCGCGGCAAAAAAGGAACGACTGTTAAACTGGAGATTGCAAGAAAAGGACTAAAAGACCCGATGACCATATCGGTGAAACGGGGTGAAATTCCGTTGGAAACCGTTCATTCGGCCATAAAATATCAAAATGGCAAAAAGATTGGCTATATTGAGCTAACATCTTTTGCGGAGAAAACGGCTTCCGATTTCAAAAAGCAGTTAAAGGCACTTGAGGACGAAAACATTAAAGGACTGGTCCTTGATGTCCGCGGCAACCCAGGCGGCCTGCTCCCGAGTGTAGAAGAAATTTTAGGTGAGTTTGTGACAAAAGATAAACCGCTGATTCAGATTGAAAATCGAAATGGTGAAAAACAACGTGTTTATTCAACACTGGCAAAGAAAAAAGAGTATCCGGTTGCAGTTCTTGTTGATAAAGGAAGCGCATCTGCTTCGGAAATTTTAGCAGGGGCATTAAAAGAAGCGGAAGGATATCCGCTAGTTGGGGAAAAAACGTTTGGCAAAGGGACGGTACAGCAGGCGGTTCCAATGGGTGATGGCAGCAATATTAAATTGACACTGTTTAAGTGGCTTACACCAGATGGCCATTGGATCCATAAGAAAGGGATTCAGCCGGATGTTCCAGTGAAACAGCCAGCAATTTTTCAGACGCATCCACTGCAAGTGGATAAGCCGCTTGAGAAGGATATGAACAATGAGCAAGTGAAAAATGCTCAGGAAATTTTAAAGGGTCTCGGCTATGTTCCAGGACGGACAGATGGCTATTTCAGCACAGAAACTGCCGGTGCAGTAAAAGCATTCCAGCAGGAAAAGAATCTTGATGTTACCGGAAAAATTGATGCCAAAACGGCAGCGCTGTTGGAAGAAGCCGCAATGAATGCAATGAAGAAAGAAACGAATGATTTGCAGTTGCGCATTGCCTTGCAGCTCGTGGCCAATCAGGAGTGATGTAGATGGATGGACAAGGGGAGAAAACCTTGTCCATTTTTGCGGTTTGGCGGAACACATTCCGGCTCGGTGGAATAACCGATTGTAGATGGCATCATCCTGTCACAGGGTGGAATTTTAACCGATAAGTCTGCTCAATCCTTTCTATTTTTCAAAAAACTAGTAATAGGTTTTATAGCGGCAATTTGATAAAATAGATAGAAAAGAGATGAAGTTAAGGGTTGGGGTGAGATGTGGTGCAAATTTGGATCATTGAGGTGTTAAAAGGAATCGGAAAATTCTTTCTTCACCCTGTTTTCTATTACCTTGTTTTTCTGGCTGGTATTTTAGGCGTCCTTCGAGTGAAACGGGAGCGGAAAAACTTCCATGTCCGTGCATTCAATGCCTATTTTGAATTGCGGCAATTGTTTCCGCTCGGAATTCTTGTTGGACTGATTCTATCCATTATTGTCATTGGAGCAGGAGTAACTGTTCCGTTTGCGGCCATCCTTCTCATTGCTGCCTTTACTTTTTTGTGGAGCTTAACGATGAATGTCCGACTGATGGGGCCTGCCTATACGGTGGGTGGGGCTTTTTTTACCCTTGTGGCAGCAGCCGGAAACAACTGGCCGATACCGCTATTTCAACGGGACTTTCAAGCATTGGATGAAAAAATTTATCCTTCTGTGGCTGTTTTGCTAACCATCCTGCTGATTGCGGAAGGGGTTCTGATTTTAAAAAACGGCAGTTTCGGCACTTCGCCAAAACTGGTTCGCAGCAAGCGCGGCCAGCGAGTAGGGATTCATGAAGTAAAGCGCCTATGGCTTTTGCCGATTTTCATGCTTGTGCCAGGCGACGCTCTCCACCTGCCATTTCCATGGTGGCCGGTTTTCCACATGGGTGCAGAAAACTTCGGCCTTTTGCTTGTGCCATTTGCTGTCGGATTCCAGCAGCAAATCCAAGGTATGCTGCCAAAAGAGGCTATCAGCATGCTTGGCAAACGTATCATTGCTCTCGGGATTTTTACGACGCTTGCAGCAGCTGCCGGTTATTGGTATCCGCTTGCATCGATTGCTGCAGTCGCTTTGGCCATTATCGGCCGCGAACTGTTAACGCTGATTCAGCGTATTCAAGACGAAGGCCTGCCGTTTTATTTTTCGAAAAAAAATAATGGTTTACTGATTCTCGGAATTATACCTGGTTCACCTGCTGATAAAATGGCGCTTGAGGTTGGCGAACTCATTACGAAAGCGAATGGACACACTGTGCATGATCCAGTTGCCTTTTACGAGGCATTGCAAAAAAACCGTGCTCATTGCAAGTTGGAAGTGATCGATACAAATGGGGAGGTCCGCTTTGTCCAGCGGGCGCTTTACGAAGGCGACCACCATGAACTTGGCATTTTGTTCGTTCAGGACGAGAAAGATTATGGAGAGAAGATTGGGTAGTTTTTGTGATTATTCATAATTAGTTAGAATCATGTGGAAAATATAAAAAATAACGCCTTGAAGGTATTCTTTAAGGCGTTATTTTTATATAAGGGAATGGTGGTTGGTGACATGACTAAGAATCAAAAATTATTAATAACTCCAAAGCCATTTGCAGACGAAAGCTTGGCTGGATACTTATTGAGGTTAACTGTAGCAAATTTTTATGAAAAAGTTAGCCATATCTATCTTTTGTAATACTTGTAGGAAATTGTAAAATGGAGAAGTGAAAACGGAAATTTATTAAATTCATTTATTGATAATATGGAGAGATTAAGTGGACTCATAAGCTACTCTTTAGATGACTTGATAAGATTAATATTTACTTCCAATTATGTAAATTCTCCCTTTTGCCAGTACAGCAATAAACCGGTTCCAATTTTTAAATTTAATAGTCAAGTAATTGGCTGATGGTACCAGATCAATCCTATTTAAAGAAATTACAAATTTAACAAAATCAAATAAAAAACAAGGCTCTTTTTCTAAAAAAGCAGCCTTGTTTCCTGATTCCCCTAAATTATAATGGCAAATCTCTCTTTTTAAATGTCAAAATACTTATGATAAATGCAATGAGGCCAATGGCAAATAGAATAACACAGTCCTGTATGAGATTTCCTTTGCCCACTACAACTTCAGAAGGTTTATATAATGTAAAAAGAGTAAAATTTTTTAACCAGTCCACTTTGTCACTAATTTTTCTAATGAAATCCAAGCTAAAGAAACCAAAAATAATCATCCCTGAAATTCCAAGGCCCTTCTTTTCATCATTAGATAGGGACGAAACCAAAAATGAAATTCCTCCTAATGCAAAGAACAGGGCAAAAGCTGCTACATTCAACTGAATAAATCGCTCTACATGAAAAGAACTAGTGTCATCAGCAAAAATACGAACACCAACAATACCAAAAATGGTTGTAATAGCCGAAATTAAAAATAATCCTGTTATGAAAACACTTGCTTGTGTAAATGCAACCTTTCCTCTTGTCGTTGGAGTAGATAATAAATATGCCATCGATCCTTGGTTCACCAATTTCGCCATTAATTGTATAGGCACTGTGACACAAAAAATGGAAACGATTAAAGTAAATAATACTCCATAAAATTCACCTGACATAAACGATTCGAAGCTTCCGAAACCATTTTGCAAATTAAAAGCCTTAGTCATTCCAGCCGGCATTACTTTTAACAAATCGTTTAAGGGTTTGGCTGTTTTTTCCATACTTGGATAAATCCATACGACAATTAAGATATAAAAAGCAGCACCAATGGCGTAATTCATCACTCCTTTTATATTCACTTTCATCATCTGTTTATAGAGTGATAAATTCATTTTGAAGCCCCCATTCTATCATAATAATTCATAAAGATTTCCTCTAAGTTTTGTGTAAAGATATCAATGTTCCGTACGTGATATTTTGCGGTTTCTTCTATAAAAGCATCATAATTCCCTTGGATCGACACCCTCACTCGATTTCCTTCATAAGACTCAATTTGCAGATTAGATTTCAAGAACGCTTTCACATCTGATTGGTTTTGAAATGTCACTTCAAAGAGCTTTCTCTGCATGGATTGTAGCTCGTGTATATCCTTTACCGCAATGACCACTCCATCCTTAATAATTGCCGCCCGGTCACATGTCCTTTCAATTTCAGGGAAACTATGTGAAGACATTAAAAATGTTTTTCCTTTTGCCTTTTCTTCGAGGACAAGTTCAATAAATACTTTTTGCATTAACGGATCCAAACCAGATGTTGGCTCATCTAAAATAATGACTTCAGGGTCATGCATAAAGGCTGCCACGATTCCTACCTTTTGTTTCATTCCTTTTGACATCTTTCGAATGGGGGTGTTGACATCAAATTGAAATCGTTCAATTAATTCATCTCGTTTTGCGAAACCTTTTGCTCCTTGCATTTCTGTCATAAAGTCCAAAAAACTTTTTCCGGTCATTCCTTCAATAAAAGCAATTTCACCCGGCAAATAACCAATATATTTTTGTGCTTCTCCTTGTTTTGTCCATGTATCTAATCCATCAATTTTGACAAATCCACTCTCAGGTTTCATAAACCCCATGATATGGCGAATAGTCGTGGATTTTCCAGCCCCATTAGGTCCCAGAAAGCCGAAGACTTCCCCCTTCTTTATTGAAAAAGTAACATCAAAGATCCCTTTTCCATTTTTAAATTTTTTTGTTAAATGTTGAACCTCCAGCATTTTTCCACCTCCAAAATTATGAAATATTTATCTTTTCTTATTTCATAATTTATATTACGTTTGGGCATAACTATTGTCAATAGAATGATGAAATATCTTTGTGTTATAATTTCATTATTAATAAATTGCATGTAGGATGATGAAAATGAATGGTTTTGAAAGACGAGCCTTCCAAATAAAAGGAAATATTATCCAAACAACATTAGAAATGCTCAAAACATGGGATTCTAGTAAAATTCGAATAGCGGACATTGCCAAAACTGCTAATGTCTCTCAGGTTACCATTTACAATTATTTTGGAAATAAAGAAGCTTTGTTACGAGAGGCCGTAAAGAAATATATTGAAGACTCATTTAATGATTTTTTAGAAAATATGAACGGGGATTATACTTTTAAAGAAAAAATTGAATCCATCATCTTACAAGAAAGAGAATCCTCACTAAGCTCTTTAACTCCTTTTTTTATGCGGCTTGTTAAAGAAGATCAAGAAATCGCTCAATTTATGGAAAAAGAGTACAATGAGAGGATTCTCCCGGCCTTCCTTCAATTAATTGAAGAAGGGAGAAAAAATGGGAAAATTTCAGATAAGATTTCAAACGAAGGTCTTTTTGTTTTTATTAATTTCAGTATGAAGTATACCAATGAGCTTTACGATTCAATTCAGCAAACTGGGAACATGAATTTAATGAATGAAATGCTCCATATTTTTTTATACGGAATTTGTGGGAAAGAATAGGATCCTCAACTGAAATTGCGTTTTTGTGCTGTCTTATTATGTGCTTCTCAGGATTATACGGCTACGTCAATTGATGTATGGAATCATGGGGCAAAGGGGTCTATAAGAAGATTATCGAGCTGGATAAGATCGTCTATACTGATTACTTTTCGGATGCCGAAGGGAATTTGAATGATTCCATGCCGTCCACCGAAATCACATTGGATTTCATCGATTTGGGTGGAAAAACAAAGCTGATTAACCGTGCTGAATATGTTTCTGAAGAGGCTCTCAACACCGTCATGGACATGGGCATGCTGCAGGGAATCACTGAAACTTGGGATCGTTTGAGCGAGCTAGTGGAGTCGCTGAAGTAGATTTTCCGTAATGCTCTGCGCTCCGCATAACAGGAATAAAAAATAGGGTATGAGAACCATTGCGATTCTGTACCCTATTTTGTTCTGATATTTACTTGATTTTCTCCGCCAACTCTAAAATAATTCCCTCTGGGCCACGAACGTAACATAACTTATACCTTTCTTCATATTGCTGGATCTCACTAAAGATTTCCGTACCCCTCTTTTTCAATTTTTCAACAATGGCTTCAATATCTTCAACAGCAAAGCAAATATGTCGGATCCCCAGCGTATTTGCTAAAGGTTGCTGAATAACTTTTTCATCTGACGGCGAATAAAATTTGACTAGCTCTATCCATACTTGACCATCTGGCATCCCCAAGCCTACACATGCCGTTTTAACATCATTAAGCCCAACAATTCTGTCCAACTGTTCTCCAGCCAATTCCCATTCCGCCTGCACTTCAAGTCCTAACTCAAGAAAAAACGCTTTAGCCTCTAAAAGATCATTTACGTTTATACTCACATGATCGATTCTATTGATCTTCATTTCTCATACCTCCTATGTTCCTGTTATTTTAATACCGTTTCGTGTACGGTTTGTTTGAAATTCTAATTCGCTTAAAACAGGGAAATACCCTTCTTTTATAAATTCTTCCGATTGTATTTTTTCAGAAAGAAATTATAGTATAATGTGAAGAGAAGGAGGTGAATGGACATGCTCGAAAAAAGGCTTGACAGATTGGAAGAAATGTTAACCACGTTAATAACAATGGTAGGCAGTTTAAATCGTCAACAGCAGGAAATGAAAAGTGAATTGCAGGGTATGAAGGCTGAAATCAAGGATATGAAGACAGATCAGCAAGAAATGAAAAGAGAAATCCAGGATATGAAGGCTGACATCCAGGATATGAAGACTGACATCCAGGATATGAAGGCTGAAATCAAGGATATGAAGGCCGACTTCCAAGATATGAAGATAGATCAGCAAGAAATGAAGATTGACCTGCAAGAAATGAAATCGGATCTACAAGAGGTAAAAGATGAACAATTTATTTCACGTAATGAAAGTGAAAAACAATTTTCAGAAATGCAGAAAATGCTCACTTTTATGAAATGGGATCAAGACCATACTTGTGAAAAGACAGTGAAAAATGAAAGAGAACTGGCTCAAGTTAGAGGTCATCTTCAGCTTTGAACTAATTGATCGCATTTTTGGAGCGTTGATGGCCTTTGTTTTTTATGAAACAGAAAATTTAATTCCTGAAGAGTCCCCTGATGATGAGTGTTTGTTTTAGCCCTTAAAACTACTGTAACCTGCTTTTAAATAAAGAACTTCCCCCTGTGAATCCGACATCTGTACAATCTATTTCCCCATTCAGCAGACAACTTCCCATTGTATTTCAGAAAAGAACGGCAGACGATCTTATAAAAGATTGGCTAAATGAGCAAGCTGTGATTCCAAGTCTGTTATAATCATGAGCAAAGGGGAGTGATTTAGAATGGAATTGTTAATGGAGCAATACCAAAAAGGGTATTCAAAGCTTTTAAATGAAGTCGATGGCCTTTCCAAAGAACTGCTATTGTTTAAACCATCCGAAACTAGTTGGAGCATCACGGAAATTATTATTCATGTTTCAGATGCAGAGCTGGTACATATCCATCGGATGAAGGCGGTTTTGGCAGAAGAGAACCCGATTCTGACTGCCTTTGATCAAGAATTATGGACAGATCGCCTGCATTCCCAACAACTAGATCACCAATTGTATCTTCAGCTATTCAAATCGATGCGCGAAAGCTTTCTGCCAATTCTCCAGCAATTAACAGAACAAGATTATTTTCGGACTGGAACCCATACTGTTGCTGGCCCGCTTACATTTAAAGAGATTTTGGAACATTCTATTGAACATGTTGAAGGTCATATCGAGCAAATCAGACGGGTGAAAAAACGTTTTGAAGCACAAAACAAGCAGTAGCATTGGCAATCGAATCAAACTGAGGCGTATCTCGTGTCTCAGTTTCTTTGCGTTTAAACCAAACTACCAAACGATTGAGTCAAAAGTACTATTTATTCTTTCTTATGTTTTGACGATAAAAAAAGTAAATGAATACAAGGGTAAAACTTTGGAAACAAAGTGGCACAAAACTAAAGGGACTAAAGTCGGTCATACGATCGATCATGTCAGCCAGTTGCAGCAGCGGTTCTATCACATCCCTTACAAACTGTTGTAGGGGCTTTATTTTTGTGTTTTTCCCTAAGGAGGGACAGCAGAATCACGATCATGAATGACACCATTTTGAAATAGAAAGAAAGGAAACGATCGAATGAAGGTAAAAAATCAATTATTTCTTACGGTTTCTGTCTTATTTTTTATACCGAACAGTCTGTTCATTGCCTATATTGGCGTAAAAGATTTTACATGGGAACTCGGACTTGTTGTCCTATTTTCCCTTATATTTTTCATTTTAACTATTTTAAAGGTTAAAAAGGTACCTGTTGAAAATCTAATAGCAGTGACGGAAACAGCAGCAGCAAGTGAAGCCCCGTCTTTTTTGGAGGCAGAGACAAAAAAGAAATTTTCCGAACTTGTCTCTTCCTTAATTGCTTTTAAGCAAAACATGAGCAAACTGATGAATATATCAGAAGATGTATTAAAGGGTGCTAGGATCCAGTCGCAAAATGTTGAAAAAAGCACTGCTGCCATTACTGATATGTCTAGCGGTATTGAGCAAATTGCCGTAAGCGCCACAAAGGTCTCCCACTTGTCTAAAGTTTCTTCGGAAGAGGCACTAGAAGGCTTCAAGCGAATTGAAACGGTAATCGGGCAAATGGAATCAATCCATCAAAAAGTTGATCAATTATCCGAAACGATTATGGATTTATCGAGTCACTCAAGTGAAATTAGCCAAATTGTCAATACAATAACGGAGATTTCGGCAAATACCAATCTTTTGGCGTTAAATGCCGCAATTGAGGCAGCACGAGCAGGCGAACATGGAAAAGGATTTGCCGTTGTCGCCCATGAGGTGCGCAAACTTTCAGAAGAAGCAACCAATTCAACGAAGAAAATCACAAATATTGTTTCAGCCATTCAAGACAAGGTCTCCAAATCAGTACAACTTACAAAGGAAGGAAAAAAAGAAACCGAGAATGGGGCAAAGGCGGTAAATGAGGCTAAACACTCTTTTGAAGTGATTCAGCGGGAAATTAATCATGTCTCCCAGCAGATTCTTGATGTATCTGCGGCTGTTCAGCAGCTCTCAGCTGGATCACAGGAGATCAGTCGCTTGACTGAGTATACAGAAAAGGTTCAAATGGGCGGTGTCCAAAAAATCAATGAATTAACAAAAACCATTCAGCAACAGATAGAGGAAATGGCGATTCTGATTGAGAAGGCAAAGGAATGATCAGATAAAACGAAAGGGGAATGAATTCATGCAATATAGACCTTTTATCGACGCTGCACTCAAATCTCGATTTTATCAGGAAAAATTAGCAGGTCAGCATTTTGAAAATTGGCTGGGTATCCCGTTTACGACAAAAACGGAATTAAGAAATGCGGATGCTTATGATCTTATCGGCACAGCCATTGATCAAATCGCAACCTATCATGAGACAAGTGGAACAACCGGAACACCAACGCCAAGCTGGTTTACTCATAAGGATATTGAACAAGAGGTAAATGTCGTATTGAACTCAAGCCTCCAGCTTAATGAAAAAGACCTTGTGTTGAATCGGTTTCCGTTTGCCATGGCCATCCCTTCTTTTATCTTTTATTGGTCTGCGGCCAGAGTAGGAGCTGGTCATATTGCTGTAGATAAAGCCAGTATGATTACGCCAGACAGACGTGTTGTGGAAATCATTGAGCGGACGAATCCATCCATTCTCACAATGCTGCCGTCTGAAGCGGAGAAATTATATGAGGTCGGAAAACAAATGGGTGTCTTGCTTCCAAATCCAAATCTTCGCGCTTTCGTTCTGGCCGGGGAACTGATGACACCATCTAGGAAAAAACATCTTGAAAACGTATGGGGTGTCCCCGTTTATTTACTATTTGGAAGTACGGAAACAGGCGGGTTGTTTATGAGTTGTGAAAATGGCCATTACCATTTGAATCATGCAAATGCCTTCGTCGAATCAGTTGATGAAAATGGAAAACCGGCAAAAGAGGGATTAAAGGGTAATTGTGTCATCTCAACAGCAAGGGAAGGAATGCCGCTGCTTCGTTACGCAAACCAGGATATCATTGAGTTGAGAGCAGGAAGTACATGTGGTTGCGGACAAACCAAACCTATTATGATTCATTACGGACGAAAAGAGGATCTCATCCGTATGCCGAACGATAGGGAAATTACGTTTTATGACTTACAAGAGGTTGTGTATTCTTTAAAAAACGTCCCATTTATGTGGAAAGTAAAGGTTTTAACAGATCATGTGCAATTTATGTTCCAATACACCACTAGAATGAAGCCATCAAGAAAAACGCTAGAAGAAGAAATCTCAACAAAGCTGGGATTGGCTGTAGAAGTAGTGTTCACCGAGATTTTTTCTTTGCAAAAGTTGACCGAAAAGCCGGCATATGCGAAGTATGCGCATATCGAGCGGGAGACAAAAGAATGGGAATGGATAAAATAATCTTAATCTCCTTCTTTCAATAGGGTTTTGCATTTTTCACACGTTATTTGATCTACCGGTCTCATTTGAATCATTTTCAGGTCTTTTCTTGTCAAGGTAGGAAAAGGATTATAAACGAGGCCGCACCCGCAGAGATTTTTATTTTTCACAATATGAATTTGCTTTGTTTCTTGAATTTGAACCGTTGGAAAGTACACAATTTGCCTTCTCTCGTATGTGTATTTTTAGGCAAAATGGTAGAAAAGCGCTTATGATATGCAACCCGGCTGCCATGGTAATCGAAATTACGTTAGGCCCGTGGCTTTGCGTCTTTTACTTTCGTAAAATTTGCCCAGATTTAATCATAACATATTTAAGAATTTGGGGAAAATAGATGGTGCAAAAAACAATTAATCCGTTAAAATGGAAAGTATAGGAGCGCATTATCGTTTATAAATGTTTTTCTTTATAAATTGATTAAAAATGAGCAGAGCGGGGGTGGCGAATTTTTCTTTTGGAAAAATCAACGAAAAGTTTCGCTGGCACCGCTCCGCTAGTTTAAATGGCTCAACCAAGCCGAGTTTCCTTTCATTTGCAATCACCTGTTCCGATAAAAAGCCAATTCCTTGGTGTTTGATGATTGCTTGCTTGATGGCTTCGTTTGTATCAAATTCGATTTGTTTTTTCGGTTTAAATTGATGGGTTTGAAAGAAAGTATCGATTTTCTCTCTCGTGTTGGAGCCAGCCTTTCTGAGAAAAAAAGTCTCATCTTTTAACTGATGAATCGTGGTGATTTCTTCGAGATTCCATTTGCCAGTTTTCCCGGCGATCAGGAGGACTTCTTCGTTTAAAAGCGCTTTATAGTTAAAGTCGGGGTCCTTACTTGACTTTGCGGCAATGGCAACATCCAATTCCCCTTTTTTTAACTTTTCTATAATCACTTCTGTTTTATCAATAGACAAGTCAATCGCGATAGTTGCATATTTTTGCTGAAAGTCTACAATTAAAGAAGGCAAAAGATAATTACCAATGGTTGTCCCAGCGCCGACCTTTATTTCACCGGCTTCGAGATTGTTTAACGCATTCATGGCTTTTTCTGTTTCTTCGGTTAAAAGCAAGATTTTCTCAGCGTATTGAAGCAGACGTCTGCCCGCATCAGTCAGTTCGACTTTTCTCCCGGTTCGTTTAAAGAGGGAAAGCTGATAATGGGCTTCCAATGCTTCGATTTGCCGTGAGACCGCCGGCTGGCTTAACGCAACTTTTTCGGCTGCTTTGGAAAAATTAAGGTAGTTTGCTACATAATAAAAGCTTTTCAGTTGATGGAAATCCATGTTTACACCTCTTTTAAAAAGTGGAAAAATTGTAACTCAAAAAGGAGAACCGTATGCATAACCCTATGATTGCTTTGACTTCTTATTCTTCGGGCTCTGGCTGAGCATGCAAAATACGATCTTCGGATCTTGCGCAAGTTTTGCGCAATATACCTGCAACAAATGATCAAAAGATAAAAGCAGGCATCGGGGAAGATGTTTTCGCGTACGATCACAATAATGGAACGATCCTGCAAACGGTCGATATGATTACGCCGATTGTGGATGACCCGTACCAATTTGGCGCGATTGCGGTTGCAAATGCCCTAAGCGATATTTATGCAAAGGGCGGGATCCCGAAATATGCGCTGAACATCATTGAGTTTCCGGTTTCTTCCCTGCCATTAAGCTACTTAGAAGAAATGATCAAAGGTGGGACCGATAAAGCGCTTGAGGCTGGAGTAGCGATTGTGGGCGGCCACACAATCGATGATTCTCCCAAATATGGCGTCTCGGTCACAGGATTTCTTCCTGAAAACGGGAAATTCATCAGCAAATCGGGAGCCAAGCCGGGAGACCGCATTTTTTTAACAAAACCACTTGGCATCGGAATTTATACAACGGCCATTGATGAAAAACTGGCCACTGAAGAGCAAGTAACCGAAGTGGTCAGCCAGATGACGACGTTGAACCGAAATGCCTCTGAGGCGATGATTGCGGCTGATGCGACGGCATGCACAGATGTGACCGGCTTCGGCTTGATCGGGCATCTTTCAGAAGTGGCTGAAAAAAGCGGTGTTTCAATTGAGCTTTTCAATGAAACCATTCCCTTCCTTCAAGATGCCTTTCAGTTGCTTGAACAAGGGGCCGTATCGGAGGGGATTCTCAAAAACCATTATTCCTTTCATAAAAATGTCAGCCATACTGCGAAGTTGACAAGAGATGAGGAATATTTGCTCTATGACCCGCAGACTTCGGGCGGCTTGCTCATTTTTGTTCCCCAGGCCAAAACCGATTCCTTGATAAGGGAGCTGAACCAAAGAAATGTTCCTGTATATCCAATTGGAATGGCCATTGAAAAAAAAGATGTTGCAATTGAAACAAAAAACAAATTGAGATAATTGTATGTAAGCTAAGGATCTGAACGATTCTTAGTTTTTTTATAGGCTGAAAACAAGTATGCAAAATTGTAATGATAATATAATTATAATGCATTTCCTTTATAAAATGAACGTTCTTATAATGAAAGTAAGAAAGATTCGTTTTAGAAAGAAGGACGAAGAACGGTTTGGGCAAAATCACCTGTGAAACGGAGGGAAAAAAGTGAAAATAAAATTTGCACCGATTAAATTTCAAGCGGCTCTTGCAGCCGGGGGCGTCTCCCTGATGGCTTTCAATTATTTGCAATTTGCCATCCCACATGGGGAAGGATTGCTGAAATTCACGCAAATTGATTGGTCCCGGCTAAGCAGTAGTCAAACAGCGATGTACCTTGTACTGGTAGTCCTTATGCTGATTTTTACAGCTACCAACTTCTTTTTGACTGTTGTTTTCTTAAAAGGTCTATTTCAGTGGCTCGGAAAACGACATCAATTTACAGCTTTTGTTGAAAACCCGCTTATGAACATTACGATTTTTGTCCCCATTGCGTCATTATCGATGACAGCAAATGTGATATGGGGGCCGATGGCTTTTTATTTTCCCAAACTGTCAACCCAGTCCATGATGATGCCTTCGCTGATCTTCTTTGGAATCTTATGGGTATCGCTATTCTTTCTTGAATTCAACGTAGCGAAAAGCTGGTTTTCGAAACAAATAGAAGTAAACAAATTAAATTTTGTGTGGCTACTTGACGTTTTCGCTTTCGGTCTAGTCAGCTTGACGGGAACAGGTATCACTTCGATGGCAAAAAACAGCAGCATTGCAACAATCGCATCGGTTGGCTCATTGTTTGTCTTAAGCATCGGGATCTTCCTGTTTCTCGCAAAGCTTGCCTTTTTATTGTACATGCAAATAAAGAACGCCAAGCTGCCGGATCAGCCAATCCTTCCAGCCTATTTTCTAGTTATTCCGATAACGTGTTTGCTAGGATTGAGTTTTTACCGGATGATGAGTTATCTTCAGCATTCGTTTTCGTTTGATAGTAGCATTCTTTCCTATTTCTTGATAACCGTTTCCTATGTTATTACGGTTGGCTGGGGTCTCTTTACCGTTTATTTACTGATGGACTATCTAAAGAAAGATTTTTTCAAAAGCTCATTTTCTCCAACGCAATGGGGGATGGTTTGAGCGTTTGTTGGCTCCCAAGTTTTGGGAGTTTACGTTCAAGGAATCTATTATCCTGGAGCAGCATTGTCGATTGCAAATTACGTGAGCACAATTCTTGGTGCAATTCTTTACGGATTGATTTTTGTAAAATTCCACCAGGCGAATAAGGCAGAGGTTGTATTGCCGGTTACAACCGGGAAAATTTCCGGCTGAGTTTAAACATAAAAAGAAGGGTGAAGAAAATGAAATTTTTAGTGATTGTGAACGATCCTCCATACGGAACGGAAAAAGCCTATAATGCATTCCGGCAAGCAAACGCCATTGCCGGAAAAGAGGATACAGAAGTCCGTGTTTTCTTGATTGCTGATGCAGCTGCATGTGCAAAGGTCAACCAAAAAACGCCAAATGGCTATTACAATTTGGAAAAAATGCTTACGGTTGCAAAACGCAAAGGGGTTGTGATTGGCGTATGCGGCAGTTGCATGGATGCCAGGGGAATTTCGGAAGAGGAGCTTCATGAAAGCGCACATAAAAGCACGATGGATGAACTGGCTGATTGGTCGATTTGGGCTGATAAAATGATCTCGTATTAAATTTATTCGGATAACTCCGCATTTGCGGGGTTCTTTTTTCAATTTTGGTATAATTAAAGCAACTATTAGTAAGGGGGGATGTTCCATGGCACAGTTTGATGATTCGGCAGCAACGTATGATTCCTGGTGTTTAACGGAAATTGGCTCCTTTGTCGATCATTTGGAAAAAGAGATTGTTTTTCAGTTGGCCATGCCACAAATGGGAGAAAAGGCGCTTGATTTAGGATGTGGAACCGGGATTTATTCCATTTGGCTGGCGCGAAACGGATTAAATGTTACCGGTGTTGACCTCTCTGCGAATATGCTTGATAGAGCCAAAGAAAAAGCAGCTTCATTGTCGCTCCCAATTGCTTTTGTTCGATCAGATATTCAGCAGCTTCCGTTTGAAGATGAAACGTTTGACTTAGTTGTCGCCAATATTGTTTTAGAATTTGTCGGAAATCCAAACAAAGTTTTGCAAGAAGGGTTGCGCGTATTGAAAAAGGGAGGCAGATTTGTCTGCGGGTTTATTGGCAAAGACAGCCCGTGGGGGAAAAAATATCAAACGCAAGGACAGGAAAAACCCGGAAGTGTGTTTGCCAATGCTGCCTTCTTTTCACCAACAACGGTCAGCGAAACATTGCTGCCACCAGATATAATTCAACTCGGATTATTTTTTACAGCTGATGAGTTCATCACCAAGGATCAGGCAATGGCTCTCGAGATAGAACGAGCCAAACGGCCAAAAGAAAATGAAGCTGGATACTTTGGGGTTTGCTGGAATAAAAATGAAGGGAATGGAAGCGAAGTTGGAGAAAATTTATCTCGATTATAATGCAAGTACCCCGTTGGCTCCTGAAGTAGTGGAGGCGATGCAGCCACTATTAACCGATTTTTATGGAAATCCTTCTGCACTTCATTGGGCAGGACGGCCGGTAAAAGAGCTGCTCTTTAGGGCGCGACAGCAAGTGGCAGATCTTCTTTCCTGTTCAGCTGAAGAAATGATTTTGACAAGCGGTGGCAGTGAAGCAAACAATCTTGCGCTGAAGGGGTATTATTTTCAGCATCAGCAAAAAGGAACCCATATTATTTCTTCCAAAATGGAGCATCCGGCCATTTTAAATCCGTTGAAATTTTTGGAGCGTATGGGTGCCAAGATTACGCTGGTCGATGTGGATGAGCACGGAATGGTTTCACCTGATGAGATCGAAGCTGCAATAACGGAAGAGACGATCCTGATTACGATCATGCATGCGAATAATGAAGTGGGAACGATTCAGCCGATAGCTGAAATCGGGAAAATAGCTCAAAAACACGGTATTGCATTTCATACCGATGCCTCCCAGTCTGCAGGGAAAATACCGATTGACGTAAATGAACTGAATGTAGATATGCTGACAATTGCCGGCCACAAACTGTATGGACCAAAGGGCATCGGGGCGTTGTATCTGCGAAAAGGCACGGTTGTTGAACCGCTTATCCATGGGGCTGGACATGAATTCGGTGTCCGTGCCGGGACAGAGAATACGCTGCTTGCAGTAGGGTTGGGGAAAGCCTGTGAGCTGGCCAAAAAACATGTGCATTCTTCGAAGGTTAAGGAACTGACAAACTATTTTTGGCAGCAGTTAAAAAAGGAATTTGACCAACGGGTCGTGTTGAACGGCCATGAAGAAAAACGTTTGCCGAATACGTTGAATGTAAGTTTTGTCCGTAAAATCGGTCAAGATCTTTTATCGGCAATGCCATTGTTAGCGGCCTCGACTGGCTCGGCCTGTCATTCAGGCAGAATAGACCTATCCCCTGTGTTAAAAGAAATGGGTGTCCCGGAAAACATCGGAATGGGCGCTATCCGGTTCAGCCTTGGGAGACCGACAACGAAGGAAGAAATCGATCAAGTGATCAGCTGGTTAAAAGAATTGATATAAACATGTATTCCATGCCAAAAGGTCAAACGAAGGCATGGTTTTTTATTGAGTAAAAGTTACTTTACAATAACCGATTCATATGATACTATTCAACTAATTAGTTTAATAGTTGAATACAAAGCGAGGTGTTTGTTTGGAAACGCGTGAGTTTAAGGACTTTATTTATGGGGAGTTTTCCCGAATCGGGAAGGCGATCTCGAGTCCAAAAAGAATTGAACTGCTTGACCTTTTAACACAAGGGCCTAAATCGGTGGAAGCCCTGGCTTTGGATACAAAAATGAGTATTGCCAATACTTCAAAGCATTTGCAAACATTGCTCGAAGCAAAGCTGGTGATTTTTTCAAAGGATAAAAACTATGTGATTTATCGTCTTGCAAGTGAACAGGTGCTGGCTTTTGTTTTCGCTTTAAGAGGAACAGCAGAAGATCGGATTTCCGATGTCAGCCACATAAGAGAAGATTTTATTTTAAGGAAAAATACAGTAAAGCCGATTTCCTTTGCAGAATTGACAGAAAAGCTAAGAAACAACGGGGTTATGCTGCTGGATGTGAGACCGGCGGAAGAGTATGAAACAGAACATTTGCCAAATGCCTTATCCATTCCCATTTCTGAACTGGAAGAGAAACTTGATTCGCTGCCGAATGATAAAGAGTTCGTTGCATACTGCCGGGGGCCATATTGCGTCTATGCGACAGAAGCGGTTGAACTCTTGCGTTCCAAGGGGTATCAAGCATCCTTGCTCGAAGCAGGCATCAATGAATGGAAACAAATTCACCATTCAATTTAGGAGGAAAGAGGATGATTTTTCGTCAATAATTAGATACGGGAGGAAGTCATGGAACAACCGAAAATTGGCATTAAAGAGAATTTGGTTCAGTTCATTTTATTGGTTGTGACGAATTTATTTGTTGGTTCGATGGTGGGGATTGAGCGAACAGTCCTTCCTTTGCTTGGCGAAAAGCAATTTGGGCTGGCATCTGCCAGTGCCGCATTGTCGTTCATTATTAGCTTTGGTTTTTCAAAGGCAATCGTGAACTATTTCGCCGGCCAGATTGCGGACCGGCTTGGCCGAAAAAAAGTATTAATATTAGGCTGGTTTGTTGGATTTTTTGTGCCAATTCTTATTATTTATGCCCGTGCTTGGTGGGTGATTATTGTGGCGAACATTTTCCTTGGGATCAATCAAGGCCTGACCTGGTCGATGACCGTGAATATGAAGATTGACCTTTCAAAAGCAAATCAGCGGGGGACGGCGGTCGGGTTAAATGAATTTGCCGGCTATTCCGGTGTTGCCATTATGGCGGCAGTGTCAGGTTATATTGCCTCTGTTTACTCTTTAAGACCCGAGCCGTTTTATGTCGGAATTGGCATTGTGATCATCGGCATTTTCCTTTCCTTGATTGCCAAAGACACGGGAGAGCATTTGAAACTGCAAATTCAAACGAGCGGAAATAGCAAGGCTGTCAATGAATTATCTTCGAAAAAAGTGTTCGCGCTTGCGACTTGGAACAATCGGAGCTTATCGAGCATCAGTTTTGCCGGTTTGTCAACTAATTTAAAAGATGGGATGGCCTGGGGATTGTTTCCATTTTATTTTTCCGCCGCGGGGTTGTCGGTTGGCCAAATCGGTACCATTGTTGCGGTTTACCCCGCTGCGTGGGGATTGTTTCAATTAGTTACGGGTGCATTAAGTGATAAAATCGGCAGGAAGGTGCTTATCGTATATGGAATGTGGACACAAGCCATTGCGCTTTGGCTGATCTTAGTTGTTCACCAATTTAGTTTATGGATTTTTGCCGCTATTCTTTTAGGGATCGGTACTGCAATGGTCTATCCAACCTTACAAGCAGCGGTCAGCGATGTCGCAGCACCGGAGTGGCGGGCTTCCGCGATGGGTGTTTACCGGTTTTGGCGTGACAGCGGCTATGCCTTTGGGGCATTGCTTGCAGGAATATTCGCCGATTTTCTTGGTGTTGGCTGGGCCATCGGACTCGTTGCCATGCTGCCGTTTTTATCCGGATTGGTAGCAAAGATTCGGCTGCACGAAACAATTGAATCGTGAGAAATAAAATGGTACGATAACAATGGAAGTGAACACCTTGGTTCGATTTAAAGAGAGCCAAGGTTTTTTTGCGTGTGACAAGGAAAAAATGAACTTTTTGTCGAATGGTTGGGTCTTTTTAGTAATAAAGGCGGGTTTTTGGTAGACTGGATATGCGAACAAATTGTTACAGCCGCGGAATCAATTGTGAAAGTCGCGGAATAGTCATCAAATCGGGCGGAGTTACTGTGAAAAGCGAAGAAATCAGTCGTTAAACTAGGTGAATCGTCAGCAAAATCGGTCGAAGTGCATGGGTATAGAGTATGAACAAAGGAATCGAGGTAATTATGGGACGATCTAGATTGATAGGATTATGGAAAAACGAGAAAATGTATATTACCCTGGCGCTGCTGATTATTGCACTTTGGGTTGCCCCGTACTTTATCCTCGGGGAACAGGCCCATATGCGGGTTCTAGACAATATGGACTCCAATATTGCCTGGTACAAAGTGCTGATGGACAGCGGCCAGCTGTTTGGTTCGATTGATGCGAACATTCCGCAGATTATCAACGGACAGTTATCGCGAAATGCGATTTACTCTGAATTTTATGGCATTGTGCAGTTGTTTCACTTTTTCCCTGCAGAAACGGCTTATGGACTAAATCAGGCGATTTCTCGCTTACTCGCTTTTTGGGGAATGTATTTAGTATTAAAACGATATGTGGTCAAAGATGAAAATCAGGGCATCATCCGTGTCGGCGCCGCCGTAACGTTTGCCTTGACCCCTTTTTGGGCAAATGGAATGGCAAGCACATTGGGAATGCCGTTTGCGTTATGGGCCTTTTTGAATATCTACAATCGGCGGCAGCTCCGCAGAAGCGTATTAACGCTGACCCTTTTGCCTTTTTATTCAACATTCATGCTGGGCTTTTTCTTTTTTCTCAGTGCAATGGGTGTTTTTTGGCTTGTGGATGTCATCCGCACAAAAAAACCGCAGTGGCGCTTGTTTTTTTCGATTGCCTATATGACCCTGATTTATTTACTCATTGAATACCGGCAGTTTGTCTCGCTTATTTTTTCAACGGAAAAAACAAATCGCTCGGAGTTTTTGGAATCGAAAAATAGCCTCGTTGCCACCATCCGGTTAATTTTCAAAAACTATGTGGTCGGGCACTACCAAGACCCAACGCTCTATCAGTATATTATTTTGCCTTTATCACTCATTGTGCTCGTCATTGTGCTTGTTCAAAAAAGATGGAAGCAGGAGAAACTGTTTATCGGCTTGCATCTTGCCAACTTTTTGCTGTCCGTTTGGTATGCCTTTTGGTGGTATGAAGGCTGGGTACCGCTAAAACAAAAAATCAGTATATTAAACACCTTTAATTTTTCGCGTTACCATTATTTGCACCCGATGGTGATTTACATTTTGTTTGCTGTGTCAATGCAAATCGTTTGGCGGTTGGTAGGGAAGAAACGCTGGCGCCTGCTGATCGGAATGTTGGTGGTTTTGCAGCTTGCGGTCTTAATCCCGTCAAACGAACAAATTTATTACCGCAATTCGCCGTCATTTGGCCAATTTTATGCGGTTAAGGAATTTGATGCGATCAAAAAATTTATTGGCAAACCGGTTCAGGACTACCGGGTTGTCAGCATCGGTCTGCATCCGGCCATTGCACAGTATAACGGGATGTATACTCTTGATACGTATAATAATTTTTACCCGCTGTCCTATAAGCATCAATTTCGGGAGATTATCGCTTCAGAACTTGCGAAAAGCAAATCGCTGCAAACCTATTTTGACGATTGGGGCGGCCGGCTTTATGTGTTTTCCAGCGAATTAGGGCAACATTACCAGTTTTCCAAGCATTCGAAAAAGGTAATTACCCATTTGGAACTAAAGACAGCTGTTCTTAAGCAAATGGGCGGGGATTATGTTCTTTCTTCTGTTCCGATTCTAAACGCAGCAGAAAACCAACTGGAACTGCAAAAGGTTTTTGATTCAAAGGATGCATATTGGCGGATTTATTTATACAAAGTAAAATAAAACTATAAATTTTTGTACGATCAAGGGGAGGACAACATGGTTTTATCGTATCCACTGTTTGCGGCGCTATTGGGCATGCTGATTGCTCAAGTAGTCAAAATACCGATTCATTTCTTTGCAACGAGAGAATTTAATTGGAGATTGATGTTCAGTACAGGCGGCATGCCAAGCTCACATACTGCAACGATTGTGGCGCTTGCGACAGCCATCGGTTTGACATCGGGATTTTCTTCAAATGAGTTTGCCATTAGTGCGGTCCTGTCGACGATCGTGATGTATGATGCTACTGGTGTACGAAGACAGGCAGGATTTCATGCGGAAATTTTAAATCAATTACTGGCGGATTTTAACCGTTTAATGGAAGCATTAAAAGACCCGCACCCAACAAACGCGGAGTCAAGGAAAAAATTGAAAGAGTTGCTTGGGCATAAGCCAGTTGAAGTATTTTTCGGCATGATCACAGGGATTATCGTTGGGGAATTGACCTTTTATTTCTATCCATTTTCCTGAAAAAAGGATGTAAAATCGAAGTGCCGATTTTACATCCTTTTGTTTTTTAGCTAATCAGTATTTATATGGATAAATTCTGAACGGACGATGGACAGGACGTCCTAGTCAGGCGAGTGCCACAGGATGTGGCAGGTATACGAGCGTGTAAATTCAACTACACCTCTGTCTTCGTCCAAAGGACTCGTCAGTCGGCGAGTTTTCATTTATAATATCAGAATTTATATGTTGACCTTTTTTGACCAAAATCAGGAATCTGTGACATGAAAAGTATACATGCAAGGAATTTATTCCATAACGGCCAAACTAAAAAGGGACGGGCGGCGGCTTTTGCCCGGTTTTTCTTATAATTTTTTAGGGTAAACCGGTCATTGCTAGCTTCTCTAATGCCCAATGTTCCTATTTTTCAGGTCTAATCGGTCATTACTAGCTCCCGTAGTGCCCAATGTTCCAATTTTTCAGGCCTAAGCGGTCATTACTAGTTCCCGTAATGCCCGCTTCTCCAATTTTTTAGGGTAAACCGGTCATTACTAGCTCCCGTAATGCCCGCTTCTCCCATTTTTCAGGCCTAAGCGGTCATTACTAGCTTCCCTAATGCCCGATTCACCAATTTTTTAGGGTAAACCGGTCATTGCTAGCTCCCGTAATGCCCGATTCACCAATTTTTTAGGGTAAACCGGTCATTACTAGCTCCCGTAATGCCCGATCCTCCTATTTTTCAGGCCTAAGCGGTCATTACTAGCTCCCGTAATGCCCGATTCACCAATTTTTTAGGGTAAACCGGTCATTACTAGCTCCCGTAATGCCCGATCCTCCTATTTTTCAGGCCTAAGCGGTCATTACTAGCTCCCGTAATGCCCGATTCACCAATTTTTTAGGGTAAACCGGTCATTACTAGCTCCCGTAATGCCCGATCCTCCTATTTTTCAGGCCAAACCGGTCATTACTAGCTTCCCTAATGCCCGCTTCTCCAATTTTTCAGGCCAAACCGGTCACTACTGGCTTCACCGGAACGCCCCCCGGAAAGCGAGTGCCTGGAGCGGAAATCAACAGACCCCGTTTATCCACCAAACTAAAAAGGAACGGGCGGTTTTGCCCGGTTTTTCTTACCCAACTTTCCGTTCAATTGCTGATTTAACATTGTTTTTGCCAAACAATGTTTCGATAACGGCGTTGTTTCGTCCTTCTGCTTTTTTGGCAAAGAGCGGATTTAACGCGACTAGAACGAGAATGTTGACGACAAGTCCCCAGAAACCTTCATACACGCCAAACGATTGATGGGTCGCATAAAGCGTGAAGACGACAACCATCCCGGCGATAAATCCGGAAAATGCCGCTTCTTTTGAAAGCTTTCTCCAGTAGAGGCTGAAGACGACGGCCGGGAAAATTTGCACGATACCCGACACGCCCATTAACTGCAAGGAAATAAGGGCATTCGGGAATAGCAAGCCGAATAATAATGCCAGACCAATGACTACAAACACCATGTATCGTGTAACCAATGTCATCCGCTTTGAAGAAGCTTTTGGATTGATGACATCACGGTAAATATTATTGGCAAAAAGGCTTGATGCACCGATGGCCATAATGGAACATGGCACCAATGAGGCTAATGCAATCGTCGAATAGGCCAAGCCTTGCATCGTGCCGCCATAAGACATATGAATCAATTCCAAGAAAGCAAAGCGTGGATCGGTTCCTTTAGGAATGACCAAAAAGGCAGTAATCCCTAAAAAGGTCACAAGCATTAACACAATATTATAGAATGGCAGAACAATCGCGTTTTTCCGCAATGACTCGCCGCTTTTTGAACTAAACACACCTGTTGCTGTATGCGGCCACATGAACAAGGCCATTGCCGAAATCAGCGCAGCAGTCGAGAACCAGAGCATGCCTTTTGGACCTGAAGTCGGTAAGATCAGTTTGGCAGGTGCGTGCGAAACGGCTGCTTGCATCATGGAGCCCCAGCTGCCAAAATGAATCATCGGAATGGTCACAACCATATACAACATAATGACCCAAACTAAAATATCCTTAATAATCGCCGTATAGGTTGGCGCTTTAATTCCGGCAAAGAACGTATAGAAAGCAACGAGCAAGAACGAGACGACGACAACAAAAGTAATGTTAATATAACCTGTACCGGCTATTCTTAATGTATCCTGGATTCCGCTTAATTGTAAGTCAATATACGGAATCAGCATTAACACGCCGTTAATTGCAATCAATACGGAAAACAATTTGCTGTCAAACCGGCCTTTAATATAATCGGCTAGTGTTGTAAAATTGTGAGTCTTGCCAACTTTCCAAATTTTAGGTAAAAAGAAGTAAGCAAGCGGGTATGCCAGGACAACGTATGGCGTTGCAAAAAAGGCGATGCTTCCGCCTGTATAAGCGGAACTGGTTAAGCCTAAAAAAGTATAGGCTGTGTAAACGTCCGCCCCAATGAGAAACCAGACGAATAGGCTTCCCAGCCGGCGTCCGCCAACAGACCATTCCTCAACAGAGCTGCGTGATTCTTTGCTTCGACCGGCCAAAAATCCGATGCCGATTACAATTAAAACGATGATGGATGTAACCATCAGTGCGGTTAGATTCCCTTTCATCCTTCAATCTCCCCCCTAGACTTCTGAATTTTGTAAATGGCCCATGTGAAAATGGGAGTTAAAATCATCCAGATTAGCAGCCAAAAGTGAAACAAAGGAAATCCGAAAAGGATCGGGTTGATCTTGTTAACTAGTGGCAGCGCTACCAATTGAGCGAGAAAAGGAATTAGGACTAATAAAAAAATAAGTGGTTTCAACTGTGACGCCTCCTTTGAATGCGTTTTCATTCAGCGGTATTAATATGTCCATCCGCTTGTGCTTTATTATATCGGCTTGCATTTTGGAAGCGATCACTTTTGTCCTATCATGTATAAAATTGTGCGCAAAATGTCATAATTCGACTTTTTCGCGTAAACTTTTGACATAATTGCGGCTGACGGGAACTTCCGAATGGGTTTGATCATTCATAATCAAATTGTAAGAGCCGTTAAACCATGTTCGAAGTTCCTTAATATGTTCCAAATTGACCAAATAGCTTTTATGCGTCCGGAAAAAGCCGAACCGTTCCAGTTTGTCCAACAGTTCACTAAGGGTAAACAAGGCTTTCAGTTTCTCCGTTTTGGTATGAATGATTACTTCGCGTCCTTGCTTTTCGATAAAATAAATTTCTTTCGGCGACAAATAGGTAATCCCGTTTTCCGTTTCGATCGCCAATTTGGTTTTTGTCTGTTCTGTCTTGAGATGATTTTCCTTGAGCCTATTTGCGTAGTTCTCGAACACTTCCTGCAAATCCTCTGAATCATACGGTTTTAATACGTAATGGAATGCCCGCAGTTTAAACGCCTCGATCGCGAAATGGTCATATGCTGTTAAAA
Source organism: Neobacillus sp. SM06 (assembly GCF_050496765.1). Classification (NCBI taxonomy): domain Bacteria; kingdom Bacillati; phylum Bacillota; class Bacilli; order Caryophanales; family Bacillaceae; genus Neobacillus; species Neobacillus sp. SM06. The sequence goes on from NZ_JBNWEO010000005.1 coordinate 44,091, forward strand.
AAACGACCTGGATTGGAAAATCGAACTCGTTTAAAATTTCAGCAACCTGTAAGCCGGTTAAATCAGGGAGCTGAATGTCAAGAAACAGCAGGTCTGGTTTTTGATCTTTTGCTTTTTTTACTGCTTCCATCCCGGAAGCGGCCTCGCCGATTACCTCGACGCCGGCTATTTCCCCGAGCATAAAGGCAAGCTCTTCACGCGCGGGCTGTTCGTCATCAACAATCATGACGCGAATCGCCATCATTCAGCACCCCTTCGTCAATCGGCCTGACAAAAGAAACAACGGTTCCTTGTCCTTTCTGCGATTGAATTGTAAAATTTGTTTTTTCTCCAAAATGATAGGATAAGCGCTGGCGAATATTGGCCAAAGCAAAACCCATATGGTCGTCATTATTTTTCGGGACTACATCCGTATCCATCCCGTAACCATTGTCGCAGACGCTGATATGAATGTCATTTTTCCGTCTGGTGATGCTAATGATTACACGTCCATCTTTGCTCATTTTGCGAATCCCATGTACAATCGCATTTTCAACAATTGGCTGAATGGTTAACGATGGAATCGTATAGTCCAAACTGCTTTCGTCTATTTCCCATTCAATCTCTAGTCTTTCGCCAAGGCGGGCTTTGACCAAGTTGAGATAGATTCTGACATGATCCAGTTCCTCTTTGATGGGGATTAAATCTTGATTGATACTTTGCATGTTTTTTCGCAAATATTTCGCGAGCTGGGTAATCATTTTTCGCGATTCCTCCGGCGCAGTCCGAATCAATGATTTAATCGTGTTTAAAACATTAAATAAAAAATGCGGATCCATTTGCGCCTGTAGTGCTTTAATTTCGGCATTGGTGACCAAGTGTGCCTGCCGTTCGGCTTCCGCCAACGCATATTGCTGGCTAAACAGCTGGGCCAATCCGTTTAAAATCGCAGTTACTTCCGCTGTTTGCTGCTGCTGCTTTTTTTCGTAAAAAATTTGGAATAATCCCAACTTTTGGCTGCCGTATTCGATCGGCAAGTTGACTCCAAACGGGGTAATATCCCCTCTTTGAAAAAGGAGTTTTTCTTGTTGATGAAACGTGACGCCGACTGCTTCTGTCTCTTGGAGGAGAACATGTCCGATTTCTCCTACCGCCTGATCGAGCGGCTTGCGCCAATACGACAAGGTTCTTTCTGCGATTTGCAGCGCTTTTTGGGCATAATGAGCGCCAATTCTTTCTTCTTCAATGGCCACCTGCATGAGAATAATGAAAAACACGGCAACACCGAGACTGTTTGAAAGAATTTGCGGAATTCCAATCAACTTGACAAGTGAAAGTGCTTGATCAAAGGGCTTTGCCAGAAGCAAGATTAACAGCATCTGCATCGTTTCAGCCAGAAAGCCCACGATAAACGACATTTGGATGGAAGCAACGTGACGGTACCGCTTTTTAAGCGAATTTCGCATCAATCCGGCAAACATCCCCTGAAGAATCGGGGCAATCATGGTGGGCAAAGCGACAAAACCTCCTAATAAATAACGGTGAATACCAGCAATCAAACCGACAGCGAAACCTGCTTTGACTCCACCAAACAACCCGGCGATCACCACCCCAATGGTTCGTGAAGTGGCAATGGCTTCCCAGCCGGCAATTTGTTGAATCCACGGTGTTTCATGGTAGCCAACCCCTGTTACCGGGAGGCCAGAAAACGTCCCTAAAATCGCAAAGAAGCTGAAAAGGGAAATAAAATAAAAAAGATTGCGATTGTCATCTTGATATTGCATAAAATGGCGCAGCTTCTGCTGCCTCGAAAACAGGAACGCCATCGCAATCAAAAAGCCAACGCGCTCCACTTGCTCAGCCAGAAGAAACAGCATCGTTTAAAAACCTCCTGTTGTCAAAAAAACTGTCCTCTTCAAAAGAAAGAAAAATCAGCAAGTCTATTTTACCCTATCTTGCTTATTTTGCATGATGGAACGTCTTAAAGGGGAGTGAAGCACCCAAAAAGGCGGTCCGAAAAGCGCGAAATGCCAAAGGACAGATCCGCCCTTTGGCATTCTTCGAATCAATTATGAAAGATCGCCGCACCGTCTTGCCAACTCATTTAAATGGTCGTGAATTTTACCAAGGACGAATTTGCGCTCTGATTGGAAATCCTCTCGACCTGGGAAATAGACCGGACTGCCGGCAATGATCGTTTTTTTCTTTTTGCTGGCATAAAGGGGAACAAAACAGACATGTTTACCGGTTTCTTTGTAATAATATTTTTCTAAAAAGAGGAATCCGTCGTACATTTCGTTTGTACCTGCAGAGGAATCCTGATAATGGGTATCCGGAAAAATGATAAGGCTTTCGCCGTTTTTAAGGGCTGCAACGCTTTGCTGAAACGTGTGCAGAATTTTCCGCGATCCCCTGTAAACAGGGATGCCTTTTCCTGAATTCAACAGTTTGGAAATAAAAAAGGAAATGGGATAGGCCAACCCTTTTGCCACCAACTTATGGAATCCAAACCGCTTCGTGAATGTAAAATCGACATATTGCCGGTAACAGGCCTTTTGATCAAGGAAAACGTGCAGAATCCAAGCATGCAAGCTCCGCGGAAACCAAAGCAAAATGATAAATGGACCAAACAAATTTTGGTGATGGGACACGAACACAACCGGTGTGTCGGGAAGTTTTGCTTGTTTCAAAGAATAAGAGGGATAGACAACCCGCACCATACCTCGTATGAGCCGAAATCCCTTTCCATAAAAATTATCTGCCATGACTTTCGCCTGCCATCTGTTCAGGATGATTTTTTTTAAAAACCCAATGAAGCTGGAGCTGATAGCTGATGATTCCCATCAAGGTATCGACGATGATTTTTACAAGAACGATGTTTGCCCCAAATGATAGATTTGCAGAGACAACCAGTGCATATGAAACGATAATTTGCCCGATTACTAAAGAATAGTATTTCATGATCGAGCCGGTCAACTGATTTCCTGATTGAAATACGAGTTTCCGATTCATATAGAAATTGCAAGAGGAAGAGAAAGCTCTTGCCAGCAATGTAGCAAAAAACACCCTTGTTTTCAGCGGGAACTCAATGAAAAAAACATTCGCTAGTAAAATAAAACAGAGAATATCAATCACACCTGATGCAATCGTTGAAAACGAATAGCGGAGCAGCCCGGAAATCAGCTTGCGAAAGACGCGGATGGAATCAATAATTGAATTATAATGGGAACCATCATTTTGGTTGAAGTATAACGTTTGAATCGGAATTTCCTTCATCAGGATATTCATCTTGCGTGCAAAAATCAGCATATTGATTTCGTATTCATAACGTTCACCTTTTAACGTGGCAATCTGGGGCAATTCCTTTATCGGAATCCCGCGTAAACCCGTTTGGGTGTCTTCCAGTTTATATCCATACAAAAAACGAAAGATAAGGCTTGTGGCTCGGTTGCCAAACTTGCTGCGAAACGGAACATTGCTTTGGCTAAAATCCCGTACCCCCAAAAGAATGCCTGTTTGCATGTCTGTGAGTCCTTTTGCCAGTTTGCAGACATCTTCGACTGCATGCTGTCCGTCTGCATCGGCTGTAATAACACCAGCCAGGTGATTCATATTTTTTAAAAAATAGGTAAAAGCCGTTTTTAAAGCTCGTCCTTTCCCTTTATTGATCTCATGCGTTAAAACGGTGCAATTGTTTAATTGACTGCACATTGTAAAAATGGGGGTTAACTCTGCCCTGCTCCCGTCATTTACCACAATAACTTGCGCAGCTCCTTCAGTCAGTAAAGCTTTTACATATTCAATTAAACTTGGCGTCGGATTAAGGGCAGGAATAATGATTGCAACATTAAACATAACCATGTCTCCTTTCGGCGGTAAGGTGAAACCCCCGACATTTCGTCTATTACTAGCTTATTCTGAAAAGAAGAGTGTTTATGAATGTTTTTCTTTTTAATGTTATCATACCGATTCTGGCAAAAAAGAACAATTAAGTAGGACTAGGTGTAAATTTGACGAAATGGTGACTGGTATAACGCAATACGGTTAAAAAGGGGGGATAAGCCACATTACCCCATCTTTTTTAATGACCCAATAAAGGCTTTTTTAAGGGGGGCATAGTGGAGCAGCGGTTTCTTGTTGGGGATCGAAAACGGTGCAGCAGTATTGATTGCCACTTCCGCCTCAGCCTGGCTGACTTCCCATTTTTGATGATGGATGTCGCCGCGGAGAATTTGATTCCCCCATTTTGTGAACAAGCAGTACCGCTCAAGCAGCCAATGGTCAAGGCTGCCGGGAGTGGTTGCTGAAGCAGGTGAAGTTGGTTTATAGCTGGCTGTAAACTCCCCTTGCTGCCCACTTTCAAAAATCCGTTTGCTTTTGTAATTCACTTTATCCAGCGATTGCTGCATTTCCATTGTAGCGTATCGGTAGGGCAGTGACAGAGCCTTTGCACCGAGAACCGCTAAGGGGTGATTGGCATCCAATAAGAAAAAATAGACCCCATTGTACCCGTTGTGTTTGACATAGGTTCGTACATTTAATTCAAGATAGGTTCGGAATAATGGAATTTCCGGCAGTCCTCTGATCCGCTGGTGAACAACGCGAAAGGGAAGAATGCTAAGCCATGCTGATCCATCGAACATATCCAATTCGAGCTCGGAAGGAATCAGTGCCTGCAATGAACTTGCTGGAAGCTCCCAGTGCATGAAAAGGATATGCTCCCACGTTTGCGTTATCAGCCATGGGGACGATGGAAGAGGATCGGGGCGATGACTTGATGGCAACAACTCTTTTTCCATAAATGCTTCCTCCGTTTCGGTTTTAACCATACAACTACAACGTAATCGGATTACCGATTCTATCTTGATTAAAACAGCTAGACGAACTGTAGGCGTCCCTCTTTTATAATGTGAAGTTTGTGTTGCTTTTTCATACCGTTCTTTTTAGAATAACGGTAAAGAAAGGAATGGAGAGGTGAACCCGTTGATGATTGAATTCTTATCAGCGCTCATTTTGCCCGGTTTGCTGGTTTTGCTTTTCACAAGGGTCACTTACAATCGGGTAATTGGGCTGATTCTAACGGTTGGCCTTATTACAGCATCTGTCTATAAAGGCTACACGCATACATGGCCGATTATGATTTTGGATGCTTTTTCATTGACTGCCGGTTTTGGCTTTGCAGTCAGGCTTAAACAAAGAGTGGTAAAAAAAAGTTAAACGGCAGACGGCATGATTAATCACCTATGCCGTTTTTTTTTTGGCTGTTTTTGCATAAATGCTGCTTCGTTTGTTTGTATGATTAGGGTACCATCCTAACACTAGTCTTAAACAAGCGTATAAAAAAATTGACCGTTCACAGTATGCCAGTTTTAAACCTAACATAAACTTGGCGAATGGCGAGAGTCAATATATAGAAAAGAGGACGACATTTTTACAAAGTGGAATTGAAGGATCTAACAATCAAATTACAAAAAAAAAATTAGGTCAAATCCTTTGTCTGTTCTGATTTATCCGTGGTTAAGTAAAAATTTCTCCCCGTATATTCCATGATCATGCATGGATGGGTTTTCAATTTGGATTGTTGAATGTGTCAGACCATATTTTTCTTTTAAGAGTTTTGTTGTGTTGGATATAATTATTGAATATTGAATTTCATTATATGCCAATATATGGGCTGAAAATGAATAGTGGTCAGTAGATACAGCCCAAAGATGAATTTCATGTACATCAATCACTCCCTCAATCTTTTGGAGATCTTGTCGAATAGAATCTAAATTAAATTGTTTAGGTACAGTCTCCATAAGAATTAGGTATGATTCATGAATAATTTTTGCACCACCAATGAAGATAATGACACCAATAACCATACTAATTAAAGGATCAATAATTGAAATACCTGTAAAATAGATTAAAATCGCGGAAATAATCACTCCAACCGAATTCAATAGGTCCCCTATATAGTGCCAAAGTGCACTTTGAATATTTAAATTCTCTTCTTCTTTTGTAGTTCGACTTAGTACCAATGTGAGAACAATGTTAACAATCAGACCAATCATTGCAATGGTTAACATTATTGGAAGATTTACTTCCCGAGGAGTAATAATCCTCCGAAATCCTTCGACAAAAATTCCAATTGAAATAATCATAAGAGCAAGTCCGTTAAGAAAAGAGGCAATAATCTCAAATCTTAAAAAACCAAACGTGTATTTTTGGTTGGAATCCCGGGAAGCCATATAGATGGCTGTCATACTAAGTGCTAAAGCAACGACATCTGACAACATATGAGCAGAATCTGATAATAGGGCAAGTGAGTGGGATACCAAACCCCCTAGTACTTCAACAAGAGCAAAGAACAATGTTAACCATAATGTAATCCATAAAGTTTTCCTTGACTTATGTTGTTGTTTTACATGATTTAAATGATGATAATCGTTTTTATTCATCCAAATTTCTCCCTTCTTAACCTGATTATATTCTTGAGAAAAAGTAGTTGTCAATTCTAAATGAGAAAATAATTATATAATTGAGAATAATAATCAAAATTAATCATATTTTTATAAAATATATAGGTTGATTATTTGTAATAATTATAATTTAATTTGTGCTACAATTGTATAAAATAGGATGGATGGTACAGATATTGGAGAGAACCATCATTAATTTGAAAGAAGTGTATGTTTGTTTGGATGAAATATGTAGAATGAATTATATCAGAAATGTCATTTAAAAAACGAATACTCGTTCGCATATGATTGGTTTGTTTTGATGGTGTTGTGGTAGAATGGAACTAAAGCAGACGTGACACCAAGGATCCATTTTTGCAGGAGGATTAGTATGAAGGATCAATTCGAATTAGTCTCAAAGTACTCCCCGCAAGGCGACCAGCCCGAAGCGATTCGGAAACTTGTGCAGGGAATCAAGGAAAACAAACGGCATCAGACTTTGCTCGGTGCAACAGGGACGGGAAAAACGTTCACCATATCCAATGTGATTAAGGAAGTAAACAAACCGACACTGATCATTGCCCATAATAAAACGCTGGCCGGTCAACTTTACAGTGAATTTAAAGAATTTTTTCCTAACAATGCGGTTGAATACTTTGTCAGCTACTATGATTACTATCAGCCCGAAGCGTATGTACCGCAGACTGACACCTTCATCGAGAAGGACGCCAGCATCAATGATGAAATTGACAAACTAAGGCACTCGGCAACATCCTCTTTGTTTGAACGCAAAGACGTGATCATTATTGCCAGTGTCTCCTGCATCTACGGACTCGGTTCTCCGGAAGAATACCGGGAATTGGTCTTATCATTACGAACCGGAATGGAAATTGAGCGAAATCAATTGTTGCACCGCTTGGTCGATATCCAATATGAACGGAATGATATTGATTTTAAGCGCGGAACGTTCCGGGTACGCGGCGATGTTGTTGAGGTTTTTCCGGTTTCGCGCGACGAGCATTGCATCCGCGTCGAATTTTTCGGTGATGAAGTCGATCGGATTCGGGAAGTCGATGCTTTAACAGGTGAAATTATCGGTGACCGTGATCATGTTGCCATTTTTCCAGCATCCCACTTCGTAACGAGAGAAGAGAAGATGCAAATTGCGATTCAAAATATTGAAAAAGAGCTGGAGGAACGGCTTGCCGTCCTGCGCTCCGAGGATAAATTGCTTGAAGCACAACGCTTGGAACAACGCACCCGCTATGATTTGGAAATGATGCGGGAAGTGGGCTTTTGCTCAGGGATCGAAAACTATTCGCGCCATCTTACGTTAAGGCCAGCCGGTTCCACTCCCTATACCCTTCTGGACTATTTCCCGGAAGATTTTATGATCGTCATCGATGAGTCACACGTCACCCTGCCGCAAATCAGGGGGATGTTCAACGGCGACAAAGCGCGCAAGGAAGTATTGGTGGATCACGGTTTTCGCCTGCCGTCAGCGCTCGACAACCGGCCGCTTACCTTTGAGGAATTTGAGAAGCATATTCAGAACATTATTTATGTCTCGGCGACACCGGGGTCATATGAATTAGAACACACACCGGAGATGATTGAACAAATTATCCGGCCGACAGGACTGTTGGATCCGATTATTGAAGTTCGGCCAATTGAAGGCCAGATTGATGACTTGATCGGCGAAATTCAAGATCGAGTCAACCGCAATGAACGCGTTCTTATCACAACGTTGACGAAGAAAATGTCAGAAGACTTAACCGATTATTTAAAGGAAATCGGCATCAAAGTTCAGTATTTGCATTCGGAGGTCAAAACGCTTGAGCGAATTGAAATCATCCGTGAACTAAGGCTCGGAAAATATGATGTTTTAGTTGGAATCAATCTGTTAAGGGAAGGGCTCGATATCCCCGAGGTATCGCTTGTCGCCATCCTTGACGCGGATAAAGAAGGGTTCCTCCGCTCCGAACGGTCGCTGATACAGACAATCGGGCGGGCGGCAAGGAACGCGAATGGAAAGGTTATCATGTATGCGGACCGGATCACGAATTCAATGGAAGTGGCGATTACTGAAACGAAGCGCCGCCGTGCGATTCAGGAAGCATACAATGAAGAGCATGGGATTACACCAATGACAATTCAAAAAGATATTCGCGATGCGATTCGCGCCACTCATGCAGCAGAGGAACCGGAAGAGTACAAACCGGCGGCTGCGTTTGGCAAAATGTCGAAAAAAGAGCGGGAACGCACGATTGCCAATATGGAAAAAGAAATGAAAGAAGCGGCCAAAGCGCTTGATTTTGAACGGGCGGCTGAGCTTCGGGATCTTATTTTAGAGATAAAAGCGGAAGGATGACGATACGATGGCGATGGATAAGTTAGTTGTTAAAGGCGCCAGGGCACATAATTTGAAAAATATCGATGTCACCATTCCGCGTGACCAGCTTGTTGTCTTAACAGGACTATCGGGTTCAGGGAAGTCGTCCCTTGCCTTTGATACAATTTATGCCGAAGGACAGCGGCGCTATGTCGAGTCGCTGTCTGCCTATGCACGGCAGTTTTTGGGGCAAATGGACAAGCCGGATGTCGATGCGATTGAAGGTCTGTCCCCTGCCATTTCAATTGACCAAAAAACAACAAGCCGCAATCCACGGTCGACCGTTGGGACAGTGACAGAAATCTACGATTATTTACGGCTTTTGTTTGCAAGGGTCGGGCGGCCGACATGTCCGGTTCACAAGATTGAAATTTCCTCGCAAACGATTGAGCAAATGGTTGATCGGATTTTGGAATACCCGGAACGCACAAAAATGCAAATCCTTGCCCCGATCGTTTCCGGACGAAAAGGAACGCACGCCAAGGTGCTTGAGGACATCAAAAAACAAGGGTATGTTCGCGTGCGCATTGACGGTGAAATGCTGGATCTTGGCGAAGAGATCGAGCTTGAGAAAAACAAAAAGCACTCCATTGAAGTGGTTGTTGACCGAATTGTCGTAAAAGAAGGCGTGTCATCACGCGTGGCGGACTCACTGGAAACAGCATTAAAGCTTGGAGAAGGAAAGGTCATTGTTGATGTTATTGGAAAGGAGGAGCTGCTGTTTAGTGAAAACCATGCGTGTCCTCTTTGCGGTTTTTCAATTGGTGAGCTGGAGCCAAGGATGTTTTCGTTTAACAGCCCGTTCGGAGCCTGTCCGGAGTGCGATGGCCTCGGTTCAAAACTGGAAGTGGATGTCGAGCTGGTTATTCCGAATAAGGATCTTACTTTAAGACAGCATGCGATTGCCCCGTGGGAACCGACAAGTTCGCAATACTATCCGCAGCTCCTTGAAGCAGTTTGCGGCCACTACGGGATCGATATGGACACACCCGTGAAAGAGATACCGAAGCATCTGCTTGATAAAATTTTGTACGGATCAGACGGCGAGAAAATTTATTTTCGCTACCAAAATGACTTTGGGCAAATTCGCGATGGCTATATTGAATTCGAAGGGGTTTTGCGCAATGTCGAGCGTCGTTTTAAAGAGACAAGCTCCGACTATATCCGTGACCAGATGGAAAAATACATGGCTCATCAGCCATGTCCGACATGTAAAGGCTACAGGCTTAAGAAGGAAAGCCTTGCAGTGCTTGTCTCCGGTCGGCATATTTCTGAAGTAACCGATCTTTCAATTGAAGAAGCACACCACTTTTTCAATGAATTGCAGTTAACGGAAAAGGAAATGCAGATTGCACGCCTGATTTTGCGGGAAATTCTTGAACGCCTTGGCTTTTTAATCAATGTTGGCCTTGATTATTTAACACTGAGCCGGGCAGCAGGGACGCTTTCGGGTGGAGAAGCGCAGCGAATTCGCCTTGCGACCCAGATCGGTTCGCGGCTGACAGGTGTGCTGTACATTTTGGATGAACCGTCCATCGGTCTGCACCAGCGCGACAATGACAGGCTGATTGATACACTAAAAAATATGCGCGAAATCGGCAATACTTTGATCGTGGTCGAACACGATGAAGATACGATGCTTGCAGCCGACTACTTGATTGACGTCGGTCCGGGTGCAGGGGTTCATGGAGGAGAAATTGTTTCAGCCGGGACGCCGAAGGAAGTGATGGCAGATCCGAATTCGCTGACAGGCCAATACCTTTCCGGGAAAAAATTTATTCCCCTGCCACTTGAGCGCCGCAAACCAGATGGGCGCTATATTGAAATCAAGGGCGCTTCGGAAAACAATTTGAAAAATGTCAATGTGAAGTTGCCCCTTGGTGTTTTTATTGCCGTTACAGGGGTTTCAGGGTCGGGTAAAAGTACGCTGATTAACGAAATTCTTCATAAATCGCTAGCTCAGAAGCTGCATCACGCAAAAACAAGGCCTGGCGAGCATAAAAGTGTAAAAGGGATCGATTATCTTGATAAGGTTATTGACATTGACCAGTCGCCGATCGGCAGAACACCGCGTTCGAACCCTGCAACCTATACGGGCGTTTTCGATGATATTCGCGATGTATTTGCGGCAACCAATGAAGCGAAAGTGCGCGGTTATAAAAAAGGCCGATTTAGTTTTAATGTGAAAGGCGGCCGTTGTGAAGCATGCCGCGGCGACGGAATTATTAAAATTGAAATGCACTTTTTACCGGATGTGTATGTTCCATGTGAAGTATGCCATGGCAAGCGCTACAACCGGGAAACGCTCGAGGTCAAGTATAAGGGAAAAAATATTGCCGATATTCTTGATATGACGGTAGAGGATGCACTCGAGTTTTTTGCCAATATCCCAAAAATCAGCCGGAAGCTGCAAACCATTGCAGATGTGGGGCTTGGCTATATTACGCTCGGCCAGCCGGCGACAACCCTTTCCGGCGGGGAAGCCCAGCGCGTGAAGCTTGCGTCAGAATTGCACCGACGATCGACTGGAAGATCCTTCTATATCCTTGATGAGCCGACAACCGGTCTCCATGTAGATGATATTTCCCGCTTATTGGTTGTGCTGCAGCGGCTTGTCGAAAATGGGGACACGGTGCTTGTGATTGAACACAATCTCGATGTGATTAAAGCAGCCGATTATATTGTCGATCTTGGTCCGGAAGGCGGCGATAAGGGCGGTACAATCATTGCCTCCGGTACGCCGGAAAAGGTGGCGGAAGTACCGGAATCCTACACAGGGAAATACTTAAAGCCAATCCTTGAGCGGGACCGACAGCGAATGAAGAACCAAGTCGAAATGAATGAAACCGTGACAAACCACTAACACGGCTGAGTACTGCCTTGTTTTTCCACTCAGCAGGAGTAAACCTTCGTGAAGATGAATAAGTATAGGAGAGGAAATTTTTCATTCAAGGAGGATTTCGGAATGAAAGAGGAAAGAATGCGGATCTTAAAGTTGGTCGAGGAAGGGAAACTCAGCGTTGATGAAGCCTTGTCACTCCTGGAAAATTTAGAAAAAGCATCACAAACTGCCGAACAAAAAGAGGCGGAAATCGTCAATGAATTGTCAACTGCTGTCAAATTTGAGGAAGCGCAAAAAGAAGAAACCGTACATCAAAAATTCCAGTCTACAAAAGAAAAAATCTTTGAATTTGTCGATATGACCTTGAAAAAAATAAAAGATTTTGATCTTGATTTAAATTTCGGCCACTCTGTTGAAATTTCTCACATCTTTTTTCAAGCGGATGCCGATTTTAGCGATATCGACATGGATGTAGCAAATGGTGCCATTCAGCTTGTGCCATGGGATCAAAAGGATGTGCGGATTGAATGCAAAGCGAAAGTTTACCGGGTAGAGAACCAAGATCAGGCGCGGCAAAGCTTTTTAAAGGATACGATTTTCGCGGTTGAGGGAGGGCGGCTGAAGTTTTCGACACAGTTAAAGTGGATGAAGGTTGAAGCGGTCGCGTACATCCCGCAGATCCAATATGAGAAAATTCGGTTGCGTATGTTCAATGGCCCCATTTCCGGCGGGCAGCTAGAGACCAATCATGTTCGAATGAAAACCGCCAATGGAAAGATTGATTTCACCGGAATCAACGCGAAACGGGTTGAAGCAGAAACAGCGAATGGCCATATTAAAATCGTAAACAGTCTGGTTGATGATCTCGAGGCTGAAACAATAAACGGGGCGATTAAGCTTGACGGCGATTTTCGCCGTGTCGAAACGCAAAGCTTTAATGGCAATTTGGCGGTCAACCTAAGCGGAAATCGCTGCGATTCGCTGAAAGCACAAGCAACAACGGGCAGCATTGATTTGTTCATTCCGGAAAATCGGATTGTGAGCGGTGAAGTCCGATCAAGCTTGGGTGGATACGAAGTACTGCTTGATGGAATTCAAATTTTAGAAGAAAAAAATGAAGTCATTCAAAAACTGCTTCGTTTCCGTTCCGTTCGCACAGAGGAAACCATCCTCAATCTATTCGCTGAAACAAAAACCGGATCGGTAACGGTTCGGAAATCGGGCGCTGTCCATCCATTTAAGTAGGTTGTGTAAAACTTAGCCATTGCCCGAATCCAAAATCATTTCTGAAAAAATAGCGCAACCAGTGGTGCGCTATTTTTTCTCCTTAACGATAAACGCTTCAAAGCCGGCAGCTTTTAGACGGTTAACGAGGGATTCAGCATTCTTTTTGTCGGTAAAAGCACCTGCTTGTACTTTATAGAGTATGGATACAGATTTTTCAGCAGGGGTGGGGACGGGTGCTGTTTTTTTCGTTAATTGATATTGTTCCGCCAGTCCCTTTGTAATGGCACTGGCACATGCTCGCTGAAAGTCTTCGGTGCGCATCTGGTTTGCTTCAGTTTGATTGGTCATAAAACCGCATTCAGCAAGTACAGCAGTCATAGTGGTTTCCCTTACTACATGGAAGTCTGCAGTCTTCACCCCGCGATTTTTCAAACCTGTTTCCGCAATCAAATGGTTTTGAATTTTTTTCGCCAGCTCATATGCATCTTTTGGTTTGGACAAGTATACATATGTTTCGATTCCGCCGGCATCATTCCACGTGTTTCCATAGGCATTTGCATGGATAGAAACATAGGCATCCACCTTTAATTGATTGGCCGAGTCTGTTCGTTCTTTCAACGGAACATCTTGCTGGTCAGAGTGGGCGAAATACACCGTGACGTTTTCATAAGTTTCAAGAAGTTCTTTTGCAAAGGCTGCCACTTTGCGGTTAAACGCGTATTCCTGAAGCCCATCTGGACTGCGCTTTCCCGGGGTGTTATAGCCATGTCCGGCATCAAGCATGATCTTCATGGTAAACCTCACCTCCTTTTCCCCGACAAATAAGGTTTGACTTCTCACAAATAGAATATGAACAAGCCTTCAAAAAGGACAGGGTGTGTGCGAGATTCGGACAAATCTGACCGCTTTTGCACAATCGATTGATATCGTGATTTGGTTCTTGACTGAAAAATGTTAAAATAGGGAGAAATGAGTGTTTTATGAAAGTAAAAGGGGGAAGCCTGCTTGCCTAAAGTACGCACCAAGGACATAGTAGAAAAATTTAATCTCGAATTGATTAGCGGTGAAGAAGGGATTAATCGCCCGATTACGATGAGCGATATTTCCCGCCCTGGAATTGAAATAGCGGGATATTTTAAGTATTATCCGGCAGAACGGATTCAACTTCTCGGAAAAACAGAACTTTCTTTTTTCAATGAATTGCCGAAAAGTGCCCGTGCCTCACGGATGGAACGATTGTGCACAGATATTACCCCGGCCATCATCGTGACAAGAGGCTTGGATATACCGGCCGAGCTGATCGAAGCTTCAGAGCGGGAATCGGTTCCCGTGCTGCGAGCAGGAATGAAAACGACACGCTTTTCAAGCCGGCTGACGAATTATTTGGAAAGCCGTTTGGCACCTACGACGGCAGTGCATGGTGTGCTGGTTGATATTTATGGTGTAGGTGTGCTGATTACTGGAAAGAGCGGTGTTGGAAAAAGTGAAACGGCCCTGGAGCTTGTGAAGCGCGGCCATCGCTTGGTGGCCGATGATTGTGTCGAAATTCGCCAAGAGGATCAAGATACCCTTGTTGGAACATCGCCGGAGTTAATCGAACATTTGCTGGAAATTCGCGGACTTGGCATTATTAATGTGATGACGCTGTTCGGTGCAGGAGCCGTCAGAAGCAACAAACGGATTTCCTTCGTCATCGATTTGGAAATCTGGGATTCAAAACGGCAATACGATCGTCTTGGTCTCGACGAAGAAAAAATGAAAGTTATCGATACGGAGATTCCAAAATTGACGATTCCCGTACGCCCAGGGCGAAACTTGGCTATCATCATTGAAGTGGCCGCAATGAATTTCCGGTTGAAACGAATGGGCGTCAATGCTGCCCGGCAATTTACGGAGCGGCTCTCTGAGGTTATTGAAGACGGCGATCACGAAGAACTGTAAACTCTGATTGCAGCAGGCAAAGGGTTTGAAAGAAAAAAATTGTGATCGATTCAAAAGGGGGAAATTCGGGGGATGGTGGCTGACTCGATGAAAAAGGGTTTAGTTGTGGGCTTGAAAACAACATGGACACTCGGGAAGATTATTTTTCCTATTACACTGATTGTTACGTTTTTGCAGTATACACCTGTTTTGCCTTGGCTCATGAAGGCGATCTCTCCTGCCATGAAGCTGCTCGGATTGTCGGGGGATGCAGCAATCCCGCTCGTACTGGGGTATTTTTTAAATCTTTATGCAGCAATTGGAGCGATTTTAACCCTCCATCTAACGGTAAAAGAAGTGTTTATTTTGGCCGTTATGCTTTCTTTTTGCCATAATCTGCTTGTTGAGTCGAGTGTTGCCGTCAAGACAGGGGTGAAACTTTGGGTTGTCTTAACGGTTCGGCTTGGACTTTCGGTGCTTTCTGCATTTATCCTTAACCTTGTTTGGCAAGGTGGAGGCGACCTCGCAAAGATGATGTTGGTGGATTCAGCTGCAGCTCAACCGAACGGATTCGGAGCGATTTTACTTGAAGCCGTGCAAAAAGCAGGCCTTGGAATTTTTCAGCTTGCATTGATTGTCATACCGCTGATGCTGGTCATTCAGATTTTAAAAGATTTGCAGTGGTTGACAAAATTTTCGAAGGCGATGGGACCGGTTATTCGGTCGCTTGGGATGAGGGAGAATACGTCAACGACTATGGCTGCCGGCTTATTTTTTGGGCTCGCCTATGGAGCAGGTGTGATGATTCAGGCGGTAAAAGAGGATGGGGTCAGCCAAAAGGATTTAACGCTCGCGTTTATTTTTCTCGTAGCCTGCCATGCGGTTATCGAGGATACGCTCATCTTTTTGCCGCTCGGCATTCCGGTTTGGCCGCTATTTTTAATCCGGCTGGGTGTGGCGGTCATGATCACGTTAATTGTCGGCAATGTATGGAAACGTTCCGGCTTTTTGAAAAGAAAGGAAGCAATCTATGAAAACGAATCTTAAAACTGCTTTGTTTGATTTGGATGGAACACTTATAAACACGAATGAGCTGATTATCAACAGCTTTTTGCATACGCTGGGGAAATTTTATCCTAATCAGTATCAGCGTGAAGATGTGCTGCCCTTTATGGGGCCATCCCTGCAAGAGACATTTTCATCCATTGATCCATCAAGGGTGGATGAAATGATCCGGGAGTACCGCACTTATAATTTAGCCCAGCATGATTTGCTTGTGACGGAATTTGAAGGTGTGTTCGAAACGATCAAAACGCTGTATGAATCAGGTTTTAAACTGGGGATTGTGACAACGAAGCTTCACGATGTCGTTGAAAAAGGTCTCAAGCTGTCAAGGCTTGATCGTTTTTTTGAGGTTGTAGTGGCATTGGATCATGTGACAAAGGCAAAACCGGATCCGGAGCCCGTTTTAAAGGCGCTTGATCTCTTGGATTCTCATCCGGCTGAAGCGATCATGGTCGGCGACAATTACCACGATATTTTGGCCGGAAAAAATGCCGGGACGAAAACAGCGGGCGTTGCTTGGTCCGCCAAAGGAAGAGCGTATCTTGCTCAATTTGAACCGGATTATATGCTGGACAACATGGCCGATCTGCTGCCGATCCTTGGAGTGTGATCCTGCAAGATGAGAAGGACGACCCGTTATCCCGTCGAGGGAGCAAACTCGTTGTGGCATGTGTACAAAACCGTGCCGTTTTGGAAAGTTGTCAAAAATTTTATTGTCATTGAGCTTGCGCGCTATACCCCTTTTTTGGGAATGAAAAATTGGCTTTATCGTACGTTTTTGCGGATGGAGGTGGGCGAGCAAACATCCTTTGCTTTAATGGTCATGCTTGATATCATGTTTCCGGAAAAAATCAGCGTCGGTCGCAATACGGTTATTGGCTACAATACGACCATTTTGGCCCATGAATACTTAATTCGCGAGTATCGGCTCGGCGAGATTGTGATTGGTGATGAGGTCATGATTGGTGCAAATTCCACGATCTTGCCAGGCGTAACCATTGGCGACGGGGCGGTTGTTTCAGCTGGAACCCTTGTTCATAAAGATGTCCCGCCCGGCGCATTTGTCGGTGGCAACCCGATGCGGGTGATTTATACAAAAGAAGAATTGGCACAGCGGTGGGCCGACGATCCAATCCATGGGAAAAACTAACGCCTGGTGAAAAAGCCAGGCGTTTCGTTTTGGGGAAAATAGCGGATTTGAATTATTTTTTTATAAAAAGTGGGGTTGATTTAATGGGATAAAATGGAAATACGGATAAATGGAAAAATCCCGCGGATAAAAGCAGAAAACCCGCGGATAAAAGCAGAAAACCCGCGGATAAACAGGAAAATCCCCCGGATAGAAGCAGTAATCTCACGGATAACGAATAAAAATTCGCGGATAAGCGGGATTCCCCCCATCCATTTTCAAAAAATCTCCAAAAAGGTTCCCAATTTTAAAGAGTAATTGGTTGACGGGCTGGCAAATGAGCGGTAAACTTTAATTTATTAGCATATTAGCGAACTAAAGCAAAAGGATGACACCAACCCATACGAATAAATTCCAAAATCGAAGCAATGTTCACAATTGACAAGCAAATATGGTTTAATAATGATAGTTTGAAACAAAAAACAAAAGTCTTGAAAAAGGATTGATAGGATGAGCCGCTTGTTTATGTTTGAAAAGCCTCTTGGTATGAGAGACACACTTCCAGACCTACATGAAAGAAAACATCGCCTTCGATCGGTAATGGAAGAAGCGATTAAACGGTGGGGCTATTCGTTTATTGAAACGCCTACCTTGGAATATTATGAAACAGTTGGTGCCGCATCCGCGATTCTCGATCAGCAGCTTTTTAAATTGCTAGACCGTGAAGGCCATACGCTTGTATTGCGGCCAGATATGACAGCGCCGATTGCAAGGGTCGCTGCCTCAAAACTGTTAAAAGAAGATCTGCCCTTAAGAATCGCCTATTCCGCTAACGTATTTCGCGCCCAGCAGCGGGAAGGCGGCAGACCGGCTGAATTTGAGCAAATCGGCGTCGAATTCATGAATGATGAAACGGTTTCAAGCGATGCAGAAGTCATTGCTCTTATGGTCTCTTCCTTAAAAGAAACTGGATTAAACGACTTCCGGATATCGATCGGACAGATCGCCTTTGTCCAAGAACTATTTTTGCAAATATTGGGGAACGAAGACAGGGCGAATGCTTTGCAGCGTTTTCTATATGAAAAAAATTATGTCGGATACCGTGACCATGTGAACACTTTGTCATTGTCTTCCATCGACAAGCAAAGACTGCTCGGGCTGCTTGACTTGCGAGGCGGGGAGGAAGTCATCGAAAAGGCGCTTGAATTGATAGAAAACGGGAAAGGTAAAGAAGCAATTTTACAATTAAAAGAATTGTGGGATGCTATCAATGATTACGGGGAACAAGACAAGGTGAAGTTCGATTTAACGCTCATCAGCCATATGAGCTATTACACAGGTATTTTATTTGAGGTCTATGCCGGCCGTGTCGGATTTGCACTTGGCAATGGCGGGCGGTATGGGTTGCTTGAGAAATTTGGCAAGTCAGCAAGTGCAACGGGGTTTGCAATCCGGCTTGATTGGCTGCTTGAGGCTCTTGGAGAAACGGCTGACAGTGCTTCTTTTCATTGCATTCTTTTCAGTCAGGAACGGCGCAAAGAGGCATTCCAATTAGCTAAAAAAATGCATAATGAAGGAAAACGAACCGTTTTACAGGACATTAACGGTGTAAAAAATATTGATGCTTATTCCAAGAAATTTGCAGATACGATTTATCTTTTAGGAAAAGCAGGAAAGGAGCCTGCAAATGACTAAAGTGCTGACGATTGCGATGCCAAAAGGGCGCATTTTTGAAGAAGCAGCCGATCTTTTACGGAAAGCCGGTTATCAATTACCGCCGGAATTCGATGAAAACCGAAAATTGATCATTGATGTAGAAGAAGAAGGACTGCGGTTTATTTTAGCAAAGCCGATGGATGTTCCGACCTATGTGGAACACGGTGTCGCCGATTTGGGGATTGCCGGAAAAGATGTAATGCTGGAAGAAGAGCGCGATGTGTACGAACTGCTTGATTTGAAAATCAGCGCCTGCTACTTGGCGGTTGCCGGAATGCCAGAAACGAAGATGAGCGATGTGGCGCCAAGGGTGGCAACGAAGTATCCGAACGTTGCGGCAGCATATTTTCGCGAGCAGGGAGAGCAAGTGGAAATTATCAAGCTGAATGGGTCGATTGAGCTTGCTCCGATGATCGGATTATCTGACCGGATTGTTGACATTGTTTCAACGGGAAGGACATTAAAGGAAAACGGACTTGTCGAGTACGAACGGATTGTTGATGTTACCTCAAGATTGATTGTCAACCCTGTCAGCTACCGGATGAATGATGACCGAATCAGCGAACTCGTTTCGCGCCTAAGTAAAGTAGTGGCGGAGGGGTAATCGAATGAAAATTTTTCAAGTAAAAGACGTGCAATCGATTAAACGCTCGATTGAATCCGGTACAGCGGAACAGCTGGCCGTTGTCCAAAGCATTATTGCCGACGTTCGTAAAAACGGCGATCAGGCATTAAAAAACTACACCGAAAAGTTTGACCGGGTTGCCCTTGAATCATTGGTAGTTAGCGAAACAGAACTAGCCGAAGCGTATGATCAGGTCGATTCAAATTTTGTTGAAGTCGTAAAAGAAGCGGCGGAAAACATTCGCATTTTCCATGCAAAACAGCTGCGGTCCTCCTGGATGACAACTGAAGAAAACGGAACGATTCTCGGGCAAAAAATCATCCCGCTTGATTCTGTTGGCGTGTACGTTCCTGGGGGAACCGCGGCATACCCATCATCTGTGCTAATGAACGTGATTCCGGCCAAGGTTGCCGGGGTAGAGCGAATTGTGATGGTATCGCCGCCGAACGAAAATGGAAAACTTCCGCCGGCAGTACTCGTTGCTGCAAAGGAAGCGGGCGTGAAGGAAATCTATAAAGTGGGCGGGGCACAGGCAATTGCAGCGCTTGCCTATGGAACAGAATCGATTTCTACCGTTGATAAAATAACGGGTCCGGGCAATATTTTTGTCGCATTGGCGAAAAAAGAAGTGTTTGGTGACGTGGCCATTGATATGATTGCCGGTCCAAGTGAAATTGTGGTGCTGGCAGATGACACGGCCTTCGCGGATGAAGTGGCAGCCGATTTGTTATCGCAGGCAGAACATGATCCCCGCGCCTGCGCTGTACTTGTCACACCGTCATCCAAACTGGCTGAAGCTGTTTTGGCAGAAGTAAAGAATCAACTTGAAGAGTTGCCAAGAAAAGAAATTGCTTCCCGTTCAATCGAGGATTATGGAGCGATTTATGTGGCTTCAAGTATGGATGAGGCGATTGCGACGGTCAATGCGCTTGCACCGGAACATTTGGAAGTTGTGACCGAAAATGCGATAGAAGTGATCGGGAAAATCCGTCATGCAGGAGCGATTTTTGTCGGACGCTACAGTTCGGAACCGGTGGGCGATTATTTTGCTGGGCCGAATCATGTGCTGCCGACAAACGGAACGGCCCGGTTTTCTAGCCCATTGAATGTTGACGACTTTCAGAAAAAGTCGAGTGTGATTCTATATAGTGAAAAGGCATTAAAGCAGAATGCTGAGAAAATTGCAACATTTGCGCGGATGGAAGGACTTGAGGCGCATGCAAGAGCGGTTGAAGCAAGGTTGAAAAAATAAAGGAGTTAGTGGCATGGAGAGAAAAGCAAAGATTGAGCGTAATACAAATGAAACAAAGATCAAGCTGGTGTTTGCTGTTGATGGCGAAGGACAGGCGAATCTTGATACAGGCGTGCCGTTTTTGACACATATGCTTGATTTGTTTACAAAACACGGTCAGTTTAATCTTGATGTGGCTGCAAACGGGGATACAGAGGTAGATGATCATCACACGACCGAAGATATCGGCATTTGCCTTGGACAGGCACTAAGGGAAGCACTTGGCGATAAGCGCGGCATCAAACGATATGGCAATGCGTTTGTGCCAATGGATGAAACGCTTGCCCAAGTCGTTGTGGATTTGAGCAACCGCCCGCATTTTGAAATGCGCGCTGAGTTCCCGGCTCCGAGAGTGGGAACGTTTGATACGGAATTGGTTCATGAATTTTTATGGAAGCTGGCGCTTGAGGCGCGGATGAATCTTCATGTCATCGTCCATTATGGACACAATACCCATCATATGATTGAAGCGGTATTTAAAGCGCTTGGCCGGGCATTGGATGAGGCGACAACGGTTGACCCGAGGATTAAAGGCGTTCCGTCGACGAAAGGGATGCTATAAATTTTTTGTGCCTGAGCTGTATAGAAAGGGTGTTTTGAATGATTGGCATTGTGGATTATGGAATGGGGAATTTGTTTAGCGTCAGCAAAGCGCTTGAACGGCTTGGTGCTGATTACTTTATTTCCGGAAAAAAAGAGGAATTAGCAGGTGCCGATGCCCTGCTTTTACCTGGTGTCGGTGCTTTCCGGGATGCGATGGTACGGTTGAATGAAGATGGGCTGACTCCATTTCTTCGCGAGTATACCGAGTCTGGAAGACCGTTGCTTGGAATTTGCCTCGGCATGCAGCTTCTTTTTGAAAAAAGTGAAGAAAATGGACTGACAGACGGGCTTGGCCTGCTGCCAGGGGTGGTTCGCCGCTTTCCGGGCGGGGAATACAAGGTTCCGCATATGGGCTGGAACCGCCTTGAATTTGTAAAGTCTTCGCCGCTCTTTGAAGGTTTGTCGGAGGACTATGTGTATTTTGTTCATTCTTACTTTGTCGATGCCAAGGATTCACCAGTGCTGCTTGCAAAGGCGAATTACAATGAAGAAGTGTCGGCGATCGTCGGCCGCGGCACGATTTATGGCATGCAGTTCCATCCGGAAAAAAGCAGCAAGCTTGGCATGAGTTTATTAGCGAATTTTTTGAAAATGGTTGATGAAAGGAAGGCGGAGCAATGAACATCACGATTTACCCGGCAATCGATATGAGAGGCGGAAACTGCGTCCGCCTTCTGCAAGGAGATTATAATAAGGAAACGATTTACGGGGATTCGCCGTTTGATATGGCGCAAAAATTTGCCGAAGACGGCGCCGAATGGATTCATATGGTCGATTTGGACGGAGCGAAAGATGGCAAACGCGTCAATGACCGTTTTGTCATTCAGGCGGCAAAAGAATTATCCGTGAACGTGCAGATTGGCGGCGGTATTCGAACCGAGCAAGACATCGTGCATTATTTGGAAAACGGTGTAGATCGCGTGATTATTGGCAGTGTTGCGGTTTCAAACCCAGAGTTTGCAAGTGACATGATTCGGAAATACGGCAGCCGGATTGCGGTTGGAATTGATGCCAAAGACGGATTTGTTGCCACCCACGGCTGGCTTGACACATCAACAGTGAAAGCGGTAGAGCTTGGCAAGCGCTTTGCCGAAGCAGGAGCCGAAACGTTTATTTTTACTGATATTGCAACAGATGGCACGCTATCGGGTCCGAATCTTGCCGCTGTTTGCCAAATGGCCGAAGTGACTGGAAAGAGTGTGATCGCTTCCGGTGGAATCAGTAGCCTTGACGATTTGAACGCATTGCGTTCCGTTGCCGGAAAAGGGGTCAGCGGTGCAATTGTTGGCAAGGCCCTTTATGAAAAACGGTTTACGCTGAAAGAAGCGCTGGAAGAGGGGGCGAAAGGATGTTAACAAAACGCATTATACCGTGCCTAGATGTAAAGGACGGCCGGGTAGTAAAAGGCATTCAATTCGTCCAGCTCCGCGATGCCGGCGACCCGGTTGAACTGGCAAAGGTATATGATGAAGAAGGGGCGGACGAGCTTGTTTTTCTTGATATATCGGCTTCCCATGAGGGCCGGAAAACAATGGTTGAGGTCGTCAAAGCTGTTGCATCCGAGCTGGCGATCCCCTTTACGGTAGGCGGCGGGATCAACTCGCTTGATGATATGAAAAAAATCCTGCGCGCCGGGGCTGATAAAGTTTCATTGAATACTGCCGCTGTGCTGAACCCGGAATTGATTACGGAAGGGGCCGGCTTTTTTGGCTCACAGTGTATGGTTGTCGCCATTGATGCAAAGTACGATGATTCGGTCGGAACTTGGAGAGTCTATACGCATGGCGGCCGGAAACCAACTGAAAAGGTAGTCGTTGAATGGGCACGGGAAGCGGAAAAACTCGGCGCCGGAGAAATTTTATTAACGAGCATGGACAGCGATGGTGAAAAAAATGGCTTTGATTTGGAACTGACCAGGGCTGTCAGTGAGGCGGTTTCGATCCCAGTAATTGCTTCTGGCGGTGCCGGAAATGCCGATCATTTTGTTGATGCGTTTGTGGCTGGAAAAGCGGATGCAGCCCTGGCAGCCTCGATTTTCCATTACAAAGAAACATCGGTTCATGAAGTGAAAAGCGAATTGAAAGACAAAGGGGTGGCGGTACGTTGACGGCTGATGAGTTAAAGTTTGATGAAAAAGGGTTGATTCCGGCCATTGTCCAGGATGCGGAAACGAAAGAAGTGCTGACCCTTGCCTATATGAACCGCGAGTCTTTTGCCAAAACGCTTGAGACGAAAGAAACATGGTTTTACAGCCGTTCCCGCCAGGAATTATGGCATAAGGGAGCAACAAGCGGCAACACCCAGATGGTGGTGGGTTTGAAAGTCGACTGTGACCGCGATGCGTTAGTCGTGCTGGTTCATCCGAAGGGACCAGCATGCCACACAGGAGCCGTAAGCTGTTTTAAGGAGGGAGAATTTGAAGATGGAAAACTATGAGATTTTAAAAAAGCTGGAACAAGTGATTAGTGAACGGGAAAAAGAACGGCCAGAGGGTGCCTATACGACGTATTTATTTGAAAAAGGCGTCGATAAAATTTTGAAAAAAGTCGGTGAAGAATCGGCCGAGGTCATCATCGCCGCAAAAAACCGCAGCCACGAGGAATTGAAATGGGAAGCAGCTGACTTGCTGTATCATTTAATGGTACTGCTCGTGGAGCAGGAACTGCCATTTACAGAAGTGTTGAAAACACTGGAAGAACGCCACAATGCAAGATCATAAGGCTGAAAAAACGCTGGCACAGGGATGTCGGCGTTTTTGGGTTCGTTTGACTAATTCAATTGCCGTCCCTCTCCCTACAATTTACAACCACCTTGCAACCCCCACGTATTCCTTTTTAAAAAAGCGGTTCAATTTCTTCTCTGCCAGCTGGTACATATGTTATACTACTTTAGGTATGTTGGATAAAAAAATGGAGGACTGCATGAGTAAAGATGCGAAAGCAACCATACAGAATGGTAAAGTTTTGACCTTTCTTCCGAATGGGGAATATTACTTTAAAAAAGGGTTAAAGGCTTATCATCGCCAGGACCTAAGTAAAGCGAAAAAATACCTTCAACGAGCAATGCAGCTAGAGCCGATGGAACCGATGATTACCTGTCAACTGGCGATTGTTTTAACCGAAATGGGTGAGTATGAAGATTCGAACAAACTCCTGCAGCATATCCTGGAAGAACTGGACCAAGAAATGGTGGAATGCCATTACTTTTTAGCAAACAACTATGCCTTTTTAGGCTTATTTAAAGATGCATTTCAACAAGCAAAGCGCTATTTGGCATTGGAGCCGGATGGGGATTTTGCCGATGACAGCGAGGAATTATTGGAGTTATTGGCCTTAGAGTCGGACGAACTGGATGAAGAGCTGTACGAGGAAGACGATTTAATTGTCAAGCAGGAACAAGCTCGTGAACTGCTGGAATCCGGCTATTTCCCAAAAGCGATTGAGCTCCTTCAAACCGTTATCAAAGAGTACCCGGAATATTGGTCAGCTTACAATAATCTCGCGCTTGCCTATTTTTATTTGGGCGAAGTAAAGAAAGCCGAAGCTATTTTGCACGACGTATTGGAGCAAAACCCCGGAAACCTACACGCATTGTGCAACCTGCTTGTTTTTGCCCATTACCGCAAGCAATCGAAAAAGGCCGCAAAGCTGTTGAAAATGCTTAAAAAAATTCAGCCGCTTGCCACCGAGCATCAGTTCAAACTGGGAGCGACCTTCGCATTAGTCGGCGAGTTTGATCTTGCTTATTTTTGGCTAAAAAAGCTTTATAAATACGGTTTTGATGGAGAAGGCCCTTTCTATTACTGGCTGTCTTTTGCTAGCTATCGAACAGGGAATACCGTTTTCGCCAAAACAATTTGGAAAAAAGTCATCGAAATGAATCCGGATAAAGCAGGGAGCGAACCTTGGCAAGACGATGAGTTTGAAAACCGCCCGCATTACATTTCTGAAAAGCTGAAAAGCGGGCAAACGGAGGAACGGTTGTTTTCCCTTTTTCTGATTTCCGTATCCGACCAGCGGGAGAAAATGCTTGCTTCCGTTCCGATCGATCAACTGGATGATATGGAGCGGGAATATGCAGCATTCGTGATGAACCAAGATTCTTCACTCTCTTTGCCGGGCCATGAAATTGCGAAATGTCTTTACCAATTTTATCAGCCAATTGGGACACTGGAGTCGGGCTTGTTTTTAATGTGGTTTTCCATTTTGCCAGAAGCTGTGTACCAAGGGCTTGATTTAAAAAACACCCATGCCTGGGCTGCGGCTACCGAATATACGTGGAAAAAATTACGCAATGAAAAAAGCTCCCAGCAGGAACTGGCCGACCGGTATGGTCTTTCTGCTGCGACAGTTGGCAAATATGTAAAATTGGTGAACAGTTGTTTACAATGAGCAGATATTTGGACGAAGGAATCTTTGTTTTATAGGATAGGATTATCAAGGAAATAATATCGTTTAGGCAAGTTTCAAAAGGAGTGAACAAAACCATGTCCGATGAAAAAATTTATGATGTCATCATCGCAGGGGCAGGACCTGCCGGCATGACTGCGGCTGTCTATACATCACGTGCAAACTTAAGCACCCTGATGATCGAGCGCGGCGTTCCAGGTGGCCAAATGGCCAATACGGAAGAAGTGGAAAACTATCCAGGGTATGAAAGTATTTTAGGGCCGGATTTATCAACAAAAATGTTTGACCATGCGAAGAAATTTGGCGCGGAATACGCGTACGGCGATATTAAAGAAATCGTTGATAACGGTGAATACAAAACGGTCGTTGCCGGTTCAAAAGAATACAAAGCGTATTCTGTTATTATTGCAACAGGCGCAGAATACAAAAAATTAGGCGTTCCCGGTGAAAAAGAACTGGGCGGACGCGGTGTTTCTTATTGCGCAGTCTGTGACGGAGCGTTTTTTAAAGGCAAAGAGCTGGTTGTTGTCGGAGGCGGTGATTCTGCGGTTGAAGAAGGAGTTTACTTAACACGCTTTGCTTCAAAAGTTACCATCGTGCATCGCCGCGATCAGCTGCGCGCCCAAAAGATTTTGCAGGATCGGGCATTTGCCAATGAAAAGGTCGATTTTATTTGGAATCACACTGTAAAAGAAATTCATGCGAAAGAGGGCAAAGTGGGAAGCTTAACCCTTGTATCAACCGTGGATGGTTCTGAACAGGAATTCCCAGCAGACGGGGTTTTTATCTATGTCGGCATGCTGCCGTTGTCAAAGCCGTTTGTAAGCCTTGGAATTACCAATGAAAACGGCTATATTGAAACGAATGAGCAAATGGAAACAAAAGTTCCCGGCATTTTTGCTGCCGGCGATATCCGCGAAAAAACGTTGCGCCAGATCGTGACCGCTACAGGTGATGGCAGCATCGCCGCGCAAAGTGCTCAGCACTATGTTGAAGAGCTAAAAGAAGCGGCGAAAGCAAAATAGGTTTTTCAGCAAAACGGGCGTTAGAGTACCATCCTAACGCCCGTTTCTCAATTTTGTTTCGACAAACCGGCCGTTAGAGTACCTTTCAAACGCCCGTTTCACAAGATTTTTCGACAAATTGGTCATTGGGGCCCCTTCCTCACCCCAGTTACGGGGCTAACTACAAAAACTTCACAAAAACGTTACCGGCTTTTAATTCTTTTGTAACAAGAGTGAAATATTGGCAGGGTATGATAATATTAGTAATTGACCCCCTTTAAAATATAATCCTTTTCGCACAGGTGAACCACCTGTGTTCTTTTTTTAGCCAATCAAAAATTGCAGGTCAGCACCGTTAGTAACAAAAACAACAAATTTGTTATTCATTGTGACTGAATTTGAAAAATAGTATAATGAAAAGAATCAATAAGCTTATTTTACGAAAAAGTTGTACATAGCGGTTGAGGTGAGGAAGATGCAGCGTGTCACCAATTGTGTCTTGTTGCGGGATAATCAAGTGTTGTTGCTTCAAAAGCCCCGGCGCGGCTGGTGGGTGGCTCCAGGCGGCAAGATGGAACCTGGGGAATCCGTACGCGATTCCTGTGTTCGGGAGTTCCGGGAAGAAACAGGAATTTATCTGAAAAATCCACAACTAAAAGGCGTTTTTACCTTTATTATGAAAGAAAACAATCAAGTCACTTCCGAGTGGATGATGTTTACCTTCATGGCGACGGACTCGGATGGAGTGCGTTTTGAGGAAAGTGTTGAGGGTAAACTGGCTTGGCAGCCGATTGATCAAATTGCTTCTTTGCCAATGGCACCGGGCGATCACCATATTCTTGATTACATGGTTCACGGAAAAGGGATCATCTATGGAACGTTTACGTATACACACGATTTTGAACTAATAAGCTATCGATTGGATCCGAGCTGATTAAATAGGAGGAATTAAAATGAGTACCGGTTCGACAAGCGATACGCAAATGGTCATCATTACAGGGATGTCCGGAGCGGGAAAAACCGTAGCCATTCAAAGCTTTGAAGATTTGGGCTTCTTTTGTGTTGACAATTTACCGCCAACTTTGCTGCCGAAATTTTTAGAACTGATGAAGGAATCCGGGAATAAGATGAATAAAGTAGCGCTTGTAATGGATTTGCGCGGTCGGGAATTTTTTGATCACCTTTTTAAAGCATTGGATGATTTGGCAGAAACTTCATGGGTGACACCGCAAATTTTGTTTTTGGATGCAGACGACTCAACGCTTGTTCGGCGCTACAAAGAAACACGGAGAACCCATCCCCTTGCACCGTCAGGCCTTCCGCTTGAAGGAATACAGCTGGAGCGGGAACTGCTTGAGGAGTTAAAAGGAAGAGCCCAGCTGATTTACAATACATCGCAAATGAAGCCCCGCGAACTTCGTGAAAAGATTTTAAACGAATTTTCGTTGAACAAGAAAACCATTTTTACCGTCAATGTCATGTCGTTTGGCTTTAAATACGGACTTCCGATCGATGCTGATCTTGTATTCGATGTGCGTTTTTTACCCAATCCGCATTATATTGAGCATATGCGGCCAAAAACGGGCTTGGATGAAGATGTATCCAGCTATGTGTTAAAATGGAGTGAAACACAAAAATTTCTGGAAAAAGTGACAGAGCTCCTCAGTTTTATGCTTCCTCATTATATGAGAGAAGGGAAAGCCCAGCTTGTAATTGCGATTGGGTGTACCGGAGGGCAGCATCGCTCTGTCGCTCTGGCGGAATATATTGGTCGCCATTTTGAAAAAGATTACCATACCCAAATTACGCACCGTGACATTGAGAGGAGAAAGGACACGACAAAATGAGTCAATTGGAACAGCCTAGAATTGTCATCATTGGCGGTGGAACAGGCCTCCCTGTCTTATTAAGAGGGATGAAGAAGTACCCTGTTGATATTACCGCAATTGTAACGGTTGCAGATGATGGCGGCAGTTCAGGAAGATTGCGCGATGATTTGCATATTCCTCCTCCAGGTGATATTCGCAATGTTTTAGCTGCTTTATCGGATGTGGAACCCTTGATTGAAGAGATGTTCCAGCATCGGTTCAAAACATCCAATGAACTATCCGGCCATTCATTAGGAAATTTGATCTTGGCTGCGATGACATCGATAACAGGGAACTTTGTTCATGCGATACAAGAAATGAGCAAAGTGTTGAATGTGCGTGGCAAGGTATTGCCGGCAGCGAATCAAAGTGTTGTCTTAAATGCCCAGTTTGAAGATGGGACGGTTGTGTCCGGTGAATCGAAAATTCCCTATTCGGGTAAAAAAATCCACAGGGTGTTTTTAACGCCTAACGACATTGAGCCGCTTCCGGAAACGATACAGGCGATTCGCCAGGCTGACTTGATTATTATTGGCCCAGGAAGTTTGTATACAAGTATTCTTCCAAACCTGCTTGTTCCCATGCTAGGGAAAGAAGTTTGCCGCTCACGCGCGAAAAAAGTCTATATTTGCAATTTGATGACACAAGCGGGTGAAACACTTGGATTCACAGCAAGCGACCACGTTAAGGCCATTTTTGACCATCTGGATTGTCCCTTTATCGATACGATCTTAGTCAACAATGAAGAGATTCCAGCCGATGTTGTGCTTCGGTATAAAAAAGAACTGGCACACCCAGTTCAGTACGATCTTCCGCGACTATTTGAGTTAGGCTTGGAAGTTGTCCATGGTGATATTGCTATTTTGGAGCATGGAGCACTGAGACATGACCCAAAAAAGGTGGCCGAAATTTTATATAATTTACTAATTGCTGAAACCAAAAATCGGTTTGAAGCGTATTAATAGATGGCTGGCTGATTTTTTTCAAAAAATGCAGTAAGAGAAGCGGATGAATGGCAATAGTGCCAGCAAGTAGGGGGGTGAAAGGATGTCTTTCGCTTCGGAAACGAAAAAAGAATTAACGACGCTTGAGGTTAAATCCTGCTGCAGCCGCGCCGAGCTTTCCGCATTAATTCGCATGAATGGATCGCTATCCTTCTCGAATCGCAAGCTGGTAGTCGATATTCAAACGGAAAACGCGGCGATTGCCAGAAGAATTTATACCCTCATTAAAAAAAGCTATGATGTGCAAGTAGAACTGCTCGTACGCAAGAAAATGCGGCTAAAGAAAAACAATGTCTACATTGTCCGCCTCGCCCAGCAGGCAAGAGAAATTTTGGAGGATTTAAAAATCCTTGGCGAAGGATTTACCTTCATCCACGATATTTCAACAGATTTAATCAAAAAGAAATGTTGTAAGCGTTCTTATTTAAGGGGTGCTTTTCTTGCCGGCGGTTCCGTTAACAACCCGGAGACGTCATCGTACCATTTGGAAATTTTTTCACTTTATAAGGAGCATAATGACTCTTTATGTGAATTAATGAATATGTTTGGGCTGAACAGCAAGACGCTTGAACGAAAAAAAGGCTATATCACGTATTTGAAAGAAGCCGAAAAAATTACGGAATTTTTAAACGTGATTGGTGCCCATCATGCACTGCTCCGCTTTGAAGACGTCCGAATTGTCAGGGATATGCGCAACTCGGTGAACCGCCTTGTCAATTGCGAGACGGCCAACTTAAATAAGACGATTGGCGCGTCGCTCAGACAGGTTGAAAATATTCGGTTTATCGAGCAGACAGTCGGGCTGCAGGTGCTGCCCGAAAAATTGCGGGAAATTGCCGAACTCCGAGTAACGTATCAGGATGTAACATTGAAGGAGTTAGGGGAAATGGTTTCCGGGGGTGCGATCAGCAAGTCGGGAATCAATCACCGTTTGCGAAAAATCGATGAAATTGCGGAGAAAATCAGAGCCGGTGAAACGGTTCCGAAAAAATAGATAGAAAAAATTGAGGAGGTTTTGGAAAAAATGGTCGTAAAACAAGTGGAAGTAAGATTAAAAACCGGACTTCAAGCCCGTCCGGCTGCCCTGTTTGTTCAGGAAGCAAACCGTTTTTCAGCTGAACTATTTCTTGAAAAGGATGGAAAAAAGGTAAATGCGAAAAGCATTATGGGGTTAATGAGCCTTGCGGTTGGTTCCGGGTCAATGGTTAGCATTATTGCCAATGGTGATGACGAACAGGCTGCCATCGCAGCTTTAAGCGATTATATTCAAAAAGAAAATTAAAAAAAGAGTTTGACAAAGATTTGTCAAACTCTTTTTCTTAGTCAAAACTTATTTCTTTTCTTTTGACTGTTCATTCCGGGTAATAATGTGGTCGATCAAGCCGTATTCAAGAGCACGTTCAGCGGTCATGAAATTGTCGCGATCCGTATCTTTTTGGATGACTTCAAGCGGCTGGCCTGTGCGTTCTGCTAAAATCGTATTTAATTTTTCACGAAGGAAAAGAATCCGTTTTGCCGCAATTTCGATTTCAGTCGCCTGGCCTTGTGCGCCGCCAAGTGGTTGGTGGATCATCACTTCCGCGTTTGGAAGGGCATAGCGCTTGCCTTTTTCACCAGCTGCAAGAAGGAAGGCCCCCATGGATGCAGCCATACCGATGCAAACGGTTGAAACTTGCGGTTTAATATACTGCATCGTGTCGTAGATCGCCATCCCGGCAGTAATGCTGCCGCCTGGGCTATTAATATATAGGGTGATATCCTTTTCCGGGTTTTCCGCCTCTAGAAACAATAATTGTGCTACAATCGAGTTGGAAACATTATCATCAATTGCGCTGCCGAGCATAATGATGCGGTCTTTTAACAAACGGGAATAAATATCGTAGGCTCTTTCACCCCGGTTGGTTTGTTCGATTACGGTAGGGATCAAATTCATTGCCTGTTCCTCCTTTAATATGTAACTTGTTTTGAAAATCGTTCGTACTGTAATCATACACTAATGGTCAATAAAGGTCAAACAAATCAGCTCTTGTTTCGCTCGACAAACTTTGAAGAATTTCGTAAGCTTAAAGCGCTTGACCAAAAAGGAAGACTGCCACAAATTTTTAATTAGTAAAAAGACCTCAAATTCATCATATCCAAGTTTACAGGTTTTAAACATTTCCCCCCTTGCAAAACGGACAAACATCGCATATAATATAAAAGTCGCTTGCATTATTTGCCCTCGTGGTGCAACGGATAGCACGCAAGATTCCGGTTCTTGAAATTCGGGTTCGAGTCCTGACGAGGGCGTACGAAAAACAAATAAGTTCCTATGTTTGTAAGAGTTTTGTACAGGCATAGGAACTTTTTTTCTTTGTATTCTTTTGCATTTTTGATAGCTATCATTTTATCTGTGAACAAAATGCAAAAATTGTTAAAATGATGAAGATCTTTTATTGCAATACTATTGATTAAAAATGGTACAATCAAAGTCAATTCACAAAAAGTCTTGAAATAAATAGATAAAAGGGAAGGACAATGGATGAAATTGTTGCAAATATCGAAAGTAAATCCTCACTTAATTGAAGATTTTACATGTTTCTTTTCTTCTTATAAGCAGTTCGGGCAGAGGTTAAAAGAAGATCATGAAAAAATAGATTATTTCTTAAAAGACATGGTTTATAAAGTAGCAGATCTCTAATTCAAAAAAAATGAAATACATATCTTAGAAATTAATCCATGCTGAATTACCCCCAACCAATACCCCTTTCTTTTCCCCCCTACACCAAATCATCATCGTCATGTAAAATAGAGAAAGGGGGTGCGAAGATGGATTTAAAGACTGGTTTATGGCAGCAGCAGACATTGAAATTGGCGATGACACAAGAATTGACGCAGGCGATTGCGCTGCTGCAATACTCAACACAGGAACTGACCGAGTTTTTGGAAGCGAAGGCGTTGGAAAATCCCCTTTTCACAATCGAAAGACGCCAGCGGGCAAAACGAGTAAAAACCGATAAACAACAAACCGATTGGGTGGAGCAAATTGCGGATACCCCTTTTTCCCTTGAAGACGATTTGATTGACCAATTAGACGTCAAAAAGTATTCGATTGAGCAATTGGCTCTCATTCGGATGGTGATTAGAGACTTAGATGAAAACGGTTACTTTAGAGGGAGAGTACAGGAACTTGCGGAAAAATTGCATGTCCCTCAGGCGATGGTCGAAAGAAGCATTGCCATCATTCAAACGCTTGAACCAGCCGGAATTGGAGCAACTTGTCTACAAGAATGCCTGCTGCTGCAGGTAAAACGGAAGGAACCGGAAAATGAACTGGCGATCACGATTCTTGAGAATTATTTTTTTCCGTTCGCTGAAAAGAAGTGGAAAATGATTGCGAAAGAATTGCAGGTTACATTAAAGGAGATCCAGGCGGTCTCGGACTTTATCCAGAAACTTAATCCGAAACCGTGCGCGGGATATACGGCTGCTTCACCACCATACCTGATTCCGGATGCAGTGATTGAATGGGATGGTAGCGATTTTTCCGTCCGTTTGTGGGAGGCAGCATTGCCGAAAATCGAGTTCAATACCCAATATTATCAAAAGTTTTCGGCTCAAGGTGATCGGCACGTGCAGCAATTTTTGCAGGAAAAGTATCAAGACTATCAATGGATTGCCAAGAGCATTGAACAACGAAAAGAAACGGTGAAGAAAGTCGTTTTAAAAATCGTTGAAAAACAGCTGGATTTTTTTCGAAAAGGCCCGGAATTTTTGCAGCCAATGACAATGAAGGAAATGGCGAACGAGCTGGCCGTTCATGAATCGACAATCAGCCGTGCTGTAAGGGAAAAATATGTGCAGACCCCAAATGGAACTTTCCCGTTAAAATTCTTTTTTACAAGTACGGTTCAGACTGTTTCAGATGAAAGCACTTCATCTTCTCAGGTGAAAAATTTGATTGCGCGCCTTGTAGATCGCGAAGATAAGCAAAAGCCCTATTCAGATCAAGAGCTGGTTGATTTACTAAAAGATCGCGACGGGATTCTGCTATCGCGGAGGACGGTTGCTAAATACCGCGATCAGTTAGGAATTCCATCTTCCGCCAAACGGAAACGGTATTAACGATCGAAAGGAATGTGGGCGATGCACCATATTATTTTGTACACCCGTGACGGCTGCCATTTATGTAAAAAAGCAAAACAAGACTTAATGGAATTGAAAAACGAACTTTCTTTTTCATTTGAAGAAAAAAATATCGCGCAAAGTGATGAGCTCACAGAGCAATATGGTTTGATGATTCCCGTTGTTGTAATTGACGGGGATGTGGTCACATATGGATTTGTTAACAAGTTTGACATAAGTAAACGTTTGCAGTGAAAAACCCAAAGGATAATAGTTGAAATCGCATAGTACTCCTGCTAGAATGAAAAATGTGCCAGGGGTAATTTTTTTTGATTGTAGTGGGACATAATACGTCTACGCGGGATGTGAACCGACCAACTACATGTAATTAAAGGGGCATGAATTCATGCGGGAATTTATTGATATTCAACGAAAATTATTACCCGATCTTTTACAAGTTATTCAGAAACGCTACTCCATTCTAAGGTACATAGGTTTGATGCAACCTGTTGGCCGACGAAGCCTTGCTGCAAGCCTTGGTTTTACAGAAAGAACACTTCGGAGTGAGGTAGAATTCCTTAAGGATCAAAACTTACTTACAGCAGGCAGTGCCGGAATGCGGTTAACGCTTGAAGGAAAGAACTTGCTGGAAGATCTTGAAGGCATTATGCGGGAAATTAAGGGTATAGACGTAATGGAAATGGAACTAAAGCATCGGCTCGGGATCCATAGGGTAATGATTGTGCCGGGCGATGTAGATGAGTCTCCAATGGTTAAAAATGAGCTTGGGAAGGCTTGTGCATCCTGCATGAAAGTGCTGCTAAACGGAGAAAATATCATCGCTGTGACTGGCGGCTCCACGATGGCTGCCGTTGCTGAAATGCTTACCCCTGAACTTGGCGAAAAGAAATTGCTTTTTGTCCCGGCACGCGGCGGAATCGGCGAAGACGTCCAGAATCAGGCAAACACGATTTGCTCCAATATGGCGGCACATACCAACTCCAGGCATCGGGTTCTCTATGTCCCTGATCAGGTCAGCCCGGACATTTATGAATCATTGATCAGAGAGCCAGCCATTCATGAAGTACTCGGTCTGATCCAGTCGGCAAGCATGGTTTTGCACGGGATTGGAGATGCTATGACAATGGCCAGACGCCGAAAAACGAGCCCTGAAGATTTGGAAAAAATCAAAAAGGAAAAAGCAACCGGGGAAGCGTTTGGTTATTACTTCAACGAAGCGGGCGAAATTGTCCATAAAGTCGCAACCATTGGCCTGCAGCTCGATGATCTCGAACGCATTCCAAATGTGATTGCGGTCGCAGGCGGGAAGTCGAAGGCAAAAGCGATCCGCGCCTATCTGAAGCAAGCTCCTTCATCCACGATTTTAATCACCGATGAAGGTGCGGCAAACCAGTTATTAAAAGGGTAACCCCTTTTTAAATAAATTTTAATTCTGCATCACAAAAAAGGAGGAAATTTCTCATGACAGTTAAAGTAGGTATTAATGGATTTGGACGTATCGGACGCAATGTGTTCCGTGCAGCTCTTAAAAATTCAAATGTTGAAATCGTTGCAATCAATGATTTAACAGATGCAAAGATGCTTGCACATCTTTTAAAATATGATTCCGTTCATGGGACTCTTGCAGAAGATGTTACCGTTGATGGTGAATATTTGGTTGTTGGCGGCCAAAAAGTAAAAGTTATCGCAGAGCGCGATCCTGCACAACTTGGCTGGGGAGACCTTGGCGTAGAAGTAGTCGTTGAATCTACCGGCCGCTTTACAAAACGCGAAGATGCTGCAAAGCACTTGGAAGCTGGCGCGAAGAAAGTCATTATCTCTGCACCTGCAAACAACGAAGACATTACCATTGTTATGGGTGTTAACGAAGACAAATACGATGCTGCAAACCATCATGTGATTTCGAATGCATCTTGTACAACAAACTGCTTGGCACCATTTGCAAAAGTGTTAAACGACCAGTTCGGCATCAAACGCGGTATGATGACAACTGTTCACTCTTATACAAATGACCAGCAAATCCTTGACCTGCCACACAAAGACTACCGTCGCGCCCGTGCTGCTGCTGAGAACATGATTCCTACTTCTACTGGTGCTGCAAAAGCTGTTGCATTGGTTCTTCCTGAATTAAAAGGAAAATTAAACGGTATGGCAATGCGCGTTCCAACACCAAACGTGTCAATCGTTGACTTAGTTGCTGAATTGGACAAAGACGTTACAGTTGAAGAAGTAAACACTGCGCTAAAAGAAGCTGCAGAAGGCCCGTTAAAAGGGATCTTAAATTACAGCGACCTTCCATTGGTTTCTCGTGACTACAATGGCTGCACAGCATCTTCTACAATCGATGCATTATCAACAATGGTGATCGAAGGAAACATGGTAAAAGTATTGTCTTGGTATGATAACGAGGTTGGTTACTCAAACCGTGTTGTTGACCTTGTTGACTATATCGCTTCAAAAGGACTTTAATTTTTCAAAGAATGGGCTTGGAATTCATATCCAAGAACATCTATAATGATAATCGTGATTAGAATGCTTTTAAAAGGGGAGCGGGGAGGATTCCCCTCTCCCCTTTCCATTTTCCCCTAAATTGAGGAGGTCCTTTTTCAGATGAATAAGAAAACCTTAAAAGATGTTGAAGTAAGTGGAAAACGTGTATTTTGCCGTGTTGATTTCAATGTACCGATGCAGGATGGGAAAATCACTGACGAAACAAGAATTCGCGCCGCTTTGCCAACGATTCAATACTTGACAGAGCAAGGAGCAAAAGTGATTTTGGCAAGCCACCTTGGCCGTCCAAAAGGAAAAGTGGTCGAAGAAATGCGCTTAACCCCTGTAGCTGCCCGCCTTGGAGAACTGCTTGGCAAAGAAGTAAAAAAAGCGGATGAAGCGTACGGCAACTCCGTCAAGGCACTGATTGACACAATGGCAAACGGGGATGTACTTCTTTTGGAAAACGTTCGCTTCTACCCTGGTGAAGAAAAGAATGATCCGGAATTGGCAAAAGCATTTGCAGAGCTTGCCGATGTCTATGTGAATGATGCCTTTGGTGCTGCCCACCGCGCTCACGCTTCAACAGAAGGAATTGCCCACCATCTGCCAGCTGTAGCAGGATTTTTAATGGAAAAAGAATTGGATGTATTGGGGAAAGCTCTCTCGAATCCTGATCGTCCGTTTACAGCCATCATTGGCGGTGCAAAGGTGAAAGACAAAATCGGCGTGATTGAGAACCTTCTTGATAAAGTGGATAATTTAATTATTGGCGGCGGATTGGCCTATACATTCGTTAAAGCACAAGGCCATGAAGTAGGCAAGTCGCTTCTTGAAGCGGATAAAATCGATCTGGCCCATTCATTTATGGAAAAGGCAAAGGCAAAAGGCGTGAATTTTTACATGCCTGTCGATGTCATCGTTGCTGATGATTTTTCAGAAGATGCGAATAAAAAAGTTGTATCCATCGAAGAAATTCCTGCCGATTGGGAAGCTCTTGATATTGGACCAAAAACGCAAGAAATTTACCGTGATGTCATCCAAAAATCGAAATTGGTGATTTGGAATGGACCAATGGGCGTATTTGAATTAGATGCTTTTGCAAAAGGGACGAAAGCTGTTGCTCAGGCACTGGCTGATGCTGAAGGTACCTATTCAGTCATTGGCGGCGGGGATTCAGCTGCAGCTGTTGAAAAATTCCACTTAGCAGATAAGATGAGTCATATTTCGACTGGCGGCGGTGCATCGCTTGAATTCATGGAAGGAAAAGAACTTCCAGGCGTTGTCGCTTTAAACGATAAATAATTTTTACAGAAAGGATGTGCCAGAATGAGAAAACCGATTATTGCAGGTAACTGGAAAATGAACAAAACACTTGCGGAAGCAAAAAGCTTCGCGGAAGAAGTCAAAAATTCTGTTCCAAGCAAGACGGAAGTGGAATCGGTCATTTGTGCTCCAGCATTGTTCTTGCCTGCTCTTGTAGAAACGGTAAAAGGAACAGATGTAGCAATTGGCGCGCAAAATATGCACTTTGAAGAAAGCGGAGCCTTTACAGGAGAGATCAGCCCTGTTGCTTTAGCAGATCTTGGCGTTCAGTATGTGATTATTGGCCATTCCGAACGCCGCGAAATGTTCAATGAGACCGATGAATCCGTAAATAAAAAAGCGAAAGCTGCTTTTAAGCATCATTTAACACCGATTATTTGCTGCGGTGAAACACTTGAACAGCGCGAAAATGGTGAAACAAATGAGTTCGTCGCCGGCCAAATCAAAAACGCATTAGCTGGTTTAACCGATGAACAAGTAAAACAAACGGTCATTGCATACGAACCGATCTGGGCAATTGGCACTGGGAAATCATCAACAGCTGCTGATGCAAATGAAGTCTGTGCCCATATTCGCCAAGTTGTTGCAGAAGTTTGTTCACCGGATGTGGCAGAGGCGGTTCGCATTCAATATGGCGGCAGTGTAAAGCCGGGAAATATTAAAGAATACATGGCACAGCCGGATATTGATGGTGCTCTTGTTGGCGGCGCAAGCCTTGAGGCACAATCATTTTTACAATTAGTGGAGGCAGGTCGTTATGAGTAAATCTCCAGTTGCCTTGATCATCCTAGATGGTTTTGGCTGCAGAAATGAAACAAAAGGCAATGCAGTAGCTCAAGCGAAAAAACCGAATTTTGACCGGTATTGGAACGAGTTCCCGCATGCGCAAATGTTTGCCAGCGGTGAGGCAGTTGGCCTGCCGGACGGGCAAATGGGCAACTCCGAGGTGGGCCACACCAATATCGGAGCTGGAAGAATTGTTTACCAAAACTTAACGCGTGTCAGCATTGCGATTCGTGAAGGGGAATTCCAAAAAAATGAAACGTTCCTTGGAGCGATTGATCATGTGAAAACGCATGATACAGCACTGCATCTTTTTGGATTGCTGTCAGATGGCGGGGTACATAGCCATATTAGCCATATGTTTGCCTTGCTGAAGCTTGCAGCCGATCATGGTTTGAAGAAAGTGTATGTCCATGCTTTTCTTGACGGCCGCGATGTAGGTCCGCAAACGGCTGAAACATATATTCAGCAAACGCTGGACAAAATGAAAGAGTACGGTGTTGGCGAGTTTGCAACGATTTCTGGCCGCTATTATTCCATGGATCGCGACAAGCGCTGGGAGCGCGTTGAGAAGTCTTATCGCGCAATGGTATACGGCGAAGGCCCTGCTTACACCAATCCACATGATTTGATAAAAGATTCATATGAACACGGAATTTTTGACGAATTCGTAATTCCGTCTGTTATCACAAGAGATGATGGACAACCTGTTGCAACGATTCAAGATAATGATTCCGTTATTTTTTACAATTTCCGCCCGGATAGAGCGATTCAAATTTCCAATACATTTACGAATGACGACTTCCGCTCGTTTGACCGCGGACCAAAACATCCGAAAGATCTTTACTTTGTCTGCTTAACGCATTTCAGCGAAACGGTGAAAGGCTATGTTGCCTTTAAACCAACCAACTTGGACAATACACTTGGAGAAGTTTTATCGCAAAATGGTTTAAAGCAGTTGCGCATTGCCGAAACGGAAAAATATCCGCATGTTACATTTTTTATGAGCGGCGGTCGCGAAGATAAGTTTCCTGGTGAAGAACGGATTTTAATCAATTCGCCAAAGGTTGCCACTTATGATTTGAAACCGGAAATGAGTGCGTATGAAGTAACCGATGCACTTTTAAAAGCAATCAGCGAAGATCAATTCGATGCGATCATTTTGAACTTTGCAAACCCGGATATGGTGGGGCACTCCGGTATGCTTGAGCCGACCATTAAAGCGATTGAAGCAGTGGATGAGTGCTTAGGAAAAGTCATTGATGCCATTCTTGGAAAAGACGGTGTAGCGATCATCACAGCCGATCACGGAAATGCGGATGAAGTGGTAACCCTTGAAGGGAATCCAATGACCGCACACACGACAAATCCAGTTCCTGTCATTGTAACGAAGAAGGGAATTGAATTGCGTAATGGCGGCATTTTAGCCGACCTAGCCCCTACGATGCTTGATCTATTAGGGATTCAGCAGCCGGTTGAAATGACTGGAAAAACCATTATCGAAAAATAATTTTTTGAAAATAAGGAGAGATACAAATGCCATTTATTGTTGATGTATATGCACGTGAAGTATTAGATTCCCGCGGTAATCCGACTGTTGAGGTTGAAGTAACGACTGAGTCCGGCGCTTTCGGACGCGCCCTTGTTCCAAGCGGCGCTTCTACTGGCGAATACGAAGCAGTTGAGCTTCGCGATGGCGACAAAGAACGCTATCTTGGCAAAGGTGTATTAAAAGCAGTAGAAAACGTAAACGACGTAATTGCTCCAGAACTGATCGGTGAGTACAGTGTCCTTGATCAAGTAGGCGTAGATAATGCGCTGATCGCACTTGATGGAACAGAAAACAAAGGAAAATTAGGTGCAAATGCGATCCTTGGTGTTTCCATGGCTGTTGCCCGCGCTGCCGCAGATTACCTTGACATTCCTTTATATCAATACCTTGGCGGTTTCAACGCGAAGCAGCTTCCAGTTCCAATGATGAACATTGTAAACGGCGGCGAACATGCTGACAACAACGTTGACATCCAAGAATTCATGGTTATGCCTGTTGGCGCTCCAAGTTTCAAAGAAGCATTGCGCATGGGAGCAGAAATTTTCCATAACTTAAAATCCGTTCTTAAAGCAAAAGGTTATAACACCGCTGTTGGCGACGAAGGCGGTTTTGCACCAAACCTAGGATCGAACGAAGAAGCTCTGCAAACCATTGTCGAAGCAATTGAAAAAGCCGGCTACAAGCCTGGTGAAGAAGTAATGTTGGCAATGGACGCTGCGTCTTCTGAGTTTTACAACAAAGAAGACGGTAAATACCATCTTGCTGGTGAGGGTGTTGTCAAAACGTCTGCTGAAATGGTGGACTGGTACGAGCAGCTTGTTGCAAAATACCCAATCATTTCAATCGAAGACGGCTTAGACGAAAACGACTGGGAAGGCCACAAGCTTTTAACCGAGCGCCTTGGCAAAAAAGTTCAATTAGTTGGCGACGACTTATTCGTAACAAACACGAAGAAGCTTGCTGAAGGGATTGAAAAAGGCATAGCAAACTCAATCCTAATCAAAGTAAACCAAATCGGTACCCTTACTGAAACGTTTGATGCCATTGAAATGGCGAAGCGCGCAGGTTACACAGCGGTTATTTCTCACCGTTCCGGTGAAACAGAAGACAGCACAATCGCTGATATCGCCGTGGCGACAAACGCTGGCCAAATCAAAACAGGCTCCGCTTCCCGTACTGACCGGATCGCGAAATACAACCAATTGCTTCGCATCGAAGATAATCTTGGCGAAACAGCTATTTTTAACGGAATTAAATCTTTCTACAACTTAAGCAAGTAATTTTTGCGAAAAGGCTGCGGGGATTGAATGCGGCCCGTTTCCGAAATCAGGCGCTCATAGACGTATGAGCGCCTTGTTTTTTTGCTCGTAAGCGATTTTGAACCGATTCGACGTGGTTATAGAAGAATTCGACGCGAATGGAGGCGGATTCGACGTGATTTCAGAGGGATTCGACGCAAATGGGGGCAGATTCGACGTGATTTCAGGTGGATTCGACGCAAATGGAGGCGGATTCGACGTGATTTCAGAGGGATTCGACGCAAATGGAGGCGGATTCGACGTGATTTCAGAGGGATTCGACGCAAAAGGAGGTAGATTCGACGTAATTTCAGAGGATTCGACGCAAATGGAGACGGAATCGACGTGGTTATAGAGGAATTCGACGCAATCGGAGGCGGATTCGACATGATTTAGGAGGAATTCGACGCAAATGGAGGCGGATTCGACGCGATTGTCGAAAAATCTGTTGATTTGAATATTGATTCTCGATCGATCAGGTTGTAGAAATGTCTGCCCCGCACCAAAAGAGGCGTTGTTGGATAATACTTACTTCCAGAGCATGAAAAAACAGCGGAATGATACGAAACCGATTCCTTCTATTGTGAAAAAGCACGGATTATGGTACATTTAAAATAATGCGAAATGTACGTTGTAACAGGAGGTGTCCTACATGCATGCATTATTTGTTACATTATTAGTCATCGTAAGTGTTGCCCTTATTGTGATTGTACTTCTTCAGTCTGGTAAAAGCGCTGGATTATCCGGAGCGATTTCTGGGGGCGCGGAGCAGTTGTTTGGAAAACAAAAGGCACGGGGAATCGATTTGATTCTGCACCGAATTACCGTTGTTTTATCCGTGCTGTTCTTCTTGCTGGCGCTAGCTGTTACTTATTTTAAAATTTAATAGTGACTGTAAAACCTGGCTATCCATAAGAGCCGGGTTTTTTGTATGGACAAAACACATTCAGGCGCCACTCCAAGCCGTATTTCTGGATTGTTCCCCGCCCGTTTGCTAAAACTAAAGTAGGACAGAAAGGGGAATTTTTGCAATGAAAGTCACAACACCACAGCCATTTACATTTGAGGCAGGAAAACGGGCCGTCTTGTTATTGCATGGATTTACTGGAAACTCTGCGGACGTCAGGATGCTGGGCCGTTTTTTAGAAAAAAAGGGCTACACAAGCCATGCGCCTCATTACAAAGGACACGGAGTTCCGCCGGAAGAACTTGTTCATACCGGACCGGAAGATTGGTGGCAGGACGTCATAAACGGCTATCATTTTTTAAAAAATAAAGGGTATGATGAAATAGCAGTCGCCGGCCTCTCATTAGGCGGCGTATTTTCCTTGAAATTAGGTTACACTGTACCTATAAAGGGAATTATCCCCATGTGTGCACCGATGTATATCAAAAGTGAAGACGTGATGTATCAAGGAGTTTTGGAATATGCCCGCGAATTTAAAAAACGGGAAGGGAAAACACCGGATGAAATCGAAAACGAAATGGATGCTTTTCAACCGATGAATACATTAAAAGCATTGCAGAAATTGATTGCGGACGTCCGTGAACATGTGGACCATGTTTATGCACCGATCTTTGTCGTCCAGGCCCGCCATGATCAAATGATCAATCCGGACAGTGCCACTATTATTTACAATGAAGTTGAATCAGATTTGAAAGAAATCAAATGGTACGAAGAATCTGGACATGTCATTACACTGGATAAGGAGCGAGACCAGCTTCACGAGGATGTCTATGCATTTTTGGAAAGACTCGACTGGACCGTATAACCGATAATTCGCCGATTGGCAAGCCCTTTGGACGGTTCATGAGACGTAGTTGAATGGATCACGCTCGTTGACGCCGCATCCTGTGGCACTCTTCTTACTAGGACGTCCTCGAAAAGGTGTCGCTTTTCCTTCGTGCGATGATGAAGCTTCCGAAGAATTCCTTATCCTGTTCATTGGGCGTTCAGAATTTGTCCATATTCATGTTTGATTCGCTAAAAAAGCATCCTGAGGAGGGATACGCTTGGAGGAAGCAATAAAAGGCCATGTAGAGAAACTTTTGCACTATATGAAAGATGAGGCATACAAGCCATTAACCGTTCAAGAGTTAGAGCAGGCGTTTGAAATCGAGGACTCGAGTGATTTCAAAGATTTTGTCAAAGCACTTGTATATATGGAAGAAAAAGGGCTCGTTGTCCGGACGCGCAGCAACCGTTATGGCCTGCCGCAAAAAATGAATTTAATCCGCGGCAACCTGACTGGGCACGCTAAGGGGTTTGCCTTTGTCGTTCCGGACGAGCCGGGGATGGATGATATTTTTATCCCGCCAACCGAAACGAACAATGCTATGCATGGCGATACAGTATTGGTTCGCGTTTCAGGAGAGAGCTCCGGCCAGCGCCGCGAAGGAAGCATTATTCGCATCCTGGAACGGGGGATTCAACAGATTGTTGGAACATATGTGGAGAGCAAGCATTTCGGCTTTGTGATTCCCGATGATAAAAAATTTGCAAGCGACATTTTTATACCAAAATCCGCTGCAATGGGAGCTGTTGAGGGTCATAAAGTTGTCGTCAAGCTGACCACCTACCCAGAAGGAAGAAAAAGTGCTGAAGGAGAAATTATTGAGATCCTTGGTCATAAAAATGACCCGGGCGTCGATATTCTTTCTGTGATCCATAAACATGGGCTGCCGCTTGCATTTCCAGAAGAAGTGCTCCAGCAGGCAAATGAAACGCCTGATACGATAGATGAAAGCGAAATGGCCAATCGACGCGATCTACGCAATGAAGTCATTGTCACAATTGACGGTGCAGACGCGAAAGACTTGGATGACGCCGTAACGGTCACAAAGCTTGAAAATGGCAATTATACGCTTGGCGTACATATCGCGGATGTCAGTTATTATGTAAAAGAAGGAACGCCAATCGACCGGGAAGCGGAAGAAAGAGCGACGAGTGTTTACTTGGTTGACAGAGTCATCCCAATGATTCCGCACCGTTTATCCAATGGGATTTGTTCGTTGAATCCAAAGGTCGACCGCTTGACCCTGTCCTGCACAATGGAAATTACGCCAGATGGTACCGTTGTCGATCATGAAATTTTTCAAAGTGTCATAAAAACAACGGAGCGGATGACGTATGCGGATGTGAATAAAATTTTGGTCGATCAAGAGGAAGAAACTCGCAAACGGTATGAATCGCTTGTACCGATGTTTGAATTGATGGAAGAGTTGGCAGCGATTTTACGGGCAAAGCGGATGAAACGCGGGGCAATCGACTTTGATTTTAAAGAATCAAAGGTTTTAGTCGATGAAGAGGGGAAGCCGACAGATGTTGTCTTGCGCGAACGGTCGGTAGCGGAGCGGCTGATTGAGGAATTCATGTTGGCGGCAAACGAAACGGTTGCCGAGCATTTTCACTGGATGGATGTGCCGTTTATTTACCGGATTCACGAAGATCCGAAAGAGGACAAATTAAGGAGATTCTTCGAGTTTATCACCAATTTCGGCTATATTGTCAAAGGTAC
This sequence comes from Neobacillus sp. SM06, assembly GCF_050496765.1. NCBI lineage: Bacteria > Bacillati > Bacillota > Bacilli > Caryophanales > Bacillaceae > Neobacillus > Neobacillus sp. SM06. Next base: position 88,700 of record NZ_JBNWEO010000005.1, read on the forward strand.
AGCAAATGAGGTTCATCCAAGGGCACTTCAAGAAATCATCGAGGAAGTTCAGGGGAAGCCGGAAGAAATGGTTGTTTCAACGGTGATGCTTCGTTCGATGCAGCAGGCCAAATATGATCCTGAAAGCTTGGGGCATTTTGGTTTGTCGACGGAATTCTACACGCATTTTACATCGCCGATCCGCCGCTATCCGGACACGATTGTGCACCGCTTGATTCGGACGTATTTAATCGAAGGCAAGCTTGATGAGGCAACACGAGAAAAATGGAATGCACGTCTGCCGGAGATTGCCGAGCACTCGTCTAAAATGGAACGCCGTGCCGTGGATGCCGAGCGGGAAACGGACGAGCTGAAAAAAGCGGAATACATGGAAGATAAAATTGGTGAAGAATATGACGGGATTATCAGCTCGGTCACCAACTTTGGCATGTTTGTTGAACTGCCGAATACGATTGAAGGTCTTGTTCACGTCAGTTATATGACCGATGATTACTACCGTTTCGATGAGCGCCTCTATGCGATGATCGGCGAGCGGACAGGCAACGTCTTCCGCATTGGCGACGAAATTACGGTTCGAGTTGTCAAAGTAAATAAAGATGAGCGCTCGATTGATTTTGAAATTGTTGGCATGAAAGGCACCCGCAGAAGAGAGCGTACGGAAGCGCCAAAAGTGTTTAAAACAGGAAGCAATGTGAAAAAACCGCGACGCGGCAAGCAGGAGGAAAGCCGCAAGCGGAATGGCGATTCCTCTTCGATAGAAAAACCAAAGAAAAAGAAGCGGAAGTTTTACGAAAATGTGCCGAAAGCAAAAAGCACGAAGCGGAAAAAACGGCGATAAGCGCAAAATGAAAGGAACACCAAATTCCGTAAATTGATGCACGGGGAGCCTTTTTAAGCAAGGCTCTCTTTCGGCTGAAACGCAAATCTGCTACAATGGAACGAGAGGTGAGAAACATCATGCCAAAAGGTGAGGGGAAAACTGTTGCTCAAAACAAAAAGGCGTACCACGATTATTTTATCGAAGAAACGTATGAAGCCGGAATTGTTTTGCAAGGAACGGAAATCAAATCGATCCGAGCGGGTCGGGTTAATTTAAAGGATTCGTATGCGAGAATCCAAAATGGTGAAGCGTTTGTGTACAGCATGCATGTAAGCCCGTATGAGCAGGGAAACCGTTATAACCATGATCCGTTACGGCCAAGGAAGCTGCTGCTGCACAAAAAGGAAATTTCCAAACTATTTGGCGAAGCGAAAGAAACCGGCTATGCCCTTGTTCCGTTAAAAGTTTATTTAAAAAATGGCTATGCTAAGGTTTTGCTTGGCTTGGCAAGGGGTAAAAAGAACTACGACAAGCGCGAAGATTTGAAGAAAAAAGAAGCGAAACGTGAAATCGAGCGGGCATTTCGCGAACGGCAGAAGATGTAACCACAGTGCTCACAGGAAAGAGGATAACATCGTGGTTTACAAAAACTTACAATTGAATTTTTTTGTGACTGTGCTATAATAATAACTGTCGCAAGGGTTGCGGCAAATGCCTTATAGCTCAAGTATTCTTGAGTTTCCGAACGTCAAGCATGCTGAAGAAGCGGCTTGCCATTTTAAAATGGGGACGCTACGGATTCGACAGGGGTAGTTCGAGCTTAGGTTGCGAGTCGAGGGGATCGGCCTCGTTAAAACGTCAAAGCCATAACTGGCAAACAACAAAACTCTTTCGCTTTAGCTGCCTAATAGCACTTTAGCGGTTCGCCCCTCCATCGCCCATGTGGTAGGGTAGCGGACTCAACGATAGTGGGCTACGCCGGATTCCACCGCCTGAGGATGAAGGAAGAGAACAACCAGGCTAGCTGACCGGACGCCTGTCGACAGGCATATGGCTCAGCGAAGCGCGAATATGTCGACTACACTCGTAGAAGCTTAAGTGCCGATATCTTTGGACGTGGGTTCGATTCCCACCGTCTCCACCAAATACATATTTGGTGGTTTTTATTTACAGTCATTGTCATATTCTAAATAGGTATGTGGATTGAAATAAGATATAGTCAGTGCCATGACGAAAGCATGGAAGAGCACGTCCCACCGTCTCCACCATACATAGGTGGAAAAAGACTAGCAACTTGGTTGTTAGTCTTTTTATATTTTAAAAAATTCATTTTCGAAAAAGAGCTTTCTCATCGACCTTTGGGCGGGTTTTTTGCGGTTGATGGGCTTTAAAGGGGCTTCTTATCGACCTTGGGGCGGGTTTTTTGCGGTTAATGGGCTTTAAAGGGGCTTCTTATCGACCTTGGGACGGGTTTTTTGCGGTTGACGGGCCTTGAAGGGGCTTCTTATCGACCTTGGGACGGGTTTTTTGCGGTTGACGGGCTTTATAGGGGCTTCTTATCGACCTTGGGACGGGTTTTCCACGGTTGACGGGCTTTAAAGGGGCTTCTTATCGACCTTGGGACGGGTTTTTTGCGGTTGATGGGCTTTAAAGGGGCTTCTTATCGACCTTGGGACGGGTTTTTTGCGGTTGATGGGCTTTATAGGGGCTTCTTATCGACCTTGGGACGGGTTTTTTGCGGTTGACGGGCTTTATAGGGGCTTCTTATCGACCTTGGGACGGGTTTTTTGCGGTTGATGGGCTTTAAAGGGGCTTCTTATCGACCTTGGGGCGGGTTTTTTGCGGTTAATGGGCTTTAAAGGGACTCCTTATCGACCATGGGACGGGTTTTTTGCGGTTGACGGGCCTTGAAGAGGCTCCTTATCGACCATGGGACGGGTTTTTTGCGGTTGATGGGCTTTAAAGGGGCTTCTTATCGACCTTGGGGCGGGTTTTTTGCGGTTAATGGGCTTTAAAGGGGCTTCTTATCGACCTTGGGACGGGTTTTTTGCGGTTGACGGGCCTTGAAGGGGCTTCTTATCGACCTTGGGACGGGTTTTTTGCGGTTGACGGGCCTTGAAGCCCCTCCTCATCGACCTTTGGATTGCATCTGCGTTTCTTTTGCTCTACCGTAAGAAAGGGTAAAATAGTACTTTTACACATGTTGACCGCAAAGTAAGAAAAAAAGGACGCTCCTCGCGTCCTTCTTTTAAAATCTTGTTAATGCTTCATATTCATGCCCATATTCGTGTTCGAAGTTTGCGGCATGCCTTGGGCAGGTGCGTATGAGTTGACCATTTGGATCATGTCTTGCTGGGCAAGTTGCGGTACTTGGTAATAATGGTGTTTGTTTTGATAAATCGAAAGCTCATAGGCCATTTCAATACAATTTGGAACCGAATCGGCCAAAACGCGGCGCACAACCGGATTGGTCGTTTCCAGGGCAGCCATTGTTTTATGCGAAGCACTTGATTTGCACGCGGCAAGCATGGCGCCGGAAATGAATTCATCGGAGATTTCCGCCATCGATTGCATCGGTTTTTTCGGCTGTGAAGGCGTTAAACCATACACAAAGTCATTTCCCTGGTTCATTTTATAGCTTTGGGTTGGCTTGGAAGGATCCTTTCCGGTTTGGAAACACTCAACTGTACTCGTGTATTCGTCCTGAATGAATTGATATTGGCGATCAAGAATGTCTCGTAATTCCGGATCCTTAATGTGTTGCCGCAGCATCATATATTGATTAAGGGTTCCGATTGATCCTGACAGTACTTCGTGAACATCAAATACCTCATGTCCCCCATGGTTCAACTGCTGCGGTACAGCCCCTGTATGCATATTTTGATGCATTGGCTCTTGTTGGTTTTGCATTTCATCGTCCTCCTTCAAGTAACTTTGGCACAGCCAACATTATTATTCATCAAGAAAAAGGAGCTATTCATTTATTTCATTTTTAAAATTTTTTTCGGCGATAAAAAAAGCAGGGAGCTCCCTGCTTTACGAAAACAAACGTTTAATGCTGTCGATTAATTGTTTAAAGAAATCGGATACCGCTTGTAAAAAGCCTTTATCTCCTACTGCTTGAGAAATACGATTTTCAATGTTTTTGGATAGATCGGCAAGCTGGGACTGGACATTGGAAAAATTGATGTTCAATTGGCGCATTTTATCAAACAAATCAATCAATAGCTGCCGGTCTTGCGGACTTAATTGAATCGAAAGCGTCTTTAATTGAGTATCAACAATTTGGGCAATCTCGTCTTTTGTAGCCGGATTTTTTGCGGCAATTTCCTTTTTGATCTCGGTTAACAATTCACTGACTTTGTCTTGATTCAAACCTTCCTTTTTTGCCAAATTCGTGGCCAAGTTCAATTCTTCATTGGCCACTTCCGTTCGATCTTTGTTTAAATCTGCCCCTTTTCCACTATCATACGCTTTGTAGATGCCGACAAGCGCCGAATGGCCGCTTACTTTTACAGGGGAAGCTACCTCAACGATGGCATCCTTTATTCCAGCGGTGATGAGGGCGTTCGCGTACATTTGATTAGTTACTTCCGTGATATTCTCCGGGGTCGCCTGCTTAATCATTACCCCGGTTCCCGGGTCTTGGCGGGTGATTTTGGCAGAAGAATACATATTGGAACGCGGATCGCCTTTTATATAGGTGACCGCATCTTGTCCAGTAACGGTGATTTCCGTCACTTTGCTTGTATCCGTCACACCGAGCAACTTTCGCACTTCCTCCTTTTGCGCAGGAGAAAGCGCTGCCCCATAAACGACAATCGGAAGTCCATATTTTTCATTGATGCTTTGATCGTTACTGTTATTGCTTGCAGCAAAAGCAAGGCGGCTGCTGCTTAGGGCGAAAATCAATAAAGTTGACATAACCAACCATTTACAAAACTGCTTCAACATCATGAAAAATTCTCCCCTTTTCATTTGAACATATCGTATCGTTTTGTATGCGTTAAGTGACTAAAACATGAGTATTATACTCATAAATACTGGTGAAATTCAAATATCAGATGTCATCCCTTATCAAGTAAAGGAGAATAACCCCTGCTTCAGTCAGCAGGGGGTTATTCTGATTTAAATAGGATTACCGATCAGCAGTTAAGATCATAAATAGGCCATTGCTTAACTTAATGACATCTCCTCGCACAGCCAGGGCAACTTCTCTCATTAAAGCCTGCTGTTCTGTTTCATCTTTTGCGCGAAGCAAAATGGCATTACCGGCGTTTACTTGGTCATTTGTATGTTCATTTGTTGCAATGATGGCGTAAATATTAATGTCTCCCATTTGTTTTCTCCCGATTTTTTATGAATTGATGATTCTTTTGAACGGTTTCAAGAATTGGCGTACGGAGAATTGATAACATCATGCTGTCTATATCACGAATAATCGGTACAACTACAAAAGCAATTCTTCCATCTTCATAATCCTTACGGGTGAAATGATATCTTTTTAACCCCAAAGTGCGGGTAATTTCAAATAATATCGCTTGTCTTTGTCCATAATTATCAAGCGTTATCCGGTAGTGATTTTCCTTTGGTGTTAAAATAACGGCTAGTCCTTCTTGTAAAATCATATCTTGTCCTCGGCTAATTCCTATTCTGTTCGATACAAAGATATCATCCGCATATAGCTCGTTATTTTTGATGTGTATTTTTGCAGGATGTACATCAGCAATAGCAGAAATGGTTTTACCTTTAGAGAACCGAACCAAAGCGAAAAAGATTGATCCACCTCCAAGTAAGCCTAAACCAATCCGAATGTAAACAGGAAAGTACTCGAGCGCTTCCATAATAATGCTGATTGTCAGCGCAACAAATAATGCGATATAATTTCTTGCCTCAAAAGTTTTAGCAATCCCATCAATATAGGCACTTCCACGTTTTGTATACTCGGTTTCATCTAACGATTTTAAACTATCTTGTTCTAATCTTCGTACCCCTTGAAACTGAGTAATAGCAAGTGCCAGGAATGTCGCTGCCGTCAAATTATTTGTGACAATTGCGGGGACAAAAACGGCCCCCAAAGTAGCTGCAACAACTCCCAAAGCCAATTGGCTAAGATATCCATTTGGATAGGTTGGATATTGCCGGTAATCTTCTTTTAAAATGACTAAACGAGCGGATATTCCACCAATGACGGCAAAAATAATTAACAGTAGATGCGGTGTCGACAAAAGTTGTCCTCTCATACATAACCTACCTTGTATACAAATTAAAAGAAGTAAGAATAAAGCGCTTATACAAAAATTATTCTTATGCTTTAAATGTGTGAAATTTAGCAAAAACCATCGAAAATGGCTAAAGCTTTAAAAAAGAAAACCTACAATGACAAATAGAATAGCTGAAATACCTACAGCTGTTATGGAAGAAGTAAATTTAGCTTTTGCGTAGTCTACGACAGGTAAATCAAAAACAGATGCAGTTGTCACCGTTGTCTCGCCTAACGGTGAAGTGAAATCTCCAAAAGAACCAGCGGCAAACACTGCGGCTACTGCAATGGGTAAGGAGGCTCCTGTGGCATCTGCTAAAGATATTGCAAGCGGCATCAATAGTCCCCATGTACCCCATGAAGATCCGATAAAGTAGGCTATGAGGGATCCAAATAAAAAAATCGATACAGGTACAAATGATTTTGGAAGAAAAGTCCCAGCTGTTCCTGTTATAAATTTTGAAAAACCAAGGTCTTCTGCCATATTTGCCAGTGCCCAAACGAGGACGAGCAGAATAATGGCCATAATTAATTGATTGCCGCCATCAACAAAGTGAAACATTAGTTCCGAAAGTTTTTCTTTTCGTAAAAGAAATAAAACTAATGCAAAAATGATTGTCAAAAAAAGGGCAATTAACATTGCTTGAGTTGCATCAGCTTGTTGAAACGCATCAATAAACGATTTGGCACCTTTATCAAGGCCATCTTTCCATATTAAATAAAAAGTGCTAATTAACAACAGCAATAAAGGTAAAATTAGGTTTAAAGCTTTTGGATTTACATTCTCTAATTCCGCCTCAATGCTTTCTCTATGTACATCCTCTTCATCGTTCAATTCTGCATGCCCATTCGATAACTCCATTCCTTTGCCAATATATCTCCCTGTTATAACTGAAAATAAACCAATTGCAACAATCGATATTGCCCAAAAATTGAAAGGGATACTCGCTAAAAACAATTGATAAGGGGAGCGCTGGATATTAGCCTGATTCAAAGCACCTCCTACAACGGAGACCATATATCCGGCATAAGTGGTGGCTACAGGTATAAGGACAATAATTGGTACGGTTGAAACGTCAATTGTATAAGCAAGTTTTGACCTCACAACATTTACTGAAGATTTTACAGCTTTCATAACAGGTCCTGTCGTCATAATTCTGAATTCACAGTCCATAAAGGTAACAAGAATGGTAGCCCAAGTAACGATTAAAGCGCTTCGTTCCGACTTGATTCGCTTTTCTACCGTTTTTGCAAATCCTTTAATTCCCCCAGCAATTTGCATCATTCCTACAAGACCGCCAAAAACGAACAAAAACACAATGATCCGTAAATTGTCTTTATCGGAAATGGCCGTAATCACATATTGACTCATTTTTGATATGGAATTAAAAATCCCTGGTTTTAATGAATATGAGCCTATTAAAAGCCCTAATCCAAGACCCACAAGTACTTGCCGAGTAGCCATTGACACAAATACAGCAACAAGAAACGGGATGATGGAAAACCAATTCTCCATTCTATTACCACCTTTTTACCTTTATTTTGCTTCATATGAAAAATGTTATGTATTGGGGATTCACCCATTTTTCATTTTCATTCAAGTGTTGACTTGAATAATAATTTTCAAAAGGATATACTATACTCAAATTTACACTTGAATGAAAATGGAGTGAGAAAATGAACCGAAATGATACTTGTGAGATTTATTGTTACGATGAGGAAAAGGTAAAACGAATACAAGGCGATTTAAAAACTGTAGATATCTCGAATGTTGCCCAATTGTTTAAAGTGATTGCTGATGAAAATAGGGCAAAAATTACCTATGCATTGTGTAAAAATGAAGAGCTATGTGTTTGTGATCTGGCCAATATTTTAGGTGTTACCGTTGCAAATGCTTCCCACCACTTGCGATCTCTTTATAAGCAAGGGGTAGTAAAGTATAGAAAACAGGGAAAATTGGCGTTTTATTCGTTAGAGGATGAACAAATCAAGCAACTCATGACAATTGCATTAGCCCATAAAAAGGAAGTGAAAGTTAATGTCTGAACAAACTGCATTAATGGATGAACACGAAACAAAAACATATCGTGTCCAAGGATTCACTTGAGCTGGCTGCGCAAAAACGTTCGAAACGAACGTGAAACACCTGGATGGTGTTTTCGATGCAAAAGTTAATTTTGGTGCTTCTAAAATAACGGTTACTGGAAATACAACTATAGAAGCACTTGAAAAAGCAGGTGCTTTTGAAAACTTGAAAATACGAGAAGAAAATGAGCAAAAGGTCGAGCGAGAAGCATTCTGGAAACAAAAAGAAAATAGAAAAGTGTATCTTTCGGCTGTATTGCTTTTGTTTAGTTGGTTCATGGGCAAACAATATGGCGAGGAACATGTTCTTCCGACGATTGGTTATGCAGCATCCATTTTCATTGGCGGACATTCTCTCTTCATCAAAGGTCTCAAAAATGTAACTCGTTTAAATTTTGATATGAACACCCTTATGACAATTGCAATTTTAGGTGCTGCAATCATCGGCCAATGGGGCGAAGGGGCAACTGTAGTGATCTTATTTGCCATTAGTGAAGCGTTGGAACGCTATTCATTGGATAAAGCTCGTCAATCCATCGAAACATTGATCGATATTGCTCCAAAAGAAGCGCTAATTCGCCGCGGAAATGAAGAAAAAATGGTTCACGTTGAAGAAATCCAAGTTGGCGATATTATGCTTGTTAAACCAGGTCAAAAATTAGCGATGGACGGAATCATCATAAAAGGTACATCCACGTTAAATCAGGCTGCCATTACAGGAGAAAGTGTTCCAGTAACAAAGACGATAGAGGATGAAGTCTTTGCTGGCACGTTAAATGAAGAAGGATTATTAGAAGTAAAAGTAACAAAACGAGTAGAAGACACAACGATTTCAAAAATCATTCATTTAGTCGAAGAAGCCCAAGCAGAACGAGCACCCTCTCAGGCATTTGTTGATAAATTTGCGAAATATTATACGCCAGTGATTATCGTATTCGCTTTACTAATTGTTGTTGTTCCTCCACTGTTTTTTGGAGGGGACTGGAACAAATGGATTTATGAAGGGTTAGCTGTATTAGTGGTGGGTTGTCCATGTGCATTGGTGGTTTCCACTCCTGTTACAGTTGTAACGGCAATAGGAAATGCTGCTAGAAATGGGGTTCTAATTAAAGGTGGTATTTACTTGGAAGATGCAGGTGCCTTAAAGGTTATTGCTTTTGATAAAACAGGAACAGTAACAAAAGGGGTTCCGGCTGTAACCGACATCCTATCGTATGGTGGTCATGAAAATGAATTACTGGCCATTACAGCAGCCATTGAGAAAGGATCACAGCATCCCCTTGCCTCAGCGATTATGAAAAAAGCCGAAGAAAAGGGATTAAATTTTAATGATGTATCAGTAAAGGATTTTCAATCAATTACAGGTAAAGGTGTAAAAGCAACAATCAATAACCAATTGTATTATGTTGGAAGTCCAAATTTGTTTGAAGAACTACATGGAAAGATGACTAGTGATCGAAAACAAAAAATCACAGAGTTTCAGACACAAGGAAAAACGGTCATGGTGTTAGGAACAGAAAAGGAAATCCTTTCTTTTATAGCCGTAGCTGATGAAATTCGGGAATCATCAAAAGAGGTAATAAGCAAACTTCATCAACTCGGAATTGAAAAAACTGTGATGTTGACAGGTGATAATCAACGAACCGCAGAAGTGATTGGAAACGAAATTGGCGTTTCCGACATAAAAGCGGATTTGCTTCCTGAAGATAAGTTAACCCTTATTAAAGAGCTTCGTACCACCCATCATAGTGTGGCGATGGTTGGAGATGGAGTGAACGATGCACCGGCACTTGCAGCTTCTACTGTTGGTGTGGCAATGGGTGGTGCAGGAACAGATACAGCATTAGAGACAGCAGATATCGCTTTAATGTCCGATGATCTAAGTAAATTGCCGTATACAATTAAGTTGAGCCGTAGGGCTTTGGCGATCATAAAGCAAAACATTACTTTTTCACTTGCTATTAAATTAATAGCCTTATTGTTCGTCATACCTGGTTGGTTAACTTTGTGGATAGCAATATTTGCCGATATGGGAGCAACTTTGCTTGTAACTTTAAATAGCCTGCGGTTACTAAAAGTTAACGAATAAAAATAGGGTTTCATAAAGAGGCAACATCTTGTTTTGCATTGATTACTAAGCCTCTTTATGAACTACCTGTGCATAAATGTAATAAATCAAATTTAATAATCTTTTTGTTGATGTCTATTTATGTGAATTTTATGATACTTTATGGTGCTACAAGAAGTCAAGACAGTTTTTTTGAAAAATTAAGGTGTATACAAGATTAAATTACTTAGATATTTCTATAATACAAGGGTCTTGATCTCCTCTTCCTGTATGGAAATTGAGGGGAATAGCGCCAATTAGATATTGTCCACAGGTGGAGGACATAGTATAAGCGAAGGCGTGGGAGAAATGGTTTCCTCCTACACCCAAGATCACCCCAAAGCGCTGAAATGTTGGTAAAATTTCATCCTCTTCATAAAAGATTGGTTCGTTAGAACGAATCTTTTATGAAGAGGGCAGCAAGCGAAGCGCGGTAGGATTTTTTAAGTTTAGATATAAATATAAGACAACTTTCTTGACGAACACCGCTACTGTTATTCACATGTGGATAACAGTACAACATCCCGGTTATACACAGCAGCTGGTGTATGGTTATCCAATGACTGGTGTGGTAAGTAGTGGTTGTGTAGATGGATATAGCGTTCCACACCTTGCCTCGTTTCTCGCGGGCTAGTATAGTCGTTGATATAAATCTCATTGTACTTCAGGCTACGCCAGAACCGTTCTATAACGATGTTGTCCTTTGCACGGCCTTTGCCATCCATGCTGATGCGGATTTCGTTCTCCTTTAGCAAATCTGTGTACTGTGGGCTGGTAAAGTGGCTCCCTTGATCACTGTTAATAATGGCGGGTTTGCGTTTGGCTAGCGCCCTTCTCATAGTCTCTAATACGAACCCGATTTCAAGGCTTTGATCCAATTGCCAATCCACAATGAAGCGAGAATACCAATCCATGATGGCGTAGAGGTACATCCAGCCTTGCTTCATCCGGATATACGTGATATCCACACTCCAAACCTGGTCGGGCTGAGTAATGTTTAGCCCTCGAAGTAGGTAGGGGTAGATCCGGTGCTGGAGATCCCGTTTGCTAAGGTTCGGACCGGGATAGATAGCCATAATACCCATCTCTCGCATGTACTTTCTTACTGTATTTTCGTGAATAAGATCCCCTTCTCGATTCATAATGGCAGCTATCTTTCGATAGCCCAGAAAAGAATGCTTTGTGTATAGCTCATCAATCCGGTGCTTGAGGCGAATTTCCTCCGGAGAGGGAGGGACCGGCTTATAGTAAAGACTGGTGCGGTTTAGATTAAGTAAATCCGCTTGTACGAGGATGGAGTGTTCGGAGCAATCCCATTCTATGAGATCAATACGCTCTTCACGAGTAAAGTTAGAGGCCAGATTTTTTTTTAAGCCACGACAATTGGGTGGTTAACTTACCAACCTCGGCGTAGAGTTCATTGATTTGTTGTTCATATTCTTTTTTCATTTTGGTGATACCTTTACGATCATCAACAAACAGCTGTGAGAGGTTTTGTACCACCTCGGATTTCCACCGGTTGAGGACATTGGTATGGATCCCATGCTCAGAAGCGAGCTGTGAAACTGACTTTTCTTCCTTTAGGATTTCCAGTACAATTTGCGCTTTTTCTTCTGGGTTAAACTTTCTTCGAGTGGTTGACATACAACTAAGAAACTCCTTTTTTATTGTCTAGTTTATATGTAGCATTATACTTATTGTATTGTTCTGCAAACATTTTTGACAGACCTAATCTGGCTCTACATGGACATGAACATGGTATACACCGTAATCTTTTAACATGACTTTTTCAATTGAGGTCGTAATGTCATGAGCTTCATTGATTGTTAAGGTAGAATTTACAAGGATTACAACGTCTAACACTTCATTATTTCCGTAGTTTCTCCCTTTGATTTCCTTTATCCCCTTTACTCCATTTATTTTTATCATTGCATCCCGGTATTGTTTGATTTTATTTTCATCAAAACCATCGGAAAGTTCATGGGATGCCTGCTTAAAAATCTCCCAAGCTGTTTTGCATATTAATAATCCCACAATAATAGCGGTTAGCGGGTCTAACCACGGCATATTTAACTGAGAACCAAAAATGCCTGCGGCGGTTCCAATACTTACCCATGCATCGGAAATGTTATCTTTTGCAGATGCCATCACAGCTTTACTGTTTATTTTTATAGCCAATTTTTTATTGTATCGATAAACAAAATACATCGCAATTGCTGCAAAAATGCCGTATGTGTCAAGTTTTTCTCGGTAGTGCTCTGGACACGTGGTTTCTGGCACTCACTTTTTGTACGCTGACTTCCCTACCGCGCTACCGCTTGGTGGCCTGCACATTTTCATAACGTTCTCACGAACCTTATGAAAACATGCAGGTTATAAACTCATACTCTTAACTAATTGCCCCATAGCGGTCGAATGGGGGGCATGTAAGCTGATTCTCCCGTTTTTGGCTCCTATAGATGGCCGGGTAGCCTGGTGAAGAATCTGGGACATTCTCACCGCTTTCTTCACTTCACGCTGCTTTCTAGCGCTTTTATGCTGGTGCTTAAGGTATACCTCTCTCAAGGTTTGATTAAGAATACCTTGTTTAATTTTAACCATTGCCTCAGCCCCCTCATAGCTCCAATGCATCCCTCTCTTTTTCATCCGAAAAGAGACGTGGCGCTGATTCGACTCCATCGCTCCTAGGTTTCTCGCATTCTCTGGCAGATTCTTAACCTTATTTCTCCAATCAAAAATTCGATCCCAATTTCCACCAATATACCAACGGAATGCTTTTAATTTCTCAAGTTGTTTTGAATCCTCAAGCGTGCTTTCGTATGTGTCTAAACACACTGTAAATGCATCCATATCATGATCGTCAATGGCTTTTTTCACCTTGTCTTTCCAGTCGCTTTTTACCCCGAATGTCCGATTTAGTGATTGCGAAATATGGTAAGAGTCCAGTTGATTCCACACCTTATAACGAGATTGTGAAAAGGCTCCTTGGAATTTGTCAGCTGTATAGCCCAGACCTCCGTCACTATTGGTCACTACTTGAGTATTCTCCAAGCTATAGCGGTGAGCCGTAGTGGCCTGTACTTGGCTCCAAAACACATCTGTGCGCTGAGTGGTCATGATAACCTTTGGCTCTCTCAAAGATACACGTTTTCCATTGATATCCCAGCCCTCATATGTAATGGCGTGATGAACCTCTATATTCTTTCTACGCTTTGTACTTCGGACAAATACCCCATCCGCCTCAGCCATTAAAAAATCCACTTTCTTTGCCTCTGGTAAGCTGGCCGCTTCCTCCAAATCCAATACTAATTCTTCATCCGCCTTCGCTTGTGCTCCTCCCACAGACTTAACCATCTTTCCCACTGTTTGATGGCTGATTGTCACAGCGGTCCATTCTTTTAGGGTTCGAGCCACTTCCCTATAGGCGTTTTGACTGGCTAATTCAGCTACCTTAACCTCAACCAGAGGACTATAACGCTGATGTTTTCGCAAACCCAATAATTCATCAAAAGGATAGACTGGATGACCTTCATTATCATGCATTAACGTATGATTAAATCGGATCGTTCCAAAAGTGAACTGAACAGTCTTTGGATCATTTCGTTCGACTTTCCAATCCGCTTTCTGTTTTTCCTTCACAATTGCCTGGTTCATATGATTAAATACTTCCCCTAGGAGTTGAGAAAAAACCTCATACATCAAAAGCTGAAGACGTTCTTCAAGGATTATTAGATTTTCACTTTCCTTTATTAATTTGTATATTTTTGTTATAATTTTTTCCATGAGAAGGCCTCTTTCTAAATGTATTTCGCCTTGGTCAGCGTACATTTATGATAGAGTGCCTTCTCTTTTTTTACCAGCAATTGGTCCCGAGAAATATTTTACACATAGAAAAATGCCAACATAGGCAGCAACGATGTCTGGTGATTCTTTTCCACCTTGAAATATCGATACAACGGCGTCAATCAAGACTTGCAAACCAACAGCTAACATAATAAAAGAGGCAACCATTGATGCGATTGTTTCGCTCTTCCAATGGCCATAGCCATGGTCATGATCAGGTGGCCTTTGTGAAAGTTTCAGTCCGATGAGTACCGCAAAAGAGGCGATGATATCGGTTGTATTGTTTAAACCATCTGCTTTTAAAGCTGTAGAATAACTAATATAACCAATCACTAATTTTATTATTGAAAGAGCCACGTAAGCAGTAATACTAATGATTGCCCCACGTTCACCTAATTTAATTTACAAATGCGTGGTCCAACTCCACCGTCTTTAGACGGTATACGCTTTTAGCCTTCCCATTCCATGTCCATACTTGAAAATGAGGTGAGAGTATGGATGGATATAAAAAAAGTAGTCATGATGTTTACAACATCAAGTATCATGTCATATGGGTAACAAAATATCGATATAAAATCTTATATGGACCCATTGCAATAAGAACGAGGGAACTAATAAGGCAAGGGTGTGAAGCAAGAGGCATTACGATCTTGCAGGGAAGCGTAGGGAAAGACCATATTCATTTATTATTGTCATGTCCTCCAAGTCTTGCACCTAGTAAAATTCTGCAGTACTTAAAAGGACGATCATCAAGACTTTTGCAGGACGAATTTGCAGAATTGAAAAAAAGATATTGGGGGCAACATTTGTGGGCGAGAGGCTATTTCTGTGCCACAGTTGGAACAGTGACGGAAGAAATAATAAGAAACTATATAGCAAACCAATTCAATGAAGAAAAGAACGAAATATTCAAGATTGAAGAATGAGTTTAGTCTAATTTAGTATGCTTAAGCCTAGGCTCTTTAAGTGGACTTCAGTCTATATTAGCGACTTTAGTCGCCGGCATTTATGTCAAAATCCACCTGCTTTAGCAGGTGGTTGTTTAAGATCCATATATTTTTGCGCTTCCATCCTTTTCACCCCCGAATTTCTTGGTACTTAAATAGAATAGCAGCCAATATACGGGTGGGTCTATGGCAACCTTTTTGCAGTATTCTATATTAAGAAGCTAAATAAAAAATAGTTTCCTGAGGGAAAATACACACCCATTAAGTAGAAAATCTTTAACATAAAAAGAAAGTAATTTCAACTAAAAAACTAACATAATGCGAATTTAAATTTTACAATAATGTGTCTAAAATTCGAACGTTTTGTGAACTGGAAGAAAAATTGTTTTGGAAGGCTTTTCAGTAGGTTGCATTCAAAATAGAATGAAAGCAATGCCTTACTAAATTATTGTGTAAACGTCTTTAGAAAAGGTTGTGGTAAAAACTTTATAAGCGAAAAGTTATTGTTAGGCAAGCGATATAACCTTTTATATCGAAAAGGGAAAGGAGTGTAAAAAATGAAGTTGATTTCTTGGAAAAAACTCTCAGTTATAAGTTTACTAGTAGTATTAATCGGCGTTTTATCAGGATGCAGCGAAAGTTATGTCGTCTTAAATCCAAAAGGACCTGTTGGCGATACTCAGCTAAATTTGATTGTTCTCTCAACAATTATTTTAGGGGTTTTTATTGTCCCGGTACTGTTGTTCTTCTTTTATGTTATTTTTCGCTATCGTGACAAAAAAGGTAACAAAGCTGCATACAAACCAGAGTGGGATGACAATAAGTGGTTAGAAATAGTCTGGTGGGGGATTCCCATTCTCGTCATCGTAGTTCTTAGTGCGTATGCAGTTAGAGATACGTTTGCCCTCGCTAAATCACCGTCACCAGAAAAAAAACCGATGACCATTCAAGTTACTTCACTCGATTGGAAATGGTTGTTTTTGTACCCGGAAGAAGGGATTGCTACGGTTAACTATATCGAGATACCGACGGATCGGCCGATCCAATTTGAATTAACTGCGGATGCTCCAATTAATTCGTTTTGGATTCCGCAATTAGGTGGTCAAAAATACACTTTGCCAGGCAAAAAGTTGCAGCTTTGGTTAGAAGCAGATAAGGCGGGCACCTATTACGGGACGGCTAATAACTTTAGTGGTGAAGGCTTTACCGATATGAAATTTACCGTAGTTGCCAAAGCAGACAAGGAGTTCAATAAATGGGTAAAAGAAGTGAAAGCTGGATCCAAAGCATTAACAATGGATGGTTATGCAAAATTGAGTAAACCAGGTATTGAAGAAAGACAAGAATTTGCGGCCTATCCAAAAGATTTGTTTACCATAATTATGAACAAAAATGGCGGTCGCTATTATCAAAGCAATCAAAGAGAATCAGAAAAGATGAGTAATCCATAGTTTTGGGGGAGGAGAAAAAATGTTGGAAAAGATTCAAGCATTTGCATCGGATTTTTTTGTGACTGGAAATCCGATGATATATGGTGCTGATGTATCAATTGCTTTAACGCTGATCGCGATTGTTTTTTTGCTTACTTATTTTAAAAAATGGGGTTGGCTATGGAGAGAGTGGCTAACGACTGTTGATCACAAGAAAATAGGGATCATGTATTTTATTGCCTCTTTATTAATGTTATTTCGTGGGGGAATTGATGCACTGTTAATGCGAACTCAGCTGGCAGCTCCGAATATGAAGCTTTTAAATTCTGAGCATTACAATCAAATTTTTACTACCCATGGTACGATTATGATTCTTTTTATGGCGATGCCTTTGATGTTCGCCTTGTTTAATATGGTTGTTCCACTTCAAATCGGTGCAAGGGACGTAGCCTATCCATTTTTAAATGCGGTTAGTTTTTGGCTGTTCTTTTTTGGCGCGATGCTGTTCAACTTATCGTTTGTGATCGGTGGTTCTCCTGATGCCGGTTGGCTTAGTTATACTCCGTTATCAGAGAATCAATACAGCCCGGGTCCGGGACAAAACTTCTACATCTGGGGAATTCAAATTTCCGGTATTGGAAGTTTAGCAACGGGAATTAACTTTTTGGTCACCATTTTAAAAATGCGCGCGCCTGGAATGAAATTGATGAAAATGCCGATGTTTAGCTGGTCTGTTCTTTCGAGTTGCATTATTATCATTTTTGCCTTTCCGATTTTAACGGTCACGCTTGCTTTATTGTTTGTGGATCGCTATTTTGGTGCTCATTTCTTTACGATTGATGGGGGTGGAAATCCCATGTATTATATCAACCTAATTTGGATGTGGGGCCACCCTGAAGTGTATATTGTCATTCTTCCAGCATTTGGAGTCTTTTCTGAGGTTGTAAGTACGTTTGCCAAAAAGAAAATTTTTGGCTATAAATCAATGGTGTTTGCCTTGCTAAGCATTAGTATTCTTTCATTTTTAACATGGGTTCATCATTTCTTTACGATGGCTTCTTCGACAGTGGATGCATTTTTTGCCGTAACCACAATGGCTGTTGCGATTCCAACAGGAGTGAAGGTTTTTAACTGGATATTTACAATGTACAAAGGCCGTGTGGAATTTAAAACACCAATGCTTTGGACGTTTGCATTCATTCCAACTTTTCTGGTTGGTGGGGCGACAGGGGTAATGCTAGCGGTTGCACCTGCAGACTTTCAATACCACAATAGCTATTTTCTAATTGCTCATTTTCACCAAGTATTAATCGGAGGAGTCGTATTTGGTTTCTTTTCGGGTGTTTATTATTGGTGGCCGAAAATCTTTGGTTTTAAATTAAGTGAGAAAATTGGAAAATGGGCTTTCTGGTTCTGGGTTATCGGTTTTTATGGTACCTTTATGCCGCAATATGCATTGGGGTTCATGGGGATGCCGCGCCGTGTTTACACATATAGCTGGGATATGGGCTGGGCTCCGTTAAATCTCATTTCAACAATTGGGTCTTTCCTTATGGGAGTTGGTTTCTTATTCCAAGTGTATCAAATTCTCCATGGTATAAAGTATGGGAAAAAGGATACTACGGGAGATCCTTGGAATGGACGTACATTAGAATGGTCGATTCCTTCACCTGCACCAGCTTATAATTTTGCTGTCATTCCTCAAGTAGAGGAACAAGATGATTGGTGGTATAAGAAGCAAAATGGAATTAAGACCTATAAAAAAGAGGAGAAATATAAACCTATTCATATGCCAAAGGATTCTGGCATTCCGTTTATTATGGGTGCCTTCTGGTTTATTGCCGGATTTGGTTTCGTATTTGAGTGGAATTGGCTGGCGATTCCAGGATTGATGGGTGTAGTTGTTTCCTTACTTGTGCGTTATTTTCAAAATGATACAGATTACTATATTTCTGCTGAAGAAGTAGAAAAAACAGAAGCCATCGCGGGGGGTGCCCATTAATGGAACAGACACTGTCCCATCCGAACTCTCATAGCCATGAAGAACATGGACATGATGAAGGTTCACTAAGAATTTTTGGATTTTGGATTTTTCTGATTACCGACCTAATTTTATTTTCCGTTTTGTTTGCTACGTATGCGATATTGAAGAACCGATTTAATGGGGGACCTACTGGTCAAGAATTATTTGAGGTTCCGATCTTTGTCGCGGAGACCTTTCTTCTTTTGACAAGCAGTTTTACAAGCGGCCTTGCCATCTCGGCTTTAAAGAAAGGACATAAGCAAAGTGTTATCGGATGGTTGATTGTTACCATTATCTTTGGATTAGGATTTATTGGTTTAGAAATAAGAGAATTTGCTAGTTTTGTGAATGAGGGTGCTACGATTTCAACGAGTGCATTTCTATCAGCTTTCTTTGTTTTGGTTGGTACGCATGGAATTCACGTATCTGCAGGCATTGTGTGGATGGCAAGTGCAACAATACAATTAATGCGAAACGGAATCAATGAAGTAACTAGCCGGAAGATTACAATCGTAAGCTTATACTGGCACTTCCTCGATGTAGTTTGGATCTTTATCTTTACGGTAGTTTATCTGATGGGGGTGATGTAAAGTGAAAGTGGAAAATAAGCAAGAACATCATTCGTTAGAAAAGTCATATGTGACTGGATATGTGATTTCCATCTTGTTAACCATTATTCCTCTTGTACTCGTTTTAAATCATATGTTGGAAAAAGTGTACCTAATTGTTTTTATATTGGTGGCCGCTTGTTTCCAATTTGTCGTTCAAATTTATTATTTTATGCACTTAAAAGAGAACAAAAACAGGGTCTATATCATATTAGCTTTGACGGTTGGTATTTTTATCGTGGTTACTGTTATTGGCGGGTCTGTATGGGTCATGAATTATTAAAGGTTGGAAAAATAGGCAATGCGCTGGGTCGTCTCCCTCGCATTTGCCTTTTTAATAAAAAATAGGAAACTAGCAGAACTAGAGAGGTAGGTGTTTTAAATGATCAAGCGAAGGAGATCCCTTCTTTATCTATTTTTCACTTTTATTGGTTTAATAGGGTTTCAAAATCCTGTTTTTGCTAACCATGCCGGAGCAATTGAAATTTCCAAAAATACGTATTCTGTTTTTTTATATATCATGATTGCTCTTGGAATTTTGATCATCCTTGTTGTTGTTCGAATTCAAAAGTTAACAAAGCAAGTAAAAGATTTGCTTGTTAAAGGGCAATCAGCCGAGGATTTGCGTTATCAGCGGAAATTTTTATCAGTTGCTTCCATTATGCTCATCATCGGGTTTTTGTCTATGGGAGCTATTTACTTTTTTTTAAGGTCTGCGGCGGGCTACCATTAAAATAACAATATTTCTTACATTACTGAAACAGTTCGGCAAGAGCATGGTAACTTTGACAAAATGATAGGATGATACGTTTATGAAAAATAAGTTTTCCTTGTTTACTGTCCTTATGACAATCGTGGCACTGATTATTGGAAATTTAGTCGTTGCGACAAATTCCGGTGATGCATGTGGTTCTGATTGGCCAAAGTGTAATGGCACGTTTTTTCCTAATATTACAAATGGTCAAATATTAGTTGAATACTCGCATCGAATTTTCACCACGCTGCTTGGATTTGTTATTCTTCTCAATGCCATTTTTGCGTGGTTTCAGCTAAGAAAGAAAAAAACGAAATGGCTGGCAGTCTTATCTTTCTTCCTCCTGGGATTGCAGTCGATCGTGGGTGGATTAAACGTTCTCTTAGGCACACCGGTTGGATTTACCTTTTTCGATGTGACCGTTAGTCTTCTTTTGCTGATTTCAGTCATAGATCTTCATTATGCGTTAGTAAATCAAGATGGTGTGGCAGCGATCAAACAGGGGAAATCAAGCTTTTTTAAATCGGCTAATTTTATCTTGCTCTTTATAATGCTGGAGACCTTGATTGGTGCAATTTTCAAACATCCGAGATTTAGTAAACTTCTTTATGGCAATTATACTGGCGAAGTATTGATTAACAGCCGGGTGTTGGCGCAATTTCTTTACTTTGTTCATGGTTTCTTAGGGTTGGCTTTGGTGCTCACGACTGCCTATCTAATGTTCTTGGCGTTTAAAACCAATCAGTATCGATTTAGATTGTCTTTATTAGTGGCGGCCTTAGTTATTACCACGTTTTTTGGCTTTTTGACCAATGCGCTTCAATTAAGCCCGGCAGCATCTTCTTTTCATATGATTTTTACGATCATCAGTATTTCGATTGCTGCCTCAATTTCTGCACGGGAACGGCTAAGAGTGTAAGTTGTGAATGTTTAGATTTTTTTTCAATAGGTGAAAGCCCCTGGTACAATCCAGGGGCTTTTCTGTTTAGAGAATCAAACTTCTGCTAATCTATCTATTTAGTTTTTAACCTGCAATACCCTCATTGCGTTTAGGACAGCAAGAAGGGTAACTCCTACATCAGAAAAGACTGCTTCCCACATTGTAGCGAAACCAAATGCCCCGAACAATAGTACGATACCTTTTACGCCAAGAGCAAAAACAATGTTTTGCCAGACAATTCGACGAGTTCGTTTGGCGATGTTAATTGCTGTCGGTATTTTTGAAGGTTCATCTGTCATAATCACAATATCAGCAGCTTCAATCGCTGCATCTGAACCTAATCCGCCCATTGCCATTCCGACATCTGCACGGGCGAGTACTGGAGTATCATTAATACCATCCCCTACGAAGATGATCTTTTCCTTTGGAAGTTTTTGGGCATCGAGCTTTTCAATTTCTTCTACTTTATTTTGTGGCAGTAACTCTGCATGGACTTCGTCAACGCCTAATTTTTGACCAACAAAATCGCCAACAGCCTGCGCATCTCCAGTTAGCATGATAGTCTTCTTGATACCGAGTCCTTTGAGCGTGCGAATGGCTGCTTCAGAATCTTCCTTAACCTGGTCAGAAATAACAATATATCCGCCATATTGTTTATCAACAGCTACATGAACAACGGTTCCAATCTCATAAGGCATATCAAAGACAATCTTTTCTTTGCTCATAAGCTTGGCATTTCCAGCTAGAACCGTTTTGCCTGCAACTGTAACTTTGATCCCGTGCCCAGAGATTTCATTGTAGTCTTCGATCCACTCTTCATTAAGCTCTTTCCCATATGCCTTCCGAATGGAAAGGGCAATTGGGTGGTTTGAATGGAATTCAGCAAGTGCTGCGTATTGTACTAATTCTTCGTTGGTAAATGGCTCTTTTGGTTTGATGTTTGTGACTTCAAAAACACCTTTTGTCAAAGTCCCTGTTTTGTCAAAAACAATGTATTTGACATCATTTAATGCTTCTAAATAATTACTGCCTTTTACAAGAATTCCCGATTTTGAAGATGCGCCAATTCCCCCAAAGAATCCTAATGGGATTGAGACCACAAGAGCGCACGGACATGAAATAACTAAAAATACAAGTGCTCGGTAAATCCATTCTGAGAAGGTAGCACCACTAATAACCAGTGGTGGAATAAACGCCAATGCCGCTGCAACAATGACAACAACTGGTGTGTAGTAACGGGCAAACTTTGTGATGAAATTTTCCGTTGGCGCTTTCCGGCTGCTGGCATTTTGAACTAATTCAAGAATTTTTGAGACAGTGGACTCGCCGAATTCCTTGGTCACTTCAACGGTTAATACACCGTTTTTGTTAATACAGCCGCTTAACACATCGTTGCCGACTTCCACTTCACGCGGTACGGATTCACCTGTTAAAGCAGAAGTATCGACCATTGAACTGCCTTCGATCACCTTTCCATCTAATGGAATCTTTTCGCCGGGTTTAATGATAATAAAATCTCCTATTTTCACTTCTTCTGGAGATACCTTTATGACTTCCGATCCGCGCTTGACATTTGCAGAATCGGGGCGAATATCCATCAAGGCACTGATTGATTTACGCGAACGATTCACGGCAATGCTTTGAAATAGTTCTCCGATTTGGTAGAACAGCATAACCGCTACACCTTCAGGGTATTGTTGAATGGCAAAGGCACCAACTGTTGCAAGTGCCATTAAGAAGTTCTCATCAAATACTTGCCCTCTAATTATATTTTTTATGGCGCGTAAAACAATATCTCCGCCGATTAGCAAATAGGAAATCACAAACAGCCCTAATTCCATCATTCCAGATACAGGAGCAAGGAGGCCGGCTGCGCCAAAAATAGCGCCTATCCCTAAGCGTATGACCAAATTATTTGTATCATTACTGCTATGCGCGTGACTATGCCCATGGCTATGATCATGATCGTGACCTTGATTGTCGGTATGGGTATGGCTGGCTGTTGATTCGGGAATGACCTCTACCTCCGGTTCCAGCCGTTTGATTACTTTTTTAGCCTCATCTTCAATTTGATCCAATGCTTCTGGATTGTTTGTAACCAAGACGAGCTTGTTGGAAACAAAATCAACTGTTGAGGATTTGACACCTTCAATCTTTCCGACTCCACGTTCAATTTTTGCTGCACAGTTCGCGCAATCCAGGCCATTCAGCAGAAAACTGCGAGTAGCAGTACCTCTTTTTGAATTTGTTTTTTCCACTAGCGTAATGGCCGGCTCTAACTTTTTCACTTTTTTCTTTACTTCAGAGACAACTTCTGTTTCTTGGGTTGATTCAGTTTCTACTGTTAGCGTCTTATTGACAAAGTTTACAGAAGCTGAAGAAACGCCATCTATTTTTTTTACGCCATTTTCAATTTTCATGGCACAGTTGGCGCAGTCGAGTCCTTCAAGGATAATTTCTCGTCTGACTTTTGCAATTGATTTTCCCATGTTGATTCTCCTCTCTTTTCAAATTGGTCTATATAATTGTGTATATGAGCAATTACTCATATAATTATTATATGTTCATGCATCAATTTCGTCAATGAAAATAACAAATAGGTTCAAAGCAAAATATTGCAGTTTATATGTAAATGTGAGAATATTTCCATGTATTAAATATTTTCAAATTAAAACCAAATGATAATCGAAAGGTGTTGATAAAAACATAGAAGGCGAATGTCATTCTTTTTTCTGTGAATGAATAGAAAATAGGGGAGACAGCGTAGTATAAAAACAAATTGGAGGGAATTGAATGTCACATCACAATGATCACCACGGACATCATGGCCATCATCACGACGATCATCATGGGCACCATCACAGCAGCCACGGACATCATCACGATGACCATCATGAGCATCATCAAGAAAATAGCCATTTAAGCCATCATCATAGCAGTCACCACAAACATCATGGGGGATGTCTTCATGTTTTTGCTCTAATGATTGGTGGAGCAAGTTTCGTCGTATTTGCCATTTCAAAACTTTTCATCTAGCTAGAAGTTCTCATCACGCCCCATTGCGGAAAAGCCCACTGGGTCAATACCAGGGGGCTTTCGCTTATAGTGCGAATGGCAAAATAAACAATTGTTTGTCATCTTACATGGGCTATTAAAGACAATTTATTTATTGTGAGTTTTCCATTAGCTGCAATGGATGATGAAGATTTAAGCGAAAGCCTTAGTAGGACTAATGATGGTTTGCATGTTCGATGGTTTGATTTAATATGCTCATGATGTGTTCATCATCATGGCGATAATAAAGTGTTGTCCCCTCCCGTCTAAATGTTACGAGTCGAAGGTTTTTTAAGAAACGCAGTTGATGTGAAACAGTTGATTGAAGCAATGAAAGACTTTCTGCGATTTCATTCACAGACCGCTCTCCTTGAAATAATAAGTAAAGTATTTTTAGCCTGGTGGGATCTGATAATGCTTTAAAGGTTTGAGAGACAATAAACAAAGTTTCTTCATCCAATTCGTTTACTTTTCTATCCTGATGATTCTGATCCAAAAAAATCGACCTCCTTATTTCATTATAACGACAATCATAAAAAACCAAAATAAAAAGCTGCGGCAAATTGATTCTAAAAAGACCATCTTAAAGGAGGTGTTGTCGAAGCAGTCAAAGAGGGTAATGAATCAGTTATAGAGAAGCTACATAATGCTATTGATAAATTTATTCGATAAATAGGGGATTAACAAATGCACATTCCGTATCAAGCTAAAAAAGTATACAAAATTGCTATGCCGGCTATAGGTGAATCCTATTTGCAAAGTTTACTTGGGGTAATAGACTCATTCTTTATTGCTAAATTAGGATTGCTTGCAATTAACGCTGTAGGTGTTACAAATATTTATAGTATGACATATGTGGGAGTATTTACTGCTTTATCAGCTACACTTTCAGTATTTTTATCAAGAGCCTTTGGAGCAAAGGACAAGGAAAGAAGTAAATCAGTTATTTTTCATGGTCTTTTCATCTCTATATTGGTTGGCTTGCTATTTTCTGTTGCTTCCGTTCTTTTCGCGGAACCATTGTTAGATTTAGTTGGTGCAAACGCGGAACTGAAGGATCAGGCAATCATCTATTTTAAAGTTGTTCTTGGACTAACGCCATTCGTTGCCCTATTCACCGCACAGTCTGCAACTTTTCGTGCAATAGGAGATACAAAAACCCCCCTGCGAATTGGCATTGAGATGAATATTGTTCATGTCATTCTTGATTATGTTTTAATCTTTGGAATAGGGTTATTTCCTGGTTTTGGATTGGCTGGAGCGGCTATTGCCATGATATTGGCCAGAATATATGGATTTGTGCGTCTATTCATAAAATCACAACATATCCCGTCGATTAGTCTTAAATTAGATGATTTTACGCTAAACGGGAAATTGGCAGGTAGTATGACCAAATTTGCAGTACCTGCAACGTTAGAAAGACTATCAATGAGGCTGGGTCAAGTCGTTTATTTTGGATTAATTGTAAGAATGGGAACAGAATCCTATGCAGCACATAATATTGCGGGTACTTTAACGACATTTGCCTCTACTGTTGGTGGTGGTTTTGCAATAGCAGCAAGCACTCTTATTGGGCAAGCTATTGGTGAGAAAAACATGGAAGATGTAAAGGAATACCGCAAATGGAGTTATATTCAATCCGCCATTTCTATGACGGTAATAACTGCTGTTTTAGCTTTTTCAAGTCCATGGATCGGTAAACTATTTACAACCGATGGTACTGTCTTACATTTATTGATGATTGTTTTAATGATTGATATGGTATCTCAACCATTTTTGGCTTCAGTATTAGTTGATACTTCAGCTGTACAGGCGGGGGGAAATAGTACATTCCCTATGTTCGTTACAATAACCGGCATTTGGGTGGTGCGTACTTTGGGAGTTTATCTCTTCGCATGGAAACTTGGTTATGGTTTGCCGGCGGTATGGATTTCCATTGCGGCTGATAATGCTTTGCGTGCAAGCTTATTTGTTTGGTATCGAAAAAAGCGAAACATTGTAGAAGTATTAGCATAATCTTTTTTAAAGATTTAGTGTTTTATTGACAATATGAATATATTATCATATATTAACTTATAGATGTTTCATATGATTTATTTTTAGAAATGAATACAGAAGAAGAGGGAAAACTATTGTACAGAGTCAAATCAAATCAACAATCTTATAAGGTATTAAAAGATAAACCAATGTAATTGATCATGTAGTCTATAATCAACCAAAAAGGAGAGGGTTTCATGGTACATAATCATAGCCATAACCATAGCCATGGTCACAGCCATGCCCCAGCAAATTATGGCTTTGCCTTTGGATTTGGCATTATTTTAAACACAATCTTTATTATCGTTGAAATTACTTATGGGATCCTTGCAGATTCCCTAGCGCTTTTAGCCGATGCCGGCCATAATATCAGTGATGTGCTCGGTTTAGTGATTGCATGGATTGCTGTTTGGCTTGGGAAAAAAGCTCCATCCCAAAAAAGAACTTATGGATTCAAACGGAGTTCTATTCTAGCAGCGTTGTTCAATGCTGTATTCTTGTTAGTTGCGATTGGAGCAATTGCTTGGGAAGCGATTCAACGTTTTTCCTCTCCCCAGCCGGTTGCTGGTAAAACGGTTATTCTTGTCGCTCTAATTGGAATCCTCATCAATTCTCTTACAGCCGTGCTTTTTATGGCTGGCAGGAAAAATGATTTAAATATTCGTGGTGCCTTTTTGCATATGGCTGCAGATGCACTCGTTTCTTTAGGGGTCGTTATAGCCGGATTTATCATCCTCTGGACAGGTTGGCAATGGATTGATCCAGTCGTTAGTTTGCTTATCGTTGTCGTTATTTTCCTTGGAACGTGGGGATTACTGAAAGAGTCGATTAATTTGTCCCTTGATGCTGTTCCTGAAGGAATTGATATAACAAAAATAAAGGAATATTTAAGCAGCTTGCCAACGGTATTGGAAGTTCATGATTTACACGTGTGGGCCATGAGTACAACAGAAAGTGCTTTGACCGTCCATTTAATTCGATCAGAAATAGAAGATAATGACCAGTTGCTGCAAAAACTGACACAAGAATTGCATGATCAATTTGCCATTGAGCACGCCACCATTCAAATTGAAAAAGGAACATACAATTGCTCACTGCAGCCAGAAAGTACGATTTAAATGTAAGACAGTCATTTCTTTAGGGAATGACTGTTTTTTACGTTTTGTAAATGGGGAGTTGGCTGGATGAATTTAACGCCGAATGTATAGATAGTTGAATCGATACCTTATACTAAGTAGTCACAACAAATGAATTTTTGGACATTGGGGCGATGCGATGAATACTTTTTTCCACTATCATTCGAAACTTGCTCCCTTCCGTGCGTTTTCGGGGGAACATCTATGGTGCTACAAGAAGTCAAGACAGTTTTTTTGAAAAATTAAGGTGTATACAAGATTAATTACTTAGATATTTCTATAATACAAAGGTCTTGATCTCCTCTTCCTGTATGGAAATTGAGGGGAATAGCGCCAATTAGACATTGTCCACAGGTGGAGGACATAGTATAAGCGAAGGCGTGGGAGAAATGGTTTCCTCCTACACCCAAGATCACCCCAAAGCGCTGAAATGTTGGTAAAATTTCATCCTCTTCATAAAAGATTGGTTCGTTAGAACGAATCTTTTATGAAGAGGGCAGCAAGCGAAGCGCGGTAGGATTTTTTAAGTTTAGATATAAATATAAGACAACTTTCTTGACGAACACCGCTACTGTTATTCACATGTGGATAACAGTACAACATCCCGGTTATACACAGCAGCTGGTGTATGGTTATCCAATGACTGGTGTGGTAAGTAGTGGTTGTGTAGATGGATATAGCGTTCCACACCTTGCCTCGTTTCTCGCGGGCTAGTATAGTCGTTGATATAAATCTCATTGTACTTCAGGCTACGCCAGAACCGTTCTATAACGATGTTGTCCTTTGCACGGCCTTTGCCATCCATGCTGATGCGGATTTCGTTCTCCTTTAGCAAATCTGTGTACTGTGGGCTGGTAAAGTGGCTCCCTTGATCACTGTTAATAATGGCGGGTTTGCGTTTGGCTAGCGCCCTTCTCATAGTCTCTAATACGAACCCGATTTCAAGGCTTTGATCCAATTGCCAATCCACAATGAAGCGAGAATACCAATCCATGATGGCGTAGAGGTACATCCAGCCTTGCTTCATCCGGATATACGTGATATCCACACTCCAAACCTGGTCGGGCTGAGTAATGTTTAGCCCTCGAAGTAGGTAGGGGTAGATCCGGTGCTGGAGATCCCGTTTGCTAAGGTTCGGACCGGGATAGATAGCCATAATACCCATCTCTCGCATGTACTTTCTTACTGTATTTTCGTGAATAAGATCCCCTTCTCGATTCATAATGGCAGCTATCTTTCGATAGCCCAGAAAAGAATGCTTTGTGTATAGCTCATCAATCCGGTGCTTGAGGCGAATTTCCTCCGGAGAGGGAGGGACCGGCTTATAGTAAAGACTGGTGCGGTTTAGATTAAGTAAATCCGCTTGTACGAGGATGGAGTGTTCGGAGCAATCCCATTCTATGAGATCAATACGCTCTTCACGAGTAAAGTTAGAGGCCAGATTTTTTTTTAAGCCACGACAATTGGGTGGTTAACTTACCAACCTCGGCGTAGAGTTCATTGATTTGTTGTTCATATTCTTTTTTCATTTTGGTGATACCTTTACGATCATCAACAAACAGCTGTGAGAGGTTTTGTACCACCTCGGATTTCCACCGGTTGAGGACATTGGTATGGATCCCATGCTCAGAAGCGAGCTGTGAAACTGACTTTTCTTCCTTTAGGATTTCCAGTACAATTTGCGCTTTTTCTTCTGGGTTAAACTTTCTTCGAGTGGTTGACATACAACTAAGAAACTCCTTTTTTATTGTCTAGTTTATATGTAGCATTATAATCTTGTTACACTCGCGCTTATCTTTGTACTTTGTATGTTCCTCTTTGTTTTTGAAAAAAAGGTAAAGGAAAAGCAACCGTTTTTTCGTTATTCATTGGCACTTCTTTTACTCGCTTCGGAAGGATCGTACCATATTTGGCTTATTTTTACTCATGCCTGGTCAGCCAAAAAGGCGTTGCCTCTCCATCTTAGTGATCTTGCTGTGATTCTTGCCATTGTGATGTTGCTGACGAAAAGCGATCGAGTTTTTCAATTTATGTATTTTGCTGGATTAGCAAGTTCGATTCAAGCGATACTGACACCAGATCTTTACAAATACTCGTTTCCCCACTTTCGCTCTATTCAATTTTTTGTTTCACACGGCGGCGTGATTTTGGCCTGTTTGTTGATGGTGGCAGCATTAGATCGCCGACCGACATCTAGGGCGATGTGGGTAACAATTTTGTTTGTGAATCTTTATGCAGCTTGTGTCTTTTTCGTCAATACGTTGCTTGGTTCGAATTACCTTTACATTATGGAAAAACCGCGGATGTCTTCGCTTTTGAACTATTTGGGTCCATGGCCAGGGTATCTACTATCGCTTGAAGCTGTCATGGTGTTGAGTTTCTCAATCCTGTACAGCCCGTTTTGGATAAAAAGAAAGAGGTGAAGCAGCAAAAAAGGCGGTCTCAAAATGGAGGCCGCCATTGGATTTTTCTTATACGATTCGAACGATCTCGAACGTCGATAACTGTCTAAGCTCTAGCATCGATAAGCAGGGCGCTAGCACGTTGCTCATAACCCGATTTCTTTTGAATGGTATTAGTCGTTGTGTTTAAATTCCCTTTTGCAATTTTTAAAGGTGATCAGAAGGGTTAGCAAGGAAAAAATGGCGATCAACAGGTACGAGGACCGAAATGTCAGCAGCAGCTGTTCAAGTGGTGAAGACCCGTACATGTTCGAGAAGAACTGATACATGAGACCGCCAAAGGTAACCCCTAACCCCATACCAAGTGTTCGGGACATATTCAAAATTCCGCCTGTAATCCCGAGAACATTTTTCGGGACACTGCCCATAATGCTGCTGTTATTCGGCGGGGTGAACATGCCAATCCCTGAACCGACCAAGAAAAGCCCAATGCTGGTAATAACATAGGTTCCCGTAATGTCAATAAAGGTTAATAAAAGCGAGCCGACAGTTGTCATCGAAAGGCCAAGAAGCAAGGGTGCGGCTGGGCCGCGGCGATCAGTGATCATCCCTGAAATCGGGGTGGCAATCGTCATGCCAATGGGAATAACGGTAATGAGAAAGCTTGCTTGAAAAATCGGCAGATGTTTTACTTGATCTAAATAATACGGCGTCAGCAATAATACAGCATACATGACCATAAACGACAAAATACCCGTTATGTTGCCAAAGGTGAAAAAAGAATGTTTAAACAGGCTTAAGTCAACCAATGGTTCCGCCCGTTTGCTTTCAATGCGAATAAATAAATAGCTGCACACAACAGCAACCGCAAAGCTGCCGATCATAACCGGTGATGTCCAGCCCAGTTTTAACCCCATGTTCAAGATGTAGATAATGGTAATTAATGAAGGAATTAGAAAAATGGCACCTGCAAAATCAAATTTCGTTTTACCATTCTGAACTTGAACTGCGTCTTTTGGCAGAAATAGGATACCAAGGACAATACCAATGATCCCAATCGGGAGGTTAATAAAAAACAGCCATTTCCAGCTGACAAACGAGAGCAGTGCCCCGCCGACGACCGGCCCTAAGCTTAAGCCGATCCCTTGGGCACTCGCCTGGAAACCGATGGCTTTACCAAGATCCCGCTTTGGGGTTGCAGACGTAATAATCGATACGCTGTTGGCCTGAAGCAAAGCAGCTCCCATTCCCTGCAGTACGCGTGCAACAACCAAAACAGACAACGATGGGGCCAATCCGCAAAAAAGGGAACTGACCGAGAAAAGAACAAATCCGATGATATATAACCAGCGCCGGCCAATCATATCCGCAAGTCTGCCAAAAATTAAGATTAATGACGCTAAGGATAATAAATACGCCAAACTTACCCATTCAATTTCATTCATTGGCGTATTGAACTGCTGTTGCAATTTTGGCAAGGCAATGTTTATAATGCTTGCGTCCAGTGCGGCCATAAAAGCGCCAATACACACCGTTGCCACTGCATACCAATGGGAATTTGATTGTTCATTGTTAGCGAATGCTGCAAAACCCATCGAAAATCTCCTCCACCTTAAACAGATCGAAACGAAAAGATAGTTTTCTATTTTTCAAAAGTCATAGCGGTACTGGTTGAAAAACACACCAGCTACTACCCTCATCATTCAATCATTTTAGACCCATTTTTGCAAAAAGTCCAATTCATTTACGCCCAAATTCCGAGTGAAACCTGATTGTTTCAACCACAAAATGAGAAATTTTTAATCTTTTCAAATAGGACTTTTTCATTATTTTTTTGCTAGAATAGAAGCGTTCTTCCGGTTGCATAAAAATTTCTGGTAGTACATAGTTATTCAATTTCATTTGGAGGCTGTTTATGTCATCAATTGCGCGAAAAATTAACTTATTGATTCTTGTCTTGTTTGTTTTATCATTAACGATTAGCTCAACGGTAGTTTATATCAATACGAGGAATGCGCTGATCGAAGAGGAAAAGGCCAAAGCATTGGCGATTATTAACACGTTTGAGTCAGGTCTCGAGGAATCGCATGTTACAAATGAGATGTTTCAGACACGGATTACGAAATTGTCAAAGTCTGTAAAGGAGCTGAAGGAATTCAGTGTCTATACGATTGATTCAAATCCGAGGGTCATTGCATCGTCCAATTCGGCTTTAATGGGCAAGCCAGCGGGACAGGAGGATCTGGCTGCTGCAAATCGTGATAAAAGTGTGCCCATCGTCACGGGTAAGGAAATTGATGTAACTGCCCCCTTGCATTTGAACGGACAAGTTCATCATGTAGCAGGAATTATTTTTTCATTAGATAAAGCGAATGCTATGATTCAACAGCAGCTGATTTCGATCATTATAACAACATTGGCGGTACTACTTGTTGGAATCTTCGGCATTACTTTTGTTTTTCGAAAAATTGTTTCTCGTCCGCTGGCGAAATTGCAGGCTGCTTCAGCTGCAATTGCGGGAGGAAATCTTGCAGTCGAAATGGATGATCATATTCTGCAAAGAAAGGATGAAGTGGGTGCTCTTTCAGCGTCCTTTCAAAAGATGGCGGATCATCTTAAACGGATGATTGGCCAAATCTCGCAAGCCACTGAAACGGTGTCGGAAAAAACGGAAATGGTTTCGGACCATTCGAAATTGATTAATGATAAAAGTGTGGAAATCACGGGGGCAATGCAGCAAGTGGCAACAGGTTCGGAAATGCAAGTGCAAAGTTCGTATGACAGCCGCAATGCCCTGCAAGGGCTGAATGAGGGGATCAGCAATGTTGCCCATTATACGACAGAAGTTTCACAAGAAGCGAATTTTATGCGGGAGCAGGCAAATGAAGCCAATCAGTTTATTCAGACGACGGTCGCCCAGATGAAGTCGATTTCGGAGAACGTGAATGGCACCTTGGAGATCATTAACCGCTTGGATCGGCATTCCGCAGAAATTGGCACGATCGTGAATGTGATATCGGAAATTGCTTCCCAAACAAACCTGCTTGCGTTAAATGCGGCAATTGAAGCGGCAAGAGCAGGTGAGCAAGGAAAAGGTTTTGCAGTTGTTTCAGATGAAGTTCGGAAACTGGCTGAACAATCGGCGACCGCCACTTCGAAAATTGCTGCATTGATTCAGGCAATCCAGCAGGATATTGCGTCCTCCGTTACGGCAATGAAAATGGGAACAGAAGAGGTGCTGCAAGGAACCAATCATGTTCATCAAGTCGGCGAGCATTTTGAAGAAATGGTGAAAACCATTGAATCGGTTGCCGGCAAAATTGAGCATGTTTCCGAAAACACGACAACCATGTCGGCGTCGGCAGAAGAGATGGTCGCATCGATTGAAGAAATGACCCAGATTGCCAAAGAAACATCTTCGATTGCGCAAACTGTTGCATCTGAAGCACAAGGTCAACTCGAATACATGAGTAAAATCCATCAATCGATTGAAGAACTGGTGCAAGTTTCGGAACAGCTTGAAGGCACAGTAAAGACCATGAAAGAGGATAAAACAGAAGGATCAAAATGATAAAATTCTTAGGAAACTGGACGGATTTTTTTAATCTGCCTCCTGTTTAATAACATGTGTAAGGCAAGTTATTCTATCTTAGGAGGAATGAAAGTGAACAAGAAAAAATTGTTGATCCCGGCTCTTGCCATGACCATTGTCGGCGGTAGCTTCGCAGGTGTGTCCTTAACGAAATCTTATGCTGCTTCTCCGGCAAAAACGGTTCAATCGGAAGAAAACAGCCAGTCAGATGCTGCTGTATTAAAGCAGGCGAAACTGTCTAAAGCGGAAAGTGAAAGCATTGCCCTAAAAGCTGTACCAGGAACTGTGAAAGGTTCAGAACTGGAAAATGAAAATGGAAATGCCGTTTATGGTGTGCAAATTGTGGACAAATCCGGCAAGAAGCAAGATGTAAAAGTCGATGCCAAAACAGGCAAAGTGTTAAAAACAGAAGCAGACAATGAGAATGAGAAAAATGGCGAAGAAAAAGGAAAGGAAGCTGAAAAAAGCGAAAATCAGGCTGATTTAGCGAAACAGGCAACCCTTTCAAAAGCAGATAGTGAGGCCATTGCGCTTAAAGCTGTTCCTGGGACAGTCAAATCATCCGGTCTAGAAGATGAGAATGGCAAAGTTGTTTACGGTGTTCAAGTCACTGGTAAAGATGGCAAAACAAGTGATGTAAAAATCGATGCCAAAACAGGCAAAGTGTTAAAAACAGAAGCAGATGGCAATGAAAAAGAGCAAAATGGCAAAGAAGCCGATGGAGAACAAGCAAATCAGTAAGTTTTTTTAAAGGAGTATCCCCCTCTTCCAATTTTACATGCGGCATGGCCACTGGCCAGCCGTATTTTTGTTGGTTTTGGACAGGATGTGCACGAATGAGAAAGGCCGGTATGATGCAATAAGAGGAAAAATTTGTTCAACGCGTCATGGGAAGCCATGTCAAGGCCCATCAACCGTGGGAAACCCGCCCGGCGGTCGATGAGTAGCCCCGTCAAGGCCCGTCAACCGTGGAAAAGCCGCCCCAAGGTCGATAAGAAGCCTCGTCAAGGCCCGTCAACCGTGGAAAACCCGTTCGGTGGTCGATAAGAAGCCCCTTCAAGGCCCGTCAACCGCAAAAAACCCGCCCCAAGGTCGATAAGAAGCCCCTTTAAGGCCCGTCAACCGCAAAAAACCCGCCCCAAGGTCGATAAGAAGCCCCGTCAAGGCCCGTCAACCGCAAAAAACCCGCCGGGTGGTCACTGAAATAAGCAATCCCTTCAAAAGCCTTACCCAATTAACAGCAAATGCCACGCGAAACCATCGGAAAAAGAACCAGTTAACAATCCGTTTCACGACAGATGAGAAACCTCTCATTTAATTTTGACCTGAATTTCATAAAACAATGTCCTTGCTTTTAATGTTGACCGGAGAAAATGGTGGCGGTACTGATTTTTCAACAAAGGAGGGCAATTATGATCCACGTAAAGGATTTATCAAAAGTATATGACAACGGATTTAAAGCAGTGAGTAATCTAAGCCTTCATGTCAAAAGCGGTGATATCTACGGTTTTTTAGGACCAAATGGAGCAGGGAAAACAACAACGATCCGGATGCTGAATGGATTAATCAAGCCAACTGGCGGGGAGGTTACCATTGAAGGGACACTTGTGAAGCAAGACGAACCATCCGTGAAAAGAAAGATCGGAGTTTTGCCGGAGTCGCATGGGTACTACAACTGGATGACCGGTTACGAATATTTAACCTTTTTTGCCGAACTGTATGACGTCCCAAAAGAGATTCGCACAGAACGAGTGATAAACGTGCTGGAAATGGTCGGAATGAGTGAAAAAAAGAATATTCGGATCGGGCAGTACTCACGCGGGATGAGGCAGCGGATCGGCATCGCGAAAACCATTGTTCATCAGCCATCACTGATTTTCCTTGATGAGCCTACATTGGGTCTTGATCCCCAAGGGCAAAAGGATATTCAGAAAATTATTTTGGATCTCAATCAAAAGCAAGGAGTCACGGTGTTTATCACTTCTCATTTGCTAAAAGAAATCGCAGAAATCTGCA
Source organism: Neobacillus sp. SM06 (assembly GCF_050496765.1). NCBI lineage: Bacteria > Bacillati > Bacillota > Bacilli > Caryophanales > Bacillaceae > Neobacillus > Neobacillus sp. SM06. The sequence continues at coordinate 123,757 of NZ_JBNWEO010000005.1, forward strand.
ACCGGGTTGCCATTGTGAAAAAGGGACGCCTTCTTGAAGAAGGAGAAATTTCACAACTGCTTCATAAATATGAACGGAAAATTCAATCTCCAGATAGCAGCCAGCCTGTGACCCTCGAAGATGTCTTTTTCTATGTAACAAAGGAAGGTGAACAATGAAATGAAGTCCGCATTAATACGAAAAGAAATAAAAGAACATGTACTTTCGAAAAAAGGCATTTGGATTTTCTTTGCAGTCACCATTCTGTTCAGCGGCCTGGCGTTCAGCTTTATTTCAGTAAAAGAGTTAAGCCTGCTGGCACAGGTTGAAGTGAATATGACATTTATGAAAGTGATGGTAGGTCTCAGCGTTCTCGTTTCCCTTGTGCTGGGAGCCACGATGTATTCGAGCGAAAAAGAGCAGGGAACATTGGAAAGCTTAATGCTCACCCCGTTAAGCCGCATGCAGATCACGCTCAGTAAAGTCAGCGGAATCATTGTTTTTTGGCTTGTTCTTTCCTTGCTGTCCTTGCCGTATTTTTACGCGCTCGCAAATGGTACGAACTTATTCCCGAAAATTCTTGTGTTTCTTTACTTGATTGCTTTCCCGTTGGTGATTGCCTTTACTTGCCTATCATTAGCCTTTTCGGCTTGGCTGTCTTCAACAAAAAACGCGTTAATGCTATCAATCGTCTTGTTTATCGTAACCGCCATTCCTATGTTTTTGTCGACAACAATGAAAAAGGCGGGTTTCGCCTACCTGTTTGATCGGCTAAGTCCGATTTCTTCAAGCTTGCTCGCCATGAAAGATTATTTTGTAAATAAGTTATCAGCAGCTATTATTCTAGTCGATATTTTACCGATTATTGGGTTTTTCTTTATTGCTTTTGCAAGCTTGTACTATGCCAGCAGCAAACTTGATTTTAAAGGAGGCGAATGATGATGAAAAAGTTATGGATTGTATTGGTTCTTTTCAGTGCAATTGTTTCTGCCTCTTTCGATAATCTTGGACATGCAGCTGCGGCTGGAAATAATTCCGTTGACATTCAAATTCTTTCGCCAACAAAAGTACGCAATTATCCCGGCTTCGAAACAAAAGTTGATGTAAAAATCACAAACCGGACGGGGACTGCTTTGACAAAAGCAATGGTCTATATCACAATGGCTGATTTAGGAAAACATTGGACAGTGAATCTGGAAGACTACAGTGCGGATAAACCAGTTCCAATTCCCACGCTTGCTCCAGGACAATCAATAAAGCTATCGTTGCCGGTCCGTTTCGTTTATACTAGTCATTATAAGCTATATGTTACGGTAAGCAGCGATACAGATCTGGCGATTTACTCAAGCAATGCCATCCCTGTTGAAATCTTAGGAAACACGAAAATCAATCCTACACTCGTTTCGGTGGTTGCTATGGTGGAACCATTGCTGCTCCTCGCCATCCTCTTATTTGCCCTGCTGAGGGGCAGGAAGCTAAAGGACGAATCGAAAGATTGAGCAGGGAGTATTTTTTTGTGTAAATTTTTAGGAGAGAATTAGGATGAAAAAAATTTTGATTATTGAAGATGAAGAAAGCATTTCGGAATTTTTATCATTAGAATTGGAGCATGAAGGATTTGAAGTCGAAGTGGCGTATGAGGGAAGGCAGGGGCTGGATATTGCCTTAAACCGCTCATTTGATTTGATTTTGCTTGACTTAATGCTTCCGGGTCTCAACGGTGTTGAGATTTGCCGTCGAATCCGTACGGTAAAGGACACACCAATCATTATGCTGACTGCTAGAGACAGTGTCTTTGATCGTGTAATGGGGCTTGACAGCGGCGCAGATGACTATATTCCGAAGCCTTTTGCAATTGAAGAATTGCTTGCGAGGATGCGGGTGATTTTTAGAAGAATTGAAAAAACCGCCAATAAATTAGTGCAGACGATTCAATTCCGTGACATTGAAGTCAATACAGTGGCCAGAACGGTTCAACGGGGAACAGAAATTATTGAGCTGACGAAACGCGAATACGATTTACTGCTATTATTTTTGCAAAATATAAACCGCGTTTTAACAAGAGAAGTGATCCTGGATCAAATTTGGGGCTATGATATCGCCATTGAAACAAATGTTGTCGATGTGTATATTCGGTATTTACGGAATAAGATCAATCCGGATACTGGCGAAAATTATATTGAAACGGTACGCGGGGTTGGTTATGTGATGCGGGAATGAATTTCTTTCGGAACAAACTTACAAATTTGAAAATCAAATGGAAGCTGGCTCTTTGGGCCTCCTTCTTATTGATTTTATTATTTTTAACCTACAACGTCGTTCAGTTTTTAACGATGAATAATTGGATGGTTCGCTACGAACAGCAGACACTAAAAAAAAATTTGAAGGATATTCAAGCCTATTACCGTGATAAACAAGGAGAGCTCTTTCAAGCCCGCAACCCGTATTTGCAACAACTAAATGAAAAACATCAATTTATTCGAATCCTTGATGACCGCGGTCGAGTCATCCTGTCTATTGCCAATGATTTGTCCACACAGTGGGTAAAACCGCAGCCGGCATCGGTCGAGCAAGTAGAGCTGACAAGGCATGGGGAAGATCGGGTATTGATTCTCCGCAGTCCAATAACAGACGGTCAATCTGTTGGAACAATTGAAATTGCCAGGAGTCTTTCCACTTTTGAAGGTTTAGTCGATCAATTCTTTTTTGTTATGGTGGCTACAGGAATTGGTGCGATCATCCTTAGCTTTTTTGGCGGCTTGTTGATTTCAAAAAAGCTGCTTACACCGGTTAAGGAAATATCGGCGACTGTTAACCGCATTAAAAAGCATGGATTAAAAGAACGGGTGCAGGTGAAGGAAAATCATGATGAAATCTCGGAACTGGCGATCCATTTCAATGAGTTGATGGATCAAATTGAAAAGTCGTTTAACCAGCAACGGCAATTTATTGAAGATGCTTCCCATGAACTGCGGACCCCTTTATCCATTATCAAAGGTCATTTGTCAATGGTTGACCGATGGGGCAAAGAAGATCCAAAGGTTTTGGAGAAGTCATTGAAATCGAGTTTGCGCGAAGTGGATCGGCTGACGGTTTTGGTAAAGGATTTATTGGAACTATCAAGAATGGATGAGAATTCGCAAGCGATCGAAGAACTGGAAAGTGTGGATGTTGTCCCGCTGATTGAAGATGTGGCAAAAAATTTCCGATTGATTCATGAAGATGTGCAAATTCATTTTCAGAATGAATTGTCTGCGCGTACCGAAATTCTTTTTAACAAAAGATTGTTTGAACAACTGCTGGTCATTCTTCTGGATAATGCGCTGAAGTATTCAAAAGAAAGCAAAACTGTTGAGATTCATTGTTTGAAATGGCAAAAACAGCTGCGAATGGAAGTGAAAGATTACGGAATCGGCATTCCTGCTGAAGATCTTCCCTTTGTGTTTGATCGGTTTTATCGCGTTGATAAATCAAGAAATCGCAAGCAGGGAGGCCAAGGAATTGGACTTTCGATTGCCAAGCAGATTGTTGAAAAATTTAATGGTCGGATTATGATTGACAGCAAGCTCGGTGAATGGACAAGTGTTGTTGTCCATCTTCCCTTCGAACAACCGAAATAGAATAGGATTTCTGCACAAAAGCTTCCGAGGTGATTTTCGGAGGCTTTTGTGATTTAAAAAGAAAGTTCGGAATAGAGTCCCAAAAAAAGGAACCCGCCATTTGGCAGGTTCAATAAGGGGTCTATTTAAAAAGGGGGTTAGGTTGTAAGGCGTCTAACCAATTATTATACTACTTGATAGATATGAACGAATTATGACGAAAGAATGAAGGATTTAATAAAATTGGACAGGTTCTCGCCTATATAAAAATTGACATAAAACGTGAGAAATTCTTAGAAGTGGCCTTGTCACCCAAAGTCCATTATATAGGCCGAACTATAAGACTAGACGATAGGGTATATAGAAGATATATCGGGGGAGGAATGCTAATGAGTGAAATGGTGGATTTGTTACGATCGATAGTAAAGGAAGAATTGCAACCAATTCATAAACGGTTAGACGGAATGGACAAGCACTTAGACGGGATGGAACAACGGCTGGACGGAATGGACAAGCGCTTCGATGGGGTGGAACAACGATTAGACGGTACGGAAAGACGGTTAGACATGATTGAATTTAACTTGACCGAGATTAAAGCAGGGCACGAACAATTACAAAAAAACAGTAGTAAGAACATTGGCAATTATACCGATAAAATTACAGAATATGTAGATGATCAGACTTCAGCATCAACTAAACGAATTTTTACTGTTGAGACAGTCAATGAACGGTTATCCAGGCAATAAGATAGGTAAAAAGGCGACTGATGAATTTTTCTTAGTCGCCTTTTTAACATGGAGAACACTAAAATCCCCAAAAAAAACCGGCATGAAAAGCTGCCGGCTAGAGAAAAATGTATTTAAAAGGGGGTTAGGTAGTTAGGTTTTCAACCTACAATCCTATCCTATCCAAAAGTTATGAAGGAAGTGTGAAGAAAGGTGAAACGATTTATAAACATTTTGCTGTTTCCGAAAACCGTTGTTTCGCAAAAACAGGAAGTCGTTATGGAAACCCCTTCTTCTCTTTTGTATAATAATGAATAGGGTCTTAATTCATAAATAAATGAGGTTTTGTATGATCAATAAACTAGTACATAGCAGCGGATTTAAGAGAATTGTCATTTTTGCGCTAATTTCATTTGTGCTCTATTTGCTTAAAGACATGTTGAATTTGATTTTGCTGACGTTTATTTTCGCTTTTTTGATGGACCGGCTCGTTCATTATGTCGAAGCGCATGTTCGCTTGAATCGGAAGTTGATCGTGGTCATCCTTTATACAGTGATTGTCGGCCTGCTGTCGTTTGGCCTGGTGAAATATTTGCCACTGATCATCTCGGAAATTACGCAGTTAATTAAACAGCTAACAGCCTTTTATACGTCAAAGCAAAACAATATTGTGCTGAATTATTTTGTAAGCCGAGTGGAGAAAATTCAAATATCCAATTATTTGGAGCAAGGCTTTACGTATATTGTTCGTTACTTCACAGATATTAGCCGAGTGGGCTTGCAGCTTTTATTGGCCATCTTATTGAGTCTGTTTTTCCTTTTGGAAAAACCAAGACTCATTCTGTTTACGCGGAAATTCAAGACAAGCAAAGTGGCTTCCGTCTACGAGGAAATTGAATTTTTTGCGCAAAAGTTTGTTAGAACATTTGGGAAAGTGATTGAAGCGCAATTAATCATTGCACTGGTTAATACTATCCTGACAACGATTGCCCTCTGGATTTTACGGTTTCCACAGCTTGGCGGCTTGTCGATCATGATCTTCCTGTTGGGACTGATTCCGGTTGCTGGCGTTATCCTCTCACTTTTTCCGCTGGCAATCATTGCCTACAGTATTGGCGGTATTATGACAGTGCTCTATGTCGGGATTGCCATTTTAATTATTCATGCCATTGAGGCCTATATTTTAAACCCGAATTTGATGTCTTCGAAAACGGATTTACCGGTTTTTTACACGTTTATTGTGCTGATTTTTTCCGAACACTTTTTTGGCGTTTGGGGATTGATCGTCGGTATTCCAATTTTTGTTTTCTTACTGGATGTCCTTGAAGTAACAGAACATGATAAAGTGTAGCTGCAAACGCCCTTGTTCCGCCCGGAAGAAGGGCATTCTCATTAGCAGAATAAAGCAAAATCTGGTATCCTGCTAGTATAAAATGGAGGAGGGAAACAAAATGAGTGAGTGTAAATTAGATCATTCAGCAGAAGAGGTAAAAGCAAAATTCGAGTCGCAAAAAGCATTTCTTCCACAGGAAATGTACGGGCTTTTTGCATCTTTTTTTGAAAAAGAGCATTCCCAGACCGATTTAAATCACGTGTTCCATTTACTGAAGAAATACGATCTTGCCACTGAGGAAGAAAAAAAAGCACGCGATCAGCAGCTATCTGAACGATTGCGGCAAGCATAACACGAAAAGTCGAAGTCTCCTTTCTTTCACCCATTTGGTTAAAATAAAAAGAATGATTGCATCTTTTTCGGGCTTTGAGGGTAGAAAAATAAAAAGGAAAGAAAGGAGATCGAAATGCGGGAATTGTTGTTTTTATTGAAAAAAGGAAACCGCTCTGCCATGCTGGCAGCGATTGTCAATGCGGTGATTGCCATTATCAAAGGCACGGCCTATTTTTTTACCGGCAATATTGCTATGTTTGCTGAAACATTGCACAGTTTAGGCGATGCGGCAAACCAGCTATTTGTCTTTATTGGCTCTGCCTTAAGCAAAAAAGCACCGACCGAACGCTTTCCGAACGGATTTGGCCGGCTCGTTAATTTGGTTTTGCTTGGGGCAGTATTGGTTGTGGGCATTATGGCTTTTGAAACGATTAAAGAGGGATACAGCCATGTCATCCATCCGACAAAATCAGAAGGTTTTCTGTTAACGGTTGGTGTTTTAGCGGCAGCCACGTTGCTGGAATCCTTTGTGCTGTTTAAGGCAATGAAGGAAATTGTTCATGAGAGCGGAATGGACAAGACGGGCTTTGGCATATTTGCACAGAGTTTTACTTATTTGGGGAAAGCCAAGCCAGCGACAAAGCTTGTATTTATGGAAGACTTAGTTGCAACAATTGGGGGACTCGTTGCCATTCTTGCGGTCATTCTTTCTCGTTACACCCCATTCCATCAGGCGGAAGGAATTGCCTCCATACTCATTGGGCTTATGATGTTATTTGTGGTAGGAAAAGTATTTTTGGATAATGCAGCAGGAGTAATCGGCCAAGCAGATGAAGAAATGGAAAACAAAATTGGCGCATTGGTAATGAAGGATCCAGATGTAAAGGATATCCAAGGCATAACCGTGATTAAAGAGGGCGAGGATCTCCATGTGGAGCTGGAGATTGAAGTTGATCCCCGCTTAACGGTTGCTGCTGCGGATGATATTAAGGATCGATTGGAAGAACGGATTATGGCAGAAAAAGGGGTTGTAGACGTTACGATTGAATTTGATGAGGAAGACGGCATCCTATCATGGGATAGAAAGCTAAATCCCGGCAATGACTAAGCACAAACCTTTCCGTTTTTTGGGAAAAAGCATGATCTGTTTCATCTTTAACCATACTAATCCTAAATCAGTTTCCCAAAGGATAGGTGAATGATTCAGTGAAGATGAGAAAACTGCCGGTTCTGCTTTTATTTTTCTGGATTGTTTTCAGCGAAAGCAGTTATCAAAATGCCCCCTTCTTCTTTAGTAAAAGCAAGGGAAAGGCTGCCATCCAAACCGTGGCTGCCCGAGAAACAGCATCACCTGAAATCCAAGCTGTCCGGCAAAAAATCCGCGGGTTTTTGATTTCGAACGGGATCAATGGCAATGTGGCGATTGTAAAAGACGGCACAATTCTTTTCAATGAAGGTATAGGCTTTGCCCATTTTTCGGATCAATCAAAAAATCACCCGTCCACCACGCATCCGATTGGCTCCATTACGAAGGCGATTGTTGCTGCGTGTGTTTTGCAGCTTCAAGAAAAAGGGAAGTTATCCATTTATGATCCTGTGAAAAACTATTTTCCCCATTTTCCGAACGGTGGGAACATCGAGTTGGTTCACTTGCTTACCCACACTTCCGGAATTCAGGAACCGCATGGGCATACGGCGCATCATTCCCCTGAAACCCTGATTCGGTTAGTTGAACACAAGCCGGTCAAGTTTTCTCCGGGGAGCCAGTGGGACTACAATGATGCCAATTATGTGATCCTTGGCCTTATTGTTGAAAAAGTATCAGGAATGCCGCTTCACGATTATATTCAAAAAAATATTTTCGAACCGGCGAAGATGACTCATTCGGGCTTTATGACTGAGAAAGATAAATCGGTTCATTCATCTGTTGGCTATTGGAAGAGAATGAATCACCTTGTAGCGATACCAATGCGGAATCCAAACTCGCTGTTTGGCTATGCGGATATTTATGCTACAGCTCTTGATGTTTGCAAGTTTGATCAGGCGTTGACGAGCGGTAAACTGCTTAAAAAGGAAAGTTTGGCAGCCATGCTGAAGCCAGGCTCTCGTTCAGGCTACGGCCTTGGGTTGTACAATGTGGGTTATGCTTTTTACAGCAGGGGAGTGCTGGGCGGCTGGGAGTCGTTGCATGTGTATTATAAGGATGACACTTCCATTACCGTGCTGTTGAATGTACGCGATAAAAATCTGGACATCCATCAACTAGCGAAAGAACTTTTTAAACTAACGGCATCTGAAATACCATCCCCGCTGTCACGAAGCGGGGATTCTTCATTTTATACGGTATAATTTAGGGTTAAAATGAGCGCATTAAAAGAAGATAGCAAAATGATGATCCAGTAAAACAACAATGCTTTGAAGGAATTTATAGCAAAACGCCTGTTTGGTTGCCAGGCGTTTGTTGCTTCTTACTCCCATGGTTTTTTCGTTGTTAAATAATTGGCCAATTCCTTGCTGCTTTTGCGGTGCAACTTCCGTTTTTCAGCCCGTTCTCTTGCGGTTTCGTGGAGCTTTTTTTCTTCTTCGGTTTCAGGAATGACTTTCGGAACTCTCGTTGGTTTCCCGTTGTCATCTAATGCCACGAATGTTAAAAAGGCAGTTGCTGCAATTTTTCGTTCGCCGTTTTTTAAGTTTTCAGCGGTGATTTTTACAAAAACCTCCATCGATGACGTACCTGTCCAAGTCACGTAGGATTCAAAGCATACGGAATCTTCCGGTGTAATGGGGCTAAGGAAATCAACTGAATCTGTTGAAGCAGTGACACACTCGGTTCGTGAGTGCCGCTGAGCCGATATTGAGGCAATATTGTCAACATCACTCATCAACTTTCCGCCAAATAATGTATTGTGATTGTTTACATCGGTTGGAAATACTCTGCTTGTTCGAACAACCCGCGATTCATTGCATGTTTTTTCTTCCATCTTGATCCCTCCATGTTTTAGCATACAGCAATCAGATGAAAACTCCAAGTGAGGGAAAACTAGCCGATTGTTTCCGTTTTTTCAGCTGCCGTGCAAAGGCAACTATTTTTTTCACAGCAGGAAAGAGTGGAGTAATCGCCAAAATTGTAGCATCCGCCTTGAATTTTTGAATTGGCGGTGTGGCTGTTTTGGTAGGTCGCTTGAAAATTAATATTCGCATTATTGGAAAGGGAGTGAACCGTAAACTGGCCGATATTGATGGAACATTCCACAAAAAACACCATCCTTGTTGCATTAGTATATGATTAAATTCTGTGCCAGAATGGTTTCATTCCCCAGTGAATTACGGTATAACAGGAATATAGGTGTGGAAAAATAGGTTAGATATGGTACATTGAATTCATCGAGAGGAAGAGAAGGAGGAGAACTCAATGAGTTTGCAAAAGCAAATAATCAAAGAATTACATATTCAACCGGAAATTAATCCAAAAGAAGAAGTGCGGAAGCGAATTGACTTTTTGAAAAATTACTTGCTAAAAACAAATGCAAAAGGGTATGTTCTCGGAATCAGCGGCGGACAAGATTCGTCCTTGGCGGGAAGGCTTTCGCAACTGGCGGTTGAGGAGCTCCGCCAGGAAGGAAAAGACGCACTGTTTATTGCTGTCCGTCTCCCATACGGCGTTCAGCGTGATGAAGAGGATGCCCAGCGCGCCCTTGCATTTATTAAAGCGGATCGCGAATATGTTTTTAATATTAAAGCAGCTGTTGATGAGGTGCAAACTGAGTACAATCAAATGGCGGCACAACAGCCGCTTAGCGATTACCATAAAGGAAATGTGAAAGCGCGGATGAGGATGATTGCCCAATACGCCATTGGCGGTATGGAAGGCTTGTTCGTCGTTGGAACAGATCATGCAGCGGAAGCGGTAACGGGTTTTTATACGAAATACGGCGATGGGGGAGCCGATATTCTTCCATTGTCAGGTTTGACAAAGCGCCAAGGAAAAGCCTTATTAAAAGAACTCGGTGCCGATGAGCGCATTTACTTAAAGGTGCCGACAGCAGACCTATTGGATCAGAAACCAGGACAAGCGGATGAAACTGAATTGGGCATTAGCTATGACGTGCTTGATGATTATCTTGAGGGAAAACCTGTTCCACAAGAGGCAGCAGAAAAAATCGAAAAGCGCTATTTAGTAACTGAACACAAACGCCAGCTTCCGGCAACGATGTTTGACAGCTGGTGGAAATAATGGAAAAAACGAGGAGGGTGAACCCTTCTCGTTTTTTTCATTCCCAATTGAATTTTACGTGTAGGCGGAATTCTCTTGTATGAAGGCGGAATAAAGGGAAAGTTAGGCGGAATTCCCCGGTATGTAGGCGGAATTCCTCTATATCTAGGCGGAAAAAATGAAAAACAAGCGGAAACCCATTTATTTTCACTCTCCCGTTCGTTCCAAAAAGCAGACCCTGCACCAAGTTTCGTTTTACCTGTGTCATTTTTCCAAAACAATTGCTTTTTTTGAATCTTTTTTCACCGTCAATCGTATATAAAAAGGTAATGTAAGGAATTTTATGTTTTATTTGGTTTGTCTTATAGAAGAAAAAACGGGGATTGATGCGTATGGAGCCATTTAGTATTCCACTGGAAACGATTTATATGTACGGGTTGATTTTTTCAGGAGCGATTACGGTTCTCTATGTTTTATTTGCAGATGTTTTGCATTTTCAAGGTGCAGGGGACGGATTGCATTTTTTAAACCCGGTTCTGCTTTTTGCTTTTGTAACTATTTTTTCAGCGAGTGGTTATTTACTGGAAGGACTCACCGAACTGAATTATTTGCTGATCATGGCTATTTCCGCTGTCAGTGCCTTCATCGTGGTCACATTGTTAAACGTGTTTGTGCTCGTGCCGTTATCATCAGCGGAAGAATCGCTCGTATACAAAGAAACGGATTTGATTGGGCGTGTCGGAACGGTTATCACAACGATCCCGTCAAACGGGTTTGGCGAAGTATTAATTGACAGCATTAGCGGCCGCATCGCTAAATCGGCAATCAGCTTTGATGGCCGGGAAATTCAGAATGGGGAAAAAATTTTGGTTATCCATGTAGAAAACGGGGTGCTTCAAGTAACAAATCAACATAAATTAGAAAAATATCTTTAGGAGGGAAACGGATGGAGTTAAATATGATCTGGATCGTCATGGGGATTGTGGTCTTTATTTTGCTCGCCTTATTTGCCGTATTTATTACAAAATACAAAACAGCCGGTCCGGATGAGGCATTGATTGTGACAGGTAGTTTTCTTGGGAACCGCAATGTTCATACAGATGAATCGGGGAATAAAATAAAAATTATTCGCGGCGGCGGCAGCTTTATTTTACCTGTATTCCAGCAATCCGAACCGCTAAGCCTGCTTTCGAGCAAACTGGAAGTGACAACGCCTGAAGTGTATACCGAGCAAGGTGTGCCGGTAATGGCCGATGGGGTTGCGATAATTAAAATTGGCAGCTCGATTAGTGAGATTGCTACCGCTGCCGAGCAGTTCTTAGGAAAGGCAAAGGAAGATCGTGAAAATGAGGCAAAAGAAGTGCTTGAAGGCCATTTGCGCTCCATTCTCGGATCAATGACGGTAGAGGAAATTTACAAAAACCGCGATAAATTTTCACAGGAAGTACAGCGGGTTGCATCCCAAGATCTTGCCAAAATGGGGCTAGTTATTGTTTCCTTTACCATTAAAGATGTCCGGGATAAAAACGGATATTTGGATTCGCTTGGAAAGCCGCGAATTGCTCAAGTTCGCCGGGATGCCGATATCGCAACAGCTGAGGCCGAGAAGGAAACCCGAATCAAAAAAGCGGAGGCGGCTAAAGAAGCGAAGCGTTCAGAACTCGAGCGGGCAACTGAAATTGCCGAAGCGGAGAAAATCAATCAATTGAAGATTGCCGAATACCGGCGTGAACAGGATATCGCCAAAGCGCGGGCAGATCAGGCGTACGATCTTGAAAGCGCGCGTTCCAAGCAAGAAGTAATGGAACAGGAAATGCAAATCAAAATTATCGAAAGGCAAAAACAAATTGAACTCGAAGAAAAAGAAATTCTTCGCCGCGAACGTCAATACGATTCAGAAGTGAAGAAAAAAGCGGATGCCGACCGCTATGCCGTCGAGCAGGCAGCAGAAGCCAATAAAGTGAAACAAATCGCCGAGGCCGAGGCAAGCAAATACAAGGTCGAAGCGATGGCGAAAGCCGATGCGGAGCGGATTCGCCTGGATGGTCTTGCCAAAGCGGATGCCGAAAAAGCACAAGGGGAAACGGAAGCCGAAATCATTCGCTTGAAAGGGATTGCCGAAGCGGAAGCCAAACAAAAAATCGCCGAGGCCTTCGAACAATTCGGTCAGGCGGCCATTTTGGACATGGTCATTAAGATGCTGCCGGAGTATGCGAAGCAAGTGGCCAGCCCGCTGTCCAATATTGATAAAATTACCGTCGTCGATACTGGCGGAACCGGATCCAATAGTGGGGCGAACAAAGTAACAAGCTATGCAACCAATTTAATGGCGAGCCTTCAAGAAACATTAAAGGCCTCGAGCGGCATTGATGTAAAAGAATTAATTGAAAATTATTCGGGGAAAACCAGCACGAAGGAAATCAGCGCCGGATTGAAGAAAGGGATAGAAAGCAGCAATCCACCTGAATGAAAAATGAACCAGGCAAAAAACCGCTTATCACAACTTCGATAAGCGGTTTTCTTTTGGCAATGCAATCGAAAAGGTTGTGCCAGACTGGGGGCTGCTCGAAGCAGAGATTTTCCCGCCGTGCGCTTCCACCAATTGCTTCACGATCGAAAGGCCAAGACCGCTGCCTCCTAGCGAGCGAGCCCTCGATTTATCCACACGGTAAAAACGGTCAAAAATGCGCGGCAAATCTTCTGCCGGGATTCCTTTTCCATGATCTTTGATTGCAATGACCGTTTCCGACTCCGTTTCTTTTGCTTCAACGACAATCTTTGTGTTGGGCTCGGAGTATTTCCGGGCATTATCAAGCAGATTTAAAATAACTTGTTCAAAACGGACAGGATCGATTTCCACTGTCAATTTTTCCGGACAATGAAGCTCAAGCTCCATTTGCCGTTCTTTAATCGCCGGGGAAATTTTTTCAATCATGCTGTGCAAATACGGTGCAAGAAGAATGGACTCTTTTTCAATGGAAAACGTATTCTGATCCATTTTGGCTAAATGAAATAATTCTTTAATTAGTTCAGCGAGTTTATCTCCTTCTTCAAAAATAATTTCCAAATACTTTTCGCGTTCTTCTGGCGACGTATGTTCCCGCCTTGCGATGTCGGCGTACCCTTTTATATAGGTTAGCGGTGTTCTTAGTTCATGAGAAATGCTGGCAAGAAATTCAGACCGTTCATTCTTTAATACTTCCAAATCCCTGGCAAGAACTTTAATTGATTTTCCGAGATCTCCAAGCTCGTCATTGCCAAGCTTTGGCAGCGATACAGAAAAGTCTCCTTTGCTTATATCCCTCGTTGCTTTGCTCATATGGATTAACGGCCGGGTGATCACTCGTGTGAGAAAAAGAATGATTAAGAAACTAAATAAGAGTGAAAGAACCGTTGCCAAAATAAAGTGGCGGCTTAGATTCGAAATGAGCGCTTTTATTTTTCCGGTTTTTTGAAACATATAAACATAGCCTTTTAGCTTGCCTTTCATTAGGATCGGGCTGACGGAAGCAATATACTTTTCGCGCTGCCAATCATCCTCGAGGATCAATCCTTTATAGGGCACCTTATCAGGCCGCAATCGCATAATGGTGCTAATTTCGGGAATGACCGTATTGGAAGAAATGAGAATCGTTCCGTCTGGAGCGGTGATCACAACTTGTGTATCTGTGCGCGATTCCATCAACGCAATGTGCTGCATCGTTTCTTTTCGAAAAGAGGATTGAAGAATTTCGCGATGATTATTTCCCCGGGTTTGCAGTGCTGTCAATTCTTCTTGTACGCGTGAATGAAGAATATTATTGTGTAAAAAAAACAAGGAAATGCTTTCTAACAGAAAGATGGCGGCGTAAAACAACAAGCCAATTTTGATTGAAATTTTATTCATGGTTGAGATCAGCTCCCTCTAGTACAAGAATACTATAAGGCGCACCTCGTTTTCATCAAAAACCGTATTGATTTTTCGCTCAGGCACGAAGGGATCTTTCACCAAAAAGAGGGTGCCCTTTCGAAAGGACACCGTTTAGAAGAGAGGTTATTTAAAGCCTTTAGCCACTTATTTAAAATCTTCCTGTAAACTGGAAAAATAGGATAAGCAGTCCAAGCACCCATACATAAACGGCGAACGGTTTCAAGGAATGCTTTTTAAGAAAATGGATCATCCATTTGACAGCGATATAGCCAAAAACGGCCGAAGACAAAATGCCGACAAACAATGCTTGAAATGAAATCATCTCTTCTGTACCGCCGGCTAAGTCTTTGATTTGCAAAAGAACGGCCCCGGCAATCGCAGGCGTTGACAACAGAAAAGAGAAATAGGCCGCCGTTTCCCTGTCCAATTTCCGCCATAGCGCCGCAGCCATCGTCAACCCTGAGCGGGACAGAGCCGGAAAAATCGCCGCCGCTTGAAAGGTTCCGATGACAAAAGCATCTGTAAAGGAAATGTCCTTCATCTTTTTATGTCCATTTTTTACTGAATCAGCCATCCATAAAAACAATCCCGTGAGCAAAAACTCCCAGCCGATCGTTACGCCTGTTTTGGAAATTTCATCAAAAAAATCCTTGAAAAGCAACCCAATGACAACGGCTGGAATGGTGCCGACCCCTAACAAAAACGTTCGCTTTGCAAAAGGATGTTTGATCATGTAGATAAACTCGTCCTTATAAAAGACGAGAACAGCGATCAATGTGCCAAGATGGAGCATCGTATCAAGCAAGAGTCCTGCTTCCTGCAAACCGAACAAATGGCGGCCAAGATAAAGATGCCCCGTTGAACTGATCGGCAAAAACTCCGTAAGTCCTTGAATGATTCCGAGAACAAACGCTTCTAGTTTTGTTAACATACGCTCCCCCGCTTTTAAAAAATCATGGTAGTAAAAGCATATTCCCGAACTTGGCAAACTTGACCAAAGAATTGGACAAATTCATCCGTTTGTGACAACAACAATGCAACCAATTGAGTTTGGGAAAGCAGGAATCGTCAGTCACATCCGCTGCAGATGCGTTGGCAGCACCGGCGCAACCATTTGACCCGGGGAAAGCTGGAATTGTCAGGGCGGATTTTGTAAATAAATCCATCGCAGCAATAAAAGTTGTGATTTGGCTCCATAAAAAATATAATGGAATACTGTACAGGTACTAATTGGAGAAGCAGACGCTAAAAAGGATGACGAGCAGCTGCATCCAGCGTCCCAAGATGCATCATTTTTTGATGTAAAAGGAGAATAACCATGACTTCTAAAAATACAACGTCCAAACTTGACTATAATCTTATTTTCATATTGCTGCTTTTGTTTTTGGTAAGCTCTATTTCGATTTACAGCGCTCAGACAACAGGTCAGTATAAAGACAACTTTTTGCTGAAGCAAATGATTTACTATGTGATCGGCTCCGGGATCATCGCCAGCGTCATCACACTTGATTCGGATCAATTGAAAAAAATAACATGG
This sequence comes from Neobacillus sp. SM06, assembly GCF_050496765.1. Lineage (NCBI taxonomy): Bacteria > Bacillati > Bacillota > Bacilli > Caryophanales > Bacillaceae > Neobacillus > Neobacillus sp. SM06. The sequence goes on from NZ_JBNWEO010000005.1 coordinate 139,386, forward strand.
TATGTCTACGGTTTTGGCATTTTTATGCTGATCGCTTTAATTCTAGCACCTCAAAGCATTGCGCCGGTAATCAACGGTGCGAAAAACTGGTTTAAAGTGCCGGGGATCGGCTCCTTGCAGCCATCCGAATTCGTCAAGGTTTTTTTGATTTTAGCGCTCTCACGGCTCATTGAGGATCATCATACGAAAAACCCGCTTAAAACAGTTCAATCGGATTTTTGGCTATTGATCAAAATGGGGATCACGACGATGGTACCGCTGATCCTTGTGATTCAGCAGGATCTTGGAACTTCGCTCGTTTTTATTGCGATCCTGATCGGGATGATTTTCATTTCAGGAATTTCATGGAAAATTCTTGTACCCATTTTTGCATCGGGAACCTTGCTTATTTCGGGGATATTTTATTTTGTATTAGTGAAACCAGACCTTTTGGAAAAATATATAGGGGTCAAGCAATACCAATTTGACCGAATTTATTCATGGCTCGACCCTTATAATAATCAAAGTACAACCGGGTACCAGCTTACAAGGTCACTGCTGGCGATCGGTTCAGGGGAAACAAGCGGCAAAGGGTATGGACATCGTGATGTATACTTGCCGGAAAGCCATACGGATTTTATTTTTACGACGGTTGGAGAAGAGTTCGGCTTTATTGGCGCCAGCGTGTTAATCAGCATTTTCTTCCTGCTGATTTACCATATTACGAAAGTGGGAATGGAGACGAAGAACCATTACTATACGTATCTATGTGTCGGGGTGATCAGCATGATTACGTTCCATGTGTTCCAGAATATTGGAATGACCATTGGTCTCTTACCGATCACCGGGATTCCGCTGCCGTTTATCAGTTACGGCGGAAGCTCCTTAATGGGCAATATGCTTGCACTGGGCTTGATTTTTTCAATCCGGTACCACTACAAAAAATATATGTTTTCCACGACAACTTAAAAAGCGGATTTTTCTTAACTAAATCAAGGGGGGGATTGATGATGGAAAAAAAATTTGCGGAACAGTTTGAAGCTTTGATGGAAAAATACAGCGAGCTCCTTGTTGGCGATTGCAGCAAGGAAGTAACAGAAAAGGTGAAAATATGGGCGCTGTATACCCATATTGCCAAATCAATGCCAACCCTTTCCAAACATTGGAATGGGCTCTACCCGGATGCAAAAAACGAAATGAAAGAGATCATTGCGGAAATCAAAAAATTAAACGAGCAAAAACGATTGCAAAAATAAAACGGAAGCAGGGATATAACCCCATGCTTCCGTTTTTTTCATTATTGTAAATTCCCGCCCCCATACGGCAGTTGATTTGTGTACCCTTGGAATTGCTGGTACGATTGCTGCAGTTTTTGCTGGTCGGCTGCTTCAACTGCATACCAGCCTTTTTGAAACATTAAATTATAAAGGTCGCGCTGGCTGTTTTGCGTTTCGGTAAAAATCGTCATTAAGTCATCGTATAAGCCTTTATGACTTGCCTCATGAAGGGCCATTGTATAAGAGGTGGTCATATATTTTTCCGTTGTCAGCAAATCGTTAATAAAATCACGTTCATTCATTTGCGGCGTTTTCGGCACTTGGGTTTCCGGATTCTGAATTTTTTGCTGGTTTTGGTTCATGACTGAAAGTCTCCTTTTTTCTTAGCTACTCGGAATTTCTATCATAACTTCGATAACTGTCCAACTCCAGCGCCGATGTGCAAGGCGCTTCGCTTTTCTTATTGCATATTGTTGAGCGGCTGTTGCTGGTTAAGGTGCTCATTTAAATGGCCAAGCAATTTTTCATAATGGCGTTGGTGCATCTGGCCGCACTTTTCGGCCTCGGCTTTTAGCTGCTGATCCTGGCATTGGCTCGCATAGAAATGAGCCTTTTTGGCCGCAAGTAAATTCCAGGACATCATATCGGTTAAATAGAGGGAATCTTTTGTTGAAATAACTCCCGGGGGCTGTGGCATCATCCCTTGCTGACTTTGTGCTTGAAAATTTTGCTGCTGTTGCATTTTTACCCCTCCTGTTTTAAAAACATGTACACGTTTAGACTCCCTAAAATGACACAACTTTATGCAAAATGCGGCAGCAAAAGGAATAAGATATAAATTATATTCAAAAAACAATTGAGGTGGTAAAATAAAAGGAGATAAGCAACTATTTTTCAAGTAGATGAAAACGGTTACATGGAGGAGAAACAGGATGGAGCAGGCACTAAAAAATTTCTTCTTATTTTTATCAAAAAATAAAGCGCTAACAAGAGCTGCAAAGAAATACGGACTTCGTTTCGGTGCATCACGCTTTGTTGCCGGGGAAACGATCGACCAGGCGATTAAAGTGATAAAGGAACTTAACAGCAAAGGGCTGGAAGTGACGATCGATTATCTCGGTGAATTTGTTGACAATGAAGCAGAAGCGATCGAGCGCACGAACCAATCGCTCGAAGCGATCAAGGCAATTGGCAAGGAAAAATTGCATTCACAGCTTTCGTTAAAAATGACTTCGATGGGACTGGATCTTTCCGATGAACTGGTTATGAAAAACATGAGGAAGATTCTGAATGCTGCAAAAGAACACAATCTATTTGTTACCATTGATATGGAAGATTTCACCCGCTGTCAGAAAACACTCGATATTTTCCGGCAGCTGAAAATCGAATATGATAATGTCGGCACCGTTTTACAGGCGTACTTGTACCGAACCGAGCGGGATATTGAGGATTTAAATGAATTTGAACCCAATCTCAGGCTTGTCAAAGGGGCTTACAAAGAATCTCCAGAGGTGGCCTTTCCTGATAAAAAAGACGTGGATGAAAACTACAAAAAAATCATCAAACTGCATTTATTAAACGGAAATTTCACGGCGATTGCCACCCATGATGAAGCAATCATTGACTATACAAAGAAACTCGTTAAGGAACACAATATCCCAAACGATCAGTTTGAATTTCAAATGCTGTACGGCATCCGTCCGGAACGGCAGCTGGAACTGGTGAAAGAGGGCTATAAAATGCGCGTCTATGTTCCATTCGGAACAGACTGGTACGGATACTTTATGCGCCGGTTAGCAGAGCGGCCGGCTAACGTTGCCTTTGTTTTAAAAGGGGTTGTAAAAAAATAGGAGGGTTGATTCCCTCCTGCTATTTTTTAGCTAATCAGAATTTATATGGATAAATTCTGAACGCATAAATTCAACTACGCCTCTGTCTTCGTCCAAAGGACTCGCCAATCGGCGAGTTTTCATTTATATTGATTGTTCTGGCTGTTTCTTTTGCCGCCGCCAGCATTTTCGACAGTCGGACCGGCATTGCCTTGCACGCTTGCTGCGCTAACACCTGTTTTCGATGGATTTTTTTTCATTTTACCCATTGATCTCACCTCGATTACTATTTTCTCCATTCACCGCTTATGTTATAGAAGAATCATTTTTCTAAATTTTCAGCAATGAATGATTGCGCAAATAGTTAAAATATTTTATAGTTAAAGTATCAATGAGCATCTTTCAGCAGGAAATTTTTTTTGAAAGAAAAATGAATGAGTATTCATTCAAAAAGTGAAGGGGGAGGAAAATTTGAATCGTTTTATTAAAAAAGCTGCCGTTATCGGTTCCGGGGTGATGGGGTCAGGGATCGCAGCCCATCTGGCGAATATCGGCATACCGACATTGCTGCTAGATATTGTCCCGACTGAGTTAACTGAAGAGGAAAAAGCAAAAGGGCTCACATTACAGGATACGCGCGTACGCAACCGAATTAGCACTCTTTCACTTCAAAAACTTTTAAAACAAAAGCCAGCACCGTTGACAACAAAACAAAATCTTTCCCTCATTGAAGCGGGAAATCTGGAAGACGACATAGGCCGGCTAACAGAAGTGGATTGGGTAATTGAAGTGGTTGTTGAAAATTTGAACGTGAAAAAACAAGTATTTGAAAAAGTGGATCGCTTCCGTAAGCCGGGAAGCATCGTCAGCTCCAACACGTCAGGAATCTCGATTGAAGCCATGGCTGAAGGCAGATCGGAAGACTTTAAAAAGCATTTCCTCGGCACACATTTTTTCAATCCGCCGCGCTACTTAAAGCTTTTAGAAGTGATTCCAACAAAATTCACTGATCCCGACGTGCTCACGTTTATGAAGAAATTTGGCGAAGACGTGCTTGGTAAGGGCATCGTTGTCGCGAAGGACACGCCGAACTTTATTGCCAACCGGATCGGTACTTATGGACTGCTGGTTACGCTCCAGCAAATGCTCAAGGGCGGTTATAGTATAGGTGAAGTGGATTCAATTACCGGTCCTTTGATCGGACGTCCGAAAAGCGCTACCTTTCGCACGCTCGATGTTGTCGGATTGGATACGTTTATCCACGTTGCTAATAACGTTTATGAACAAGTAGAAGGAAACGAAAAGAAGGTGTTTGAAGTACCAGCCTTCATGAAAGAAATGCTTGAAAAAGGCTGGATCGGCAGCAAGGCAGGACAAGGATTTTTCCTTAAAAAGGGAAAGGAAATTGCTGAACTGAATCCGCTTACAATGGAATACGAGCCGCGTAAAAAATTAAAAACAGCAGCAACAGAGATGAGCCGGCAAGAAAAAGGATTAGCGAATAAAGTAAAAGCGCTTGTCTACGCAAAAGACCGTGCCGGGGAATTTTTATGGACTATTCTCAGCCCTGTCCTTCTCTATTCTGCCGAACTGCTTGGCACGATTGCCGATGATCTTGTTGCCATCGACCGGGCAATGAAGTGGGGCTTTGGCTGGGAAATGGGACCATTTGAAACATGGGATGCCATTGGGGTTGAAAAATCGGTGCAAAAAATGAAAGAAAGCGGAGCGGAAATTCCTCAGTGGGTCACACTTATGCTTGAGCAAGGTCATACTTCTTTTTATAAAGAAGAAAACGGACAGCTTTATTATTACGATCATGGCAAATACATCCCGGTAAAAGTCAATCCGAAAGCAATCCGGATTGAGCAGTTGAAAAAACAAAACGGCGTGATTAAGAGGAATAGCGGAGCAAGCTTGGTGGATATGGGTGATGGCGTAGCCTTATTGGAATTCCATTCTCAAAACAATGCGATTGGGCTCGACATTCTTCAAATGATCAACTTTGCAACCGAGGAAGTGGAGAAAAAGTATAAAGGCCTTGTCATTGGCAATCAGGGAAAGAACTTTTGTGTAGGTGCAAATCTTGCAATGATTGTAATGGAAGCACAGGATGACAATGTTTATGAGCTTGATATGGTCGTTCGCCAATTTCAGCAGGCAGGAATGCGGCTTAAATATTGTTCAAAACCGGTAGTTGCTGCGCCATTTGCGATGACCTTAGGCGGCGGAGCGGAAATCTGCCTGGCGGCGGCCCATATCCAGGCATCTTCTGAAACCTACATGGGGCTTGTTGAAACGGGCGTTGGTCTCATCCCGGGAGGTGGCGGCAATAAAGAATGGTACTGTAAGCATTTGGAAAGCATTCCAAAGGGAGTAACGATCGATTTGCAAGCGATTGCAAATAAAGTGTTTGAAACGATTGCGATGGCGAAAGTGTCGGCCTCGGCTGACGAAGCCCGCGAGTATCAGTTTTTAACTGCGGTTGATGGAATTAGCTTTAACGGCGATCATCTGCTTTATGATGCCAAGATGAAAGTACTGGCATTAAGTGAACAGGGCTTTAGGCCAAAGCAGCGCCGAAAGATTCCGGTCGTCGGCGAAACAGGTTATGCAACATTATTGCTCGGTGCTCAGTCAATGTATCTTTCAGGATTTATTTCAGAACATGATTTGAAAATCGCCAAGAAGCTTGCATATGTTCTTGCCGGTGGAAAGGTTCCGTTTGGAACAGAGGTGGATGAACAATACCTTTTAGACTTGGAAAGAGAAGCATTCCTAAGCCTTGTTGCCGAACCGAAATCCCAGCAGCGAATGCAGCATATGCTTCTAAAAGGTAAGCCGCTTCGCAACTAGCAAAATAGTTTTGATGATGAATCGATTTTTGAAAGAAAAAGAAAGAGGGGAAATCAAATGAGGGAAGCGGTTATTGTTGCAGGTGCCAGAACACCTGTAGGCAAAGCGAAAAAAGGAACGCTTGCCAGCGTACGCCCGGATGATCTCGGGGCGCTTGTCGTCAAAGAAACGCTTAGGCGGGCTGGCAATTATGAAGGAAATATTGATGATCTCATCATCGGCTGCGCGATGCCGGAGGCTGAACAGGGAATGAATATGGCCCGTAATATCGGTGCGCTCGCAGGGCTCCCGTATACCGTTCCTGCGATTACGATTAATCGGTATTGCTCATCCGGACTGCAGGCAATTGCCTATGCTGCCCAAGGGATTATGACAGGACAAATCGATACAGCCATTGCTGGTGGGGCCGAGTCGATGAGCCTTGTCCCAATGATGGGCCATGTCATTCGCCCAAATGCAAAACTGGCCGAAACGGCACCGCAATATTATATGAGCATGGGACATACAGCAGAAGAGGTGGCAAAGAAATATGGAATAACCCGTGAGGATCAAGACGCCTTTGCCGTTCGCAGCCACCAGCGCGCAGCCAAAGCCATAACTGAAGGAAAGTTTGTTGAAGAAATCGTCCCTGTTGAGGTAACCGTCCGCTCGGTGGGATCCGATAACAAGCTAATTGAAAAAACAATTCAATTTTCTGAGGACGAAGGGGTGCGCCCAGATACAAATCTGCAAACATTGGCGAAATTGCGCCCAGCCTTTTCATTATCTGGGACGGTAACCGCCGGAAATGCTTCGCAAACAAGCGACGGGGCGGCAGCGGTAATGGTAATGGACCGGGAAAAAGCAGAATCGCTTGGGCTGAAGCCGATGGTCAAATTTCGCTCATTCGCTGTTGGAGGCGTTCCGCCAGAAATTATGGGAGTCGGTCCGGTCGTAGCGATTCCAAAGGCGTTGAAGCTGGCGGGTCTTGAGCTCTCAGATATTGGGTTGTTTGAACTAAATGAAGCGTTTGCCTCCCAATCGATTCAAGTGATTCGCGAGCTTGGCCTGGATGAAAGCAAAGTCAATGTGAACGGCGGGGCGATTGCGTTAGGCCATCCGCTTGGTTGTACCGGTGCAAAGCTGACATTAACCCTATTGCATGAAATGAAACGAAGAAATGAGCAATTTGGGGTTGTGACGATGTGTATTGGCGGCGGAATGGGGGCGGCCGGGGTATTTGAACTGCTTTAAATTGAAAAATTTACGCGTTTTCGAGAAGCAAGGTGATCCTCCGTCGATTCCGCGGGAATGATGTTTAATTCCGCCGGTTTCGGGTGGAATTCCGCTTGTTGTTTTGGGATTCATTCCGCGAGTTTCACAGCTTATTCCGCGGCTGTCACAATTTGTTCGCTTTTATGCGTAAACGAAAAAATGAAAAACGAATAGAAGGGGAAGATTATGGAAAATAAAACCAAAAAAACAATAAAGGGTGGCAGTTTTTTAATCGAAGATGTATCATTTGAGCAATTATTTACTCCGGAAGACTTCAGCGATGAGCATAAAATGATTGCCAAAACGACGGATGATTTTGTTGAAAAAGAAGTTCTCCCGCAGCTTGAGTATTTAGAAAACCACGAGTTTCACCGGACGGTTAACCTGTTAAAAGAAGCGGGGGAACTTGGCCTATTAGGTACCGATGTCCCGGAAGAGTATGGCGGTTTAGGACTCGATAAAATCAGTTCTTCGCTCATTACAGAAAAAATGGCTAGAGCGGGCGGCTTTTCACTGTCTCACGGTGCCCATGTCGGGATCGGTTCCTTGCCGATTGTTTTATTCGGAAATGAGGAACAAAAGAAAAAGTATTTGCCAGTACTTGCAACTGGAGAAAAAATTGCCGCATATGCGTTAACGGAGCCCGGATCTGGTTCGGATGCTTTAAGCGCAAAAACATCCGCACGCTTGAATGCGGAAGGGACGCATTATTTATTGAATGGGGAAAAACAATGGATTACGAATTCCGGATTTGCCGATCTCTTCGTAGTGTATGCAAAGATTGACGGTGAGCATTTCACTGCTTTTATCGTGGAGCGTGACTTTCCAGGCGTTTCAACAGGCGCTGAGGAAAAGAAAATGGGGATTAAGAGCTCTTCCACACGGACGCTGATCCTGGAAGATGTGCCTGTACCGAAAGAAAATTTGTTAGGCGAATACGGAAAAGGGCATGTGATCGCCTTTAATATTTTAAACATCGGCCGCTATAAATTAGGAGTAGGTGCCATCGGCGGCGCCAAACGCGCGTTTGAAGTCACAGTCAAATACGCAAACGGCCGCCAGCAATTTAAAACGCCCATTTCCCAATTCAATTTGACGAAAGAAAAGTTCGGCACAATGGCAGCCAAAATCTATGCAGCTGAAAGCTCTGTTTATCGCACGGTTGGACTATATGAAGACCATATGGGGCAGCTCACTAAAGAAGAAGTAAAAGATCCAAAAGTAGTGGCAAAATCGATATCAGAATATGCAATTGAATGTTCGTTAAATAAGTTTTTTGCCAGTGAAGTGCTGGACTATGTCACCGACGAAGGTGTGCAAATCCACGGCGGCTACGGGTTTATGCAGGAATACGAAATTGAGCGGGCCTATCGCGATTCCCGCATTAACCGAATTTTTGAGGGAACGAATGAAATCAATCGCCTGCTTGTTCCGGGAACGTATTTGCGAAAAGCGATGAAGGGCGAACTGCCATTGCTGCAAAAAGCCCAAAGCCTTCAGGAAGAGCTGATGATGCTGATGCCGGAAGAACCAGGCGACGCACCGCTTGCTCAAGAAAAATACCTTGTGAAAAACGCCAAGAAAATCGGTTTGCTGGCTGCCGGACTCGCGGCTCAGAAATATGGGAAAGAATTGGATCATGAACAGGAAGTGTTGGTTAATATTGCCGATATCATTTCAAATGCCTACGCGATGGAATCGGTTGTGTTGAGGACAGAAAAGGCCATTGCGCGGGATGGGCTTGAGAAGAGCAAGCAAAAGCTCTTGTATACACAGATTTTCTGCGAGGAAGCGTTCAATGAAATCGAGCAGCATGCCAAAGAAACGCTCGTTGCAACCGAGGCGGGTGACAGCCTTCGCATGATGCTGTCGGCCCTTCGAAAGTTTACCCGTCACACTCCAACGAATGTAATTGCAAAAAAACGTGAAGCCGCCGATCGACTGATCGACGCAGAACGCTATCTTGTTTGATAAACAAATTGCCCTCTTCAATTGAAGAGGGCAATTTGTTGGAAAATAGACGGTATCACTTGGCGAGGGGTGTGCTCGCCGACAAACAATCCATCATTTTTGTGAAATTTTATTCTTCATTGTTAGGAGTTTGCGCATGAATATGGTACTATTCTAATGAATACCCTTAGCTGAAAAAGGCGGTGAACAAGTTGGCGCTGACATTTTATTGGTATCCGAAATGTGGGACATGCCGAAAAGCGAAAAAGTGGCTTGACGACCTTCAACTGTCCTACCGAGAAATACATATTGTTGAAAACCCTCCATCACGGGAGGAACTGAAAGATTTGTACAAAAAAAGCGGGTTGGAGCTGAAGAAATTTTTTAACACAAGCGGCTTAAAATACCGCGAATTAGGGTTAAAGGACAAAATCAAGACGGCATCAGATGCTGAACTTCTTGATTTGCTCGCCTCAGACGGGATGCTGATTAAACGGCCGCTTGTAACAGACGGCAAAAACGTAACGGTTGGCTTTCGTGAAGATGAATTTGAAAAAATGTGGCGATAGGATGGTTTCTCTTTTTAAGAGAATCAAATAAATTTAAAAATCATTATGGAGGGATCGCTAGTGGATACACCAAAAGATTTGCGTTATTCTGAAGAACATGAATGGGTAAAAGATGAAGGCGCTAAAGTGCGTGTTGGAATTACCTACTTTGCACAATCCGAACTTGGGGATATCGTATTTGTAGAGCTTCCGGAGGTTGGCGATGAGGTTACTGCTGACGAGCCATTTGGCAGTGTTGAATCGGTTAAAACTGTTTCCGAGCTTTATGCACCAGTCAGTGGCAAAGTTGTTGAAGTGAATGAAGAGTTGAGCGACAGTCCCGAGTTTGTTAATGAGTCTCCATATGAAAAAGCATGGATGATCGTGATCGAGCCATCCGACAAGAGTGAACTTGATAAGCTGATGACAGCCGACCAATACGATAAAATGACACAAGAAAGCTAATTTTTTGATTTACATGAAAAGTGCGGTTTGATGACCGTACTTTTCTTTTTTTAAGAAATTTTTAAAAATCGTATGGTAATGTCTCCTAGTGAGTGAAAAACTGCTGTCAACCTGCAGTTTAAAGAGGAGGAAAAAAATGTTTCAAGAAGTGTTTTCGCATATTCACCCAATAATGGTTCATTTTCCAATTGTCCTAATCCTTTTTGCAACCATTTATGATGTTTTTTCGCTTATCACCAAGCGGAAAATTTCTCCGCGCAAAGGGTTTTGGCTTTGGCTCATCGCCTTTCTCAGCGCATGGATTGCCGTCGGGACAGGCCCTGAGCACGATGCGAGGGGAAATACAAACGTATTCGAATACCATCAGGATCTTGCGGATCTAACAACCTTGATTGCCTTTTTGGTTGTGGCGTTCCGCGCATTCTTCGTTTTGAAAAAGAAAGAGTTGATCCGTGTATCATTGGCGGCTTACCTTGTTTTATCCCTTTTAAGTACAGTAGGAATTTTGTCGACAGGTTATTTTGGCGGAAAGATGGTCTACAGCCAAGGAGTAGGCGTCAAAATGAACGGAACCTATGTGAATCCGCCAAAGTCTGGCAAATGGAATCAGGGGAACTAATTTCTAAGCAAACCTCTACTCGATCACATGGGGATCATGCTATAGTTGTACCATATATGGGTGCACGTGAAGAAAGTATGCGAATATGTTAACATTAACGAACAACTTAACTTTATGGGTGATCTCGGATGGATAGCATGATGATGGAAAAAGTGATTATTGTCGAAGGAAAATCTGATAAAAACAAAGTAAAGAAGATTATTAATGAGCCAGTTGAAATTATTTGCACAAACGGTACAATCAGCATGAATAAAATGGATGAGCTGGTCGAATCGCTTGTAGATAAAGACATTTATATATTGGTTGATGCAGATGAAGCAGGGGAGAAGCTCCGAAAGCAGTTAAAGCGCGAGTTTCCTGAAGCCAAGCATTTGCATATTGATCGAATGTACCGTGAAGTCGCGACAGCCTCTGTAAAGCATTTGGCAACCATTCTTTTAGGCGCGAATATTGATGTACATGCTGAATTTTTGGAAATGGGTTGACGATGATGAATGAATGGAGCCAGCAAGAGCTAAATACTTTCTTTGAGGATCATTCTACCGGGCTTGTTTATTTTTATACACCGCTGTGCGGCACGTGCCAAATGGCTTCCCGAATGCTAACAGTAATCACCGAAATGATCGATTTGAAAATCGGGAAAATGAACTTGAATTATTATCCTGAAACAGCAAAAGCATTTTTAATCGAAAGTGTGCCCTGTCTTTTGTTTGTCAAAGATGGCCAAGTTGTTGAAACGATTTATGCTTTTCATTCTGTGCCGTATCTATTGGAAAAAGTCCATCAGCATATCCTGTAGAAAGCAGGTGCCAAAGCAGCTGCTTTCTACATATTTCTCAGGAAATATTCGACAGTAGGGATGAAATTAAAAAGAAATTGTCGAACTATTTTGAAAGGAATATTGGAACCACTACGGAATATATACGTATAGAGCGATTAATTCGGAGTGGTCAAAATGAAGGATAATGTTCAACTTTTTATCAATGGTATCAAGAATAAAGCGCACGTACAACCACTAATTACGAAAGCCAATCTGTCAATCGAGCTGATAACAGAGGCAGAACGGGTTTCGATGGTTTTTTTCGACGGCGATGTGTGTATGAATCCTAATGATAGTGGTGAGTATGAAAATTGGCAGATGACGGGCAGAGAAGAGGGAATGATTGCCTTATTGAAGGGACAGGAAAAATTGCGTTCCTTGGCGGAAAAAAAAGTTTTGTCTATCAAAGCGCCTTTTCGCACGATCTTGCTGCTGGAGTCCATCTTTTATTTAGCAAAAAGCGAACCGGAACAGTTCTTGGTTTAAAACGAATGGGTAGTTGAGAATTTCGAGAATTTTGTCGAAATTTTTATTGACACCTTTTTTTATCCGTGATACGATAGTTTCCGTAATTATTTTAGGAATAGCCGATAACGTTAATTGAATAGAGGATTCTCTTATCAAGAGAGGTGGAGGGATGTGCCCAATGAAGCCCGGCAACCGTCAATACGAATTGAAATGGTGCCAATTCACACAAAGCGTTTGCTTTGGGAGATGGGAGAAAGGTTTGTTTTCTAATGCCTTTCTGCCAGTATGCAGGAAGGCATTTTCTTTTTGCTAGAATGGTTTAAGCTCAACGATCAAACGCTATCTGTTGTACAGGAATCGCTTGAAATAAATGCGGGTTGGTTATAAATTTGAAAAAAAGTAGGTGATTGAAGTGATATCTGTTAAAAATGTCCGTAAAATTTTCCCGTCCAAACAGGGTGAATTAACCGCCGTTGACAAGGTGAATTTAGAAATCGACGAGGGAGAAATTTTCGGAGTTATTGGCTACAGCGGCGCCGGAAAAAGTACGTTAATCCGCATGCTGAATGGATTGGAAATTCCTACAGAAGGTACAATAAAAGTAGCCGGCCAGGAAGTATCGAAAATTAAAGGCAAGGAACTTCGAAAAGCACGTCAGGAAATCAGTATGATCTTTCAGCATTTTAATTTGTTATGGTCAAGAACCGTTGCCGAAAACATTGCGTTTCCGCTGGAGATTGCCGGCATTAAAGGCCCTGATAGGCTGAAGCGGGTTCAAGAATTAATCAAGCTTGTCGGCCTCGAAGGCAGGGAGAATGCATACCCCTCACAATTAAGCGGCGGGCAAAAGCAAAGGGTCGGAATCGCAAGGGCACTTGCCAATAATCCGAAAGTCCTGCTCTGTGATGAAGCAACATCTGCTTTGGATCCGCAAACGACGGATTCAATCCTGGATTTATTGGTTGATATCAACAAAAGACTGGGTCTAACAATTGTGCTCATTACCCATGAAATGCATGTCATTCGTAAAATCTGTCATCGGGTGGCAGTAATGGAGAGCGGTAAGGTAGTTGAAACGGGATTAGTCCTGGAAGTATTTAAAAATCCACAGCAGCCGATTACAAAACGGTTTGTTCAGCAGGTAACCGAACCTGAGGCGACAAAAGATACAGTTGATCACCTGCTTGAAAAATATCATTCTGGAAGAATTGTCCAATTAACCTTTATTGGCGAGGCAGCCGAGCAGCCGGTGATTACCAATTTGATTCGGAATGCAAAAGCGAATGTGAATATCCTTCAAGGAAAAATATCACAAACGCAAAATGGCTCATATGGCACCCTCTTTATTCACCTTGATGGCGACCAGCAGGAAATTGAGCAAGCCCTTGATTTTCTCCGTTCGCAGCAAGTAGGAGTGGAGGTGGTTTCAAATGGATAAGCAATATTTTAAGGATATTGATTGGCAGGCAATGTGGGATGCAACGGTTCAAACCCTATACATGACAGGTTATTCCGTTCTGGCTACCTTTATTTTAGGAATTTTGCTTGGGCTTTTGTTGTTCCTTACTTCACCGGGAAATATGTGGGAAAACCGGCCTGTTAATCTTGTCATTAGTGCCGTTGTCAACGTTTTTCGTTCGATCCCATTTATTATTTTAATTGTTCTCTTAATCCCGTTCACAACCCTCCTTTTCGGGACAATGATTGGCGAAAACGCCGCATTGCCAGCTTTGATCGTAGGAGCAGCTCCATTTTACGCCAGAATGGTTGAAATTGGATTGCGGGAAATTGATAAAGGGGTGATTGAGGCAGCCAAATCGATGGGTGCATCAATGGGAACGATTATTTGGAAAGTGCTGCTTCCTGAATCGATGCCTGCACTTGTGTCCGGAATTACGGTTACAGCCATCGCGCTTGTCAGCTATACCGCGATGGCAGGTGTCATTGGCGCCGGCGGCCTTGGAAATCTTGCTTATCTTGAGGGATTCCAGCGCAACCGCAACGATGTGACGTTAGTTGCTACGATTATCATTTTGGTTATTGTCTTTATCATTCAGTTTATTGGTGATACCATCACGAAAAAAATAGATAAACGATAAAAGGAGATGTTTAGAATGAAAAAATGGTTAGGAGCGCTTTTGGCGCTAACGCTGGTACTGGCTTTAGCTGCATGCGGAACTTCGACTTCGAAGGATAATGCACAAGGCGGTAAAAAGCTGACAAAATTGGTTATCGGTGCTTCCAATGTACCGCATGCTGAAATTTTAAAAGAAGCACAGCCAATTTTAAAGGAAAAAGGAATTGATCTGCAAATTAAGACGTTCCAGGATTACATTATGCCAAATAAGGCATTGGCTTCAAAAGAATTGGATGCAAACTACTTTCAGACCATTCCTTATATGGAAGTACAAATGAAGGAAAACGGCTATAAATTTGCCAATGCCGGTGGAATTCACATTGAGCCGATTGCTGTTTATTCGAAAAAATACAAAAAACTTGAGGATCTTCCAAATGGTGCAACTCTAATTATGAGTAATTCTGTTTCCGATCACCCTCGTCTTCTGCGGATGCTTGAGAAGCTAGGTCTTATTAAATTAAAACAAGGTGTGAATCCTCAAGAGTACGATATTAAAGACATTGTGGAAAATCCAAAGAACTTGAAATTTGATACGAATTACGAAGCGTCTTTATTGCCGAAAATCTTTAAAAACGGTGAAGGAGATGCAGTTCTGATTAACTCCAACTATGCAATTGACAATGGTTTAAATCCGAAAAAAGATGGAATCGCACAAGAGCCGATTGATCCGAATTACGTGAACATTATTGCGGTGCGCCAAGGCGATGAAAATAAACCAGCAATCAAAACACTTGTTGATGTACTGCACTCAAAAAAAATTCAAGACTTTATCCTTGAAAAATACAAAGGTGCCGTTGTACCGGTTTCGAAATAACAAAAAGCAGGCAATAAGCCTGCTTTTTGTTATTACAAGGATAGTTCCATTTCCGTTTTTGCATACTAAAGAGGGTCAGGATCTTCGAAAACTTATTTGAAAAAAAATTAAAAATGCGGATAAAACAAAAAAATCCATGGATAAAAAGAGAAACTTCGCGGATAAATGGAAAAGTTCCGCGGATAAACGAACAAATTTCACGGATAAAACGAGCTTGAAGATATGCACCTATATAAATAGGAAGAATGAGAAAAAGCCGGCAACGAATCATGCTGGCTTTTTCCTAAGAAAAGAGCAAACCTCTTATTTAGACCAATAACCAATTGAAAAAGAAAATCATTTTTAATTTGTGACCTTTATCACTGCTTAGGAGTTGCTAACACATTTCATTTGTTATAAGATTGTAATGAGAATAGAATGAGAATAGAAAGAATGCTTTCAATTAATACCATTTTTTTATAAAAGCGAGGTAAATATATATGGCTGGATCAACGTTAACGATCAAAGATCTTCATGTAGCAATTGATGGGAAAGAGATTTTAAAAGGTGTCAACCTTGAAATAAAAGGCGGCGAAATCCATGCGATCATGGGCCCGAACGGGACAGGGAAATCAACGCTTTCATCGGCAATCATGGGTCATCCAAAATATGAGGTAACAAGCGGGAGCATTACATTGGACGGACAAAATGTTCTGGAAATGGAAGTCGATGAACGTGCCCGTGCAGGTCTGTTTTTGGCCATGCAATATCCAAGCGAAATCACTGGGGTAACAAACGCTGACTTCTTGCGTTCGGCACTTAATAGCCGCCTTGGAGAAGGAAACGAAATCTCTTTGATGAAATTTATCCGTAAAATGGATAAACAAATGGAGTTTCTAGAGATGGATCTCGATATGGCGCAGCGTTATGTCAATGAAGGTTTCTCCGGCGGAGAGAAAAAACGCAATGAGATTTTACAATTAATGATGCTTGAGCCAAAAATTGCAATCCTTGATGAAATTGATTCAGGCCTTGATATTGACGCCTTGAAAGTAGTCTCAAAGGGAATCAATGAAATGCGCGGTGAAGATTTTGGCTGTATGGTGATTACTCACTACCAGCGTTTATTAAACTATATCACTCCTGACTATGTGCATGTTATGATGCAGGGACGCGTCGTGAAATCCGGCGGACCAGAACTTGCACAACGCTTAGAAGCAGAAGGATATGACTGGATCAAGAAAGAACTTGGCATTGAAGATGAAACAGTTGGGCAAGAAGCGTAAGCGTTAGGAGGATTAACATGACAATCGAAACAAATCAATCGTTCGGTACGGATTTTGTCAGCTCCTTTTCAAAAGAAATGGGTGAACCGGCATGGCTTGAAGCAATTAGAGTGAAAGCGATCAATATTGCTGGCGATCTACCGCTACCAAGACCAGACAAAACGAAAATTGAAAAATGGAATTTTAGCCAGTTTAATCAGCATACAGTCAAAAGTAAATCATATGGATCATTAACAGAGCTTCCAGTGGAAGTAAAAGCGTTAATTGGCGATTTGGAAGCAACGAACAAAAATTTGTATATTCAGCGCAACCAAACACCGGCATATTTAACACTGTCGGATGATCTTCGCAACAAGGGAGTTATTTTTACAGATATTTTTACAGCTGCCCGTGAGCATGGGGATTTGCTTGAAAAATATTTTATGACAAAAGCAATCAAAGTAGATGAACATCGGTTAACGGCTCTTCATGCAGCTCTTTTCAATGGCGGTTCCTTCCTCTACGTTCCAAAAAACGTGGAAATCGAAGAGCCAATCCAAGCTGTTTACGTGCATGACGATCCGGAAGCTAATCTTTTTAACCATGTTATCGTTGTGGCTGAAGATAATAGCTCGGTCGTCTATGTGGAAAACTACATTTCGACACTTGATTCTTCCAGCAATGTGGTAAATATCGCAACAGAAGTGATTGCCAATACCAATGCGAAAATTAATTACGGTGCCGTTGACTATTTGGCGAAGGGGATCACAACCTATGTAAACCGCCGTGGTATTGCGGAAAGAGATGCCCGAATTGAATGGGCGTTAGGCTTAATGAATGAAGGCAATACGGTTTCTGAAAATACAACCAATCTTATTGGCGACGGCTCAAGTGGTGATACGAAAACCGTGGTGGTCGGCAGCGGTGAACAAACTCAGAACTTTACGACAAAGGTTGTTCACTTTGGCAAGCATACCGATGGAAATATTTTAAACCATGGTGTGATGAAAGACAGCGCCTCTACGGTCTTTAACGGAATTGGTAAAATCGAGCACGGTGCATCGAAATCGAATGCTGAACAAGAGTCACGCGTGCTAATGCTTAGCGAAAAAGCACGCGGTGATGCCAATCCCATCCTGTTAATCGACGAAGACGATGTCATGGCAGGACACGCGGCATCAGTTGGCCGTGTTGATCCAGTACAACTGTATTATTTAATGAGCCGCGGGATTCAAAAAGCTGAAGCAGAGCGCTTGATTATTCATGGTTTCCTTGCTCCAGTTGTAAACCAGCTTCCGATTGAAGGCGTGAAAAAGCAATTAACGGAAGTCATTGAAAGGAAAGTCCGATAATGGATATCAAAACGATTCGTCAATATTTTCCGATTTTAAACCAGGAAGTCAATGGCAATCCATTAGTTTATCTTGATAGTTCAGCAACATCGCAAAAACCGGTTCAAGTAATTGAGACGTTGGAGAAATATTATAAACAAGATAATTCGAACGTTCACCGCGGGGTGCACACATTAGGCACAAGAGCAACCGATGCCTATGAAGGCGCCCGGGAAAAGGTTCGTAAGTTTATCAACGCAAAATCGATGCAGGAAGTTATTTTTACAAGAGGAACAACGACTTCTCTTAACTGGGTTGCCCAAAGTTATGGGCGGGACAATTTAAAAGAAGGCGATGAAATCGTCATTACGTATATGGAGCACCATAGCAATATTATCCCATGGCAGCAAGTGGCCAAGCGGACAGGCGCCCAGCTGAACTATATTCCGCTGCAGGAAGACGGAACAATTTCCCTTGATGATGTTCGGGCAACGGTTACTCCTAATACGAAAATTGTTTCTGTGATGCAGGTGTCAAACGTACTTGGTTCGATTAATCCTGTTAAAGAAATTGCGAAAATTGCTCATGAACATGGTGCGGTTATGGTGGTAGACGGCGCCCAAAGCGCACCGCATATGAAGATTGATGTGCAAGATTTGGATTGTGATTTTCTCGCATTTTCAGGCCATAAAATGGTTGGACCAACCGGAATTGGTGTACTGTACGGGAAAAAGCATTTGCTTGAAAAAATGGAACCGGTCGAATTTGGCGGCGAGATGATTGACTTTGTTCAATTGCATGATTCCACATGGAAGGAGCTGCCTTGGAAGTTTGAAGGCGGGACGCCAATTATTGCGGGGGCAATTGGACTTGGAGCGGCAATAGATTTTTTAAATGAAGTTGGTCTTGAGGTGATTGCCGATCATGAACATAAGCTGACAGCGTATGCTTTTGAAAAATTAAAGGCAGTTGAGGGCCTGACGATCTACGGTCCGCAAGACCCTGCAAAACGCGCAGGACTGATCACATTCAATCTTGCCGATGTTCACCCGCATGATGTAGCGACTGTTTTAGACGCGGAAGGTGTGGCGGTTCGTGCCGGCCATCATTGTGCCCAGCCTTTAATGAAATGGCTGAAAGCATCGGCTACGGCCCGTGCGAGCTTCTACCTTTACAACACGGAAGAAGAGATTGATAAGCTTGTCGAAGCGCTTATCAAAACGAAGGAGTATTTTAGCGATGTCTTCTAATAACTTAGATGCGCTTTATCGTCAGGTAATTATGGATCATTACAAAAATCCCCGCAACAAAGGGGTTTTGGAAGAAGGCAGCCTAACGGTAAACATGAATAATCCTACCTGTGGCGACCGGATTCAATTAACGATGAAAATTGAGGACGGTATCGTTGCGGATGCGAAGTTTGAAGGCGAAGGCTGTTCGATTTCGATGTCGTCTGCTTCGATGATGACGCAAGCCATCAAAGGGAAAAAATTGGCTGATGCTTTGAAGCTCTCAAACGTTTTTTCCGAGATGATGCAGGGAAAAGAATATGATGAGGAAGAACTTGATCTTGGGGATATTGAAGCGCTTCAGGGGGTATCGAAGTTCCCGGCGCGCATCAAATGTGCAACCTTAGCCTGGAAGGCGATGGAAAAAGGATTAACTGAACAAGAATAAAATAATTGACAAGCGTGACGTTGACTGGCAGATTGCCAATCTTGATGCCTGCGCTTTTTCATATAAGAATGGAGGAACACGACGATGGCGAAAAAAATGCCTGAAATCGGTGAGTATAAATATGGGTTTGCCGATCGAGACGTTTCCATTTTCCGATCAAAACGCGGTCTTACACGTGAAATTGTTGAGGAAATTTCAAAAATGAAGGAAGAACCGCAATGGATGCTGGACTTCCGTTTAAAATCACTCGAGCATTTTTACAGCATGCCGATGCCGCAATGGGGCGGGGATTTATCCTCATTAAATTTTGATGAAATTACGTATTATGTAAAACCATCTGAAAAATCCGAGAAATCTTGGGATGAAGTTCCGGCAGAGATCAAGGCAACATTTGATAAACTGGGCATTCCAGAAGCAGAGCAAAAATACCTTGCCGGAGTATCCGCTCAATACGAGTCCGAAGTTGTCTATCACAATATGAAGGAAGACCTTGAGGCGCAAGGAATCGTTTTTAAAGACACGGATTCGGCACTGAAAGAAAATGAAGATATTTTCCGCGAGCACTGGGCAAAAGTAATTCCGCCAACAGACAATAAGTTTGCGGCACTGAATTCAGCTGTGTGGTCCGGCGGTTCGTTCATTTATGTACCAAAAGGAGTAAAGGTAGACACACCGCTGCAAGCGTATTTCCGCATCAATTCCGAGAATATGGGCCAGTTTGAACGGACATTGATTATTGTGGATGAGGGTGCATCTGTTCACTATGTCGAGGGCTGTACAGCACCGGTATATACAACGAACTCCCTGCACAGCGCGGTTGTTGAAATCATTATCAAAAAAGGTGCATACTGCCGCTATACAACGATTCAAAACTGGGCCAACAACGTCTTTAACCTTGTAACAAAACGGGCTGTCTGCGAAGCGAATGCAACAATGGAGTGGATCGATGGCAACATCGGTTCGAAGTTAACGATGAAGTACCCGGCTGTTATTTTGAAAGGCGAAGGTGCCCGCGGGATGACGCTATCCATCGCGATTGCCGGCAAAGACCAAGTCCAAGATACCGGATCAAAGATGATCCATTTAGCGCCAAATACTTCTTCAACAATCGTTTCAAAGTCCATTTCCAAGCACGGCGGTAAAACAAATTACCGTGGACTTGTCCATTTTGGCCGCAAAGCCGACGGTGCCCGCGCCAATATTGAATGCGACACACTGATTATGGATCATTTATCGACTTCGGATACAATTCCAAACAATGAAGTATTGAACAACAATATTTCGCTTGAACACGAAGCAAAAGTATCCAAAGTCTCTGAAGAGCAGCTATTCTACCTAATGAGCCGCGGCATTTCCGAGCAAGAAGCAACCGAAATGATCGTCATGGGCTTCATCGAGCCATTTACAAAAGAATTGCCAATGGAATACGCCGTCGAAATGAACCGGTTGATTAAGTTCGAGATGGAAGGCAGTATCGGATAACAAAGAAAAAACCCCGTCATTTCGGGGTTTTTCTTAATTCGTAACAGGTATGATTAAGCAAAGCTTCGTTTTTTGATTATAAAGCATTGGAGAAAGTACCATTGCAGGTCGCCTTCCTGCTTGAGGGTCAAGCGTAATCCAAATAATATCTCCTCTGTTTGGTATATAAGGTTTTACCATTTTTCACGTCCTACCAAATCAGTAAAGTGTTCTTCGTGCAAATTTTCAGGAGTAATACGCTCTAACATTTTCTCTAAGGATTCTGATTCTTTTTTCGGTTTCAATGTGATAATGTCTTTCTCAACAGTAAAATCTAACTCTTTGCCTTCTTCAAACCCTATCGCCTGACATAAAGACTTTGGTAAGCGAATCGCTAAACTATTCCCCCATCTTTGTACTTGCATAGCATAATTCCTCCTTTTATTTAGTGTATACAAAGTATATACAATAAAGAAAGAATTATCAATAAAGAAAGCCTTCCCCCAAGCAAAAGGAAAGCTTTTCTGAATTCAACAAAGTCAGGTTCCGTGGATTACACTCCTATTGGTACCGAGGCGGGTACAGTGTTAACTAAGGCAAAAGTGAAAGTAACAAAGTCTTTTAACGATACAGTTAAAAAAGATGCTATTATTACTTTTATTGAACCAGGTGGGATGACAACCAAAAAGGCTCTAGGGTTAGATAAAAAAATGAAATTAACTGAAGCAGAGTTAAATGAAAAAGTGAAGGTTCTTTCTAATGGTGTGCCAAATTTGAAAAGCAATGACAAAGTTTTATTGTTCGGTGCTGCTCCGAAACTTGATAAAGGTGATGTAAATGTTGTCCCAGAAACCCACTATTGGGTATTAGGGGCACATCAGGGTAAATTTAAAATAACTGATACTAGTAACGGAACACAAGTCGAGAGAACTGTACCTGAATCAATGCCAGATTTTCCTTCTCTAAAGAGCAAAATTAATGATGTGGAAGCTGATATAATATCTATATAGACGGAACTAAAGATTTTATAGTTTTAGACATAGGCGATTAACAATTTTCATAGGTTCTTTATTGATTTGTGTAATGAAGGTCTGGACAGCAACTCTAATTTCTTCTACCGTTTTGTAAAAAACATTATAGATAATCGATTTTTTTAACCATCCCCACAGACCTTCAATAAGGTTTAACTCCGGGCTATACGGAGGGAGAAAAACAAGTTGCAGATGATCTTTATGGGCTTCGAGAAAAGGTTGAATCAGTTTCGCATGGTGGATTCTAGCATTGTCTAGTATCATAACAATTTTCTCACCTTGGTATTTGACTACAACTTATTTGACTACAACTTTTTCAAGAAAAGATAGGAAAACTTGAGCATCATAGTGTTCCTCCTCGGTGACAAACACTTCGCCTGTTTCATAATCGAGGGTACCAATTAATTTAACCCCATGATGTTTTCCATAAGTAGGTATCACTTTTTGTTGTCCTATAGGAAACCATGTATGAGCTAAAGCTTGATAGTCCCGGATCATAGATTCATCTTGAAACAGAATTCGATCAATTTCGCCATTCATCATTTTTTTTAATCGTTTCAAATTCTTGTTTGAACATCGCCTGTTTCTCGGGGTCAGCTTTTGCTAGGGTATACGTTGGTTTTGTGTAACTAAATCCTAAACGAGTCAATAGTTTTCTTACACCCCGATCCGTATAGACAATGTCAAATGTTTGCTTAATCCAATCGCGAACAAGAAAAGAAGTCCAGTTCATCTCGGCGGGAAATCCGACATCGGCTGGCTTTTTCTCAACGATTAACTGATAGAGTTCCTTTTCTTGTTCCTCCGTTAGTTGACAAGGGCGTCCGGGAGATTGTCCGGGAACTAATCCCTTCAATCCGTTAGCTTTATAGGCTCGTACATAGTTATATATCGTTTGCTCGGTACAACCTAAGAGGTCAGCGATATCTGCATAAGGCCGTCCCTTTAAATGCAAAAGGATAGCCTGGAGACGTTTAAACATCCGTAGATCCCTTAAACCGTGCATACAAGCTTTAACTTCCTGAATTGAATCCATGTTTTCATTTTGGAGGATTTTCATTATTTGTCCGCCTTCCCATAGGTTTTATTTACCTATAATAATTGGACGAATATTCCTAAAATCCTTTAATTCCATTTATATAAATTAAAAAATAAATAAATTGCACAAAACAAACAAAAGTCTTTTAATAGGGATATAGGATGCAAAGACAACTAAAGTGATCGATATGCTCCTATACGACAGTGCAAGAACGACACCTTTTAATAGAAGAGTTGACCTAACAGTATGAAGCCTAATTACTTTAATGATTAGGTTTTTTTGTTTTGAAATTAAAGAGTTATAAATCCCGTTAGATTCTTATTTTGTTGGATGATTACTCTCCTTTTATAAATAACTAGTCAATTAATATGAAAATCACCCCTGAAATCAGTATTGCTATGAATAGATCTATATAGCTTAGCATCGATTTTTAATGGAAAAACTAAACAAACTACTAAGAATGGACTAGCCTATTATGCTACACTGTAGTACGGTACTTATGATGCAGTTGTCTGGTTTTGGCAGATTTTATCATTTGTCTATGTTATAATTTAAGAGATTATAATTCTTGA
>NZ_JBNWEO010000006.1:0-20356 GCF_050496765.1 Neobacillus sp. SM06
ACAAGGGACCTTGATACTGAAACGTAAAATGGCGAATGATTTCTTCAACACTAGTGGTTTTAAAAAGGATTACTACTGAAAGTACAAGAAGATATACACCGAATAAAACCGCGAGTCCTGCTTTTTGGAAAACCTTTGTCATTGAATGAACTCCTTTCATGTAAAGAAAAAGTTGTAAATCTATTTTAACATAATGCATTGGAAAATTTGAGAATAATAGGATATCCCTTTAAATTAAAGCGTTTACATAAAAACTTTTCCATTCAAAATCGACAATATTCCAAAAAGACTTGACTTCGTGTCGAAAAATCGTTATATTAAAATAACGAAATTATCAGAAATATTAAACAAAAATGGGTTATTTATTGGAGGGACTTCTTTTGGAAAATCGTCAGCAGTGGGGTTCAAGGTATGGGTTTGTGGTTGCGGCAATCGGTTCCGCAGTTGGTTTAGGGAATATTTGGAGATTTCCAGCGGTTGCCTACGAAAACGGAGGGGGAGCCTTTTTCATTCCGTATTTGTTTGCTCTATTAACCGCGGGTATTCCGATTTTGATCATGGAATTTACGATTGGCCATAAATATAGGGGATCATCGCCACTCTCCTTGTTTCGAATCAATAAAAATGCGGAATGGCTTGGATGGTGGCAAGTCTTTATTTCATTTATTATTTCCACTTATTATGCAGTGATTATTGCCTGGGCCATTAAATACAGCATATATTCATTCAACACGCAATGGGGGAAGGATACAAGCGGCTTTCTTTTTGGAAAAGTTCTGCAGCTGGCTAAAAAGCCGGGTGAAATTGGCGGACTTGTACCAGGTGTTGTCGTTCCGTTGCTTATTGTTTGGGCAGTTGCTCTTTTTGTTCTTTTTCGCGGTGTTTCAAAAGGGATTGAAAGGATGAATAAAATTTTCATTCCAGCCCTAGTAGTGATGTTTTTGGTCATTGTCATTCGCGCCTTAACATTAGATGGAGCCAGTGAAGGGTTGAATGCCTTTTTTAAACCAAATTGGGATAAAATTCTTGATGGAAAAGTATGGGTTGCAGCATATGGACAAATTTTCTTCTCGCTCTCCATTGGATTTGCGATTATGATTACGTATTCCAGTTATCTGCCAAAAAAATCGGACATCACAAATAATGCCTTTATTACCGGTTTTGCAAATTCCGGATTTGAGTTATTAGCAGGAATCGGCGTGTTCTCTGCGCTCGGATTTATGGCACATCAGCAAGGTGTACCAGTGGATAAGGTTGTCGAAAGCGGAGTTGGACTAGCTTTCGTTGTTTTCCCTAGCATCATTAATGAATTCCCAGGTTTCAACGGCTTATTCGGCCTGTTGTTCTTCTTATCGCTTGTGTTTGCCGGGATGACCTCGCTTATTTCGATTATTGAAACATATATTGCGGCGGTTCAGGATAAATTCCATGTATCCCGGGCAAAAGCTGTCTTATTCGGCGGTGTGGTGGCCACATTGATTTCGTTGCTTTTTGCTACGAATGGCGGCTTGTATTTGCTGGATGTGACGGATTATTTCATTAATAACTTTGGCGTTGCACTTGCCGGTTTAATTGAAGTAGTGTTAGTAGCTTGGGTCTTTAAAGAACTTGGAGCTTTGCAAAAGCATGCAAATGCGGTCTCTGATATCCGCCTTGGTGCATGGTGGAAGTTTTGCCTATCTGTCATCACACCACTCGTTCTCGGTTATATGATGTTTGATTCTGTTCGCCAAAATATCAAACACAATTATGGCGATTACCCGACACAACTGATTGCGTTTTCCGGGTGGCTGGTTGTGGCAGTTACGCTTGTGGCCGGTATTCTGTTTTCCGTTAAGCGATGGAAAACAACAGCAACTGCAGTAGAAGAGAAGGAGAGTGCGTAAAATGTCAGGAAGCGCAATTACGATGATGGTGATCGGTATTGTTGTAATATGGGGCGGTCTAGCTGCCAGTATACTGAATGTTGTGAGAGTATCCAAAAAATCATAAAGAATGATGCCACTTGTTTTTTAAAAAGGAAAAATTGTGAGGATCTCGATTATTTAGTGTGGAAAAAAGGCTGTTGCATGGATGCGACAGCCTTTTTTTCAACCTAATCCTTTTTGGTGCAGTTCATGGTTTCTATGATAGCCGGTCAACGAGCCGATTGTAATGGATGATCCGCTTGCGTCTCTTATGAATATTTCCTTTATAAACGTCACAAGGCTGCCAACGAAGCTTTGGTGCTTACGAGACCCAGCACGATCGCAAGTTCTTTTGCGGTTACACCGGTTTCATCTTAGTTTTTACAGGCGTTATCTAAAGGTAGTATTGAAAAAGACCGCGATCTGGTCGGATCGCGGTCTGTGGGTTAACTTCCCTGGGTGGTTGGCCGAATGATGATTTCGTTGACTGAGGCCCATTCCGGCTGCTCAACAGCGTAAGCAATTGCATTGGCGATGTCTTCCGCTTTTAAAGGCTGGCGGGCAGATCGGCCTTTTAATGCTTCCATTGCATCCGGATCGGTAATGGTTTCAAGCAATTCAGTTTCGACCAATCCTGGGGAGATGATCGTCGTCCGAATGTTGGATGTTGGCGACAGCTCCATGCGGAGACCTTCTGTGATTGCACGAACGGCAAATTTTGTTCCGCTGTAGACGGCGCCCGCCATGCCGACGCGGTGGCCGGCAACGGAAGAAACATTCACAATGTGGCCTTCCTTTTGGTTTTCCATTGTTGGCAGGGCAGCGGCAATGCCGTTTAACACACCTTTTATGTTCACATCCACCATCCGGTTCCACTCCTCTACCTTTAATTTATTCATAAAAGAGAGGGGCATTAAGCCGGCGTTATTGACCCAGACATCAATGCGGTGGTAATTTTTTAAAGCAAAGTCGGCCAATGCTTTCATTTCGTCTAAAGACGTCACATCGGCTGAGAAATAAGAGGCTTCGCCGCCTGCTTGCTTAATTCGTCCGACGGTTTCTTCAAGGCGTTCCGTTCTTCTTGCCGATAACACGACCTTTGCGCCCCGCTCGGCCAGTTTTTCTGCGGCTGCTTGGCCAATGCCGCTGCTGGCCCCGGTAATGACCACAATCTTTCCTTCGATCGTCACTTGAAATCCCTCCAATAAGTAGAACCGTTTTTACCATTATACTTCTTTGGTTTGTCCGTTACAAAAACCTGAAACGGCAAATCAACTTTTACCATATTTCTTCATTGATTTAACAAGGAACCCGCCTTTAAACCGTCTTGGCTCATAGGAAATAATAAAAGCTTTTGGTTCATATTCTTCAATTAAAGTCATAACCTCATTTTCTCGGCTGCGTTTTGTCAGGATTTCGAGCTGGTACCTTTTGCTGTCCCGCCCCATTCCTTCAAAAACGGTAACACCAAAGCCTTTATTCCTTAATAAATCAATCAGTTTTTCATTTAGTTCCATTAAATTAACAACCAATGAAGTGTAGCCGATCGCAAGCTTGTTTTCAATCCGTGTTCCAATATATAGTCCGACACCGAAGCCGACAGCATAAACGATCATTTCGGCAATACTTTGATGTCCGGAAAAGACCAATGAAAGACCGAAGACGTAAATCAATGCTTCAAGGATCCCGAAAGAGGAAGCAGCAACACTCATATTTTTTACTAAAAAGATGGTTCGCAATGTTAAGACAGGGACGTAGATCAATTGCAAGGCAAAAATCAAAATAATATTGAACATAACAGACTCCTTCATAAATGGCTTTTCATTTCAACCAAGCTATTTTAACATGGATAGCCGGGTGGAAATCAGCCCATTTTATAAATTTTTACAAAAAAATAAAACACCCTTGCATTGGATGTTTCAAAATTATATTTTACCCAGCTGCTTCGCCACTATTCTTAAATAAAACACCCCTGCATACGGATGTTCGCAAAATTACATTTTTCCACTTTCTTTTAATTGGTTTGCCACTTCTTTACCAAAGTTAGTTAAGATGTACGTTTCCTCTTCCGCTTTGCTTAATTTGCCGTAGGCTTTTCCAATTGTTCCGCCTTGCAAGTTCCAAAAATAGTTATGATCGCTGATAATTTGACTGAAGTCCCCATTTTTCCATCTCGTTGCAATTTCGAGCAATTGATCTTTCTCCTTAAAATGGCTGCTTTTTACAATCGTAAAAACCGCTTCGGCAGTTTTTGGAGTAAGGAGAGTGGCTCCCCATTTTTGATCGGCTTTGACTTTTTGATGGGTCATTTCGTGCATCGTTTGGATTACCTCTTCTTCTGTTGACTGTTCATTAATCGTCAAGTTGGCAGTTGCTTTGCTGGGCTTCGCTGCTGCAGGTGATGGTAATTGCGCAACTTGGTTCCCGTTTTTATCGACAAAGGTGTTGCTGACAGAGCTAGGCTTATTCGGATTCAATAAAAAGAAGCCAGTAACGATGACCGCAATCGCAACGATGGCGATGCTGGAAAAAAACAGTGTCTTTTTCATTTTAGCCTTTCCTCCATTTTTCCAAAAATGTTAGGGGAATAACTAAATTGTACCATACATCACCATCCCTGATGAGTAAAAGGCGGATTTTAATGGTAAAAAATGATTGACAATCGGCGTGGAGACTTTATAATTAACTTAAATCCGATAAAATTAATGTGAATAATAAGCATAGGTGGTTTTTTGATTGATACAGATGAACCATATATACAAACGGTATGCAAACAAAGATAAACAGCCTGTTGAAATATTGCATGATATCAATTTGACAATCGAGAAAGGGCAATTCATTTCAATTTTGGGTCCATCAGGCTGCGGGAAGTCAACGCTTCTTTCGATTGTGGCAGGGTTAACAGAGGCGACGAGCGGCGAAATTCTCGTTGAAGGCAGGCAAGTTACGAAACCCGGGAAGGATCGCGGCATGGTGTTCCAGCAGGCAGCATTGTTTCCATGGCTGAATGTAACCGAAAACGTGATGTTTCCGTTAAAAAAAGAAATGTCAAAGACTGAGGCAGAAGTCCAGGCGAAAAAGTTTTTGCAAATGGTTCAGTTAAGCAAATATGTAACCCATTACCCCCATGAGCTTTCAGGCGGCATGCAGCAGCGGGTGGCGATTGCCCGGGCGCTTGCAATGAATCCTGAGATTCTCTTGATGGATGAACCGTTTGGTGCACTTGATGAACAGACGCGGAGCCGGCTTCATGTGCAGCTTGAAAAAATCTGGATCGAAACGCAGAAAACGATTTTGTTTGTCACTCACAGTATCTCTGAATCTCTCAAGCTTTCAGACCGGGTCATTGTGATGGGGACGAAGCCGGGAACGATTTTGCAGGATATTAAAATCGACATTCCAAGACCACGGGATCAATACAAAAAAGAAATGTTTGAGATTGAAGAATATATTATGAGCTTTTTAAAAAAGGAGATTGATAAAGTGGTAAGGGAGGAATTGGAAGATGAAGCCGGTCGTTAAACGTGTCATCTTTTTCGCCATTTTGATCGGCTTGTGGGCGCTCGGCTCAGGGTTGAATCTATGGCTGCCGACGATTTTGCCTTCACCCGCGATGGTATGGAAATCGCTTCTAACCGGATTTGCTGATAAAACGCTGCTGTATGATTTGCTGGCCAGCTTCAAACGTCTTGTCATCGGGCTTGGATTGTCACTGATCATCGGCTCGCTTCTTGGAATCCTTTTAGCAAAATCCAAAACGGCCGATGAAACCGTGGGTACACTGCTTTTGGCATTGCAAAGTGTTCCGAGCATTGTCTGGCTGCCGCTGGCAATCATGTGGTTTGGCATGAATGAGGTTTCGGTTGTATTCGTCGTCATTTTAGGCGGAACGTTTGTGATGGCATTAAACATTCGCATGGGCTTGAAAAATGTTTCTCCATTGTTTATCAATGCGGCACGGACAATGGGCTCAAGTGGAATGAATTTGTTTTGGCGGGTCAGTCTCCCGGCGTCGATTCCTTACGTTGTGACCGGTGCCCGGCTGGCATGGGCTTTTGCCTGGCGCGCGTTGATGGCGGGGGAACTGTTGAGTACAGGCCCCGGGCTTGGGTACACATTAAGGTATGCTTCCGATTTTGGCAATATGGGTCTTGTCATTGCCGTTATGATTATTATTGGCGTCATTGGCTCGATTGTTGATCAACTGTTGTTCCAGCGTATTGAAAAATCGGTCTTGGCGCGCTGGGGATTGGCAGGATAAAGGGAAGTTTCAATTTAGTTTTTTAAGTTTCTGGCTTTCAAAAGCGTACGGAGCAGGGGTTACTGCCCGTTAACGCGGGATAAAAAGGGGGAGAACAAAATGAAGAGAAAAGGTTTACTTTTAGCAGGATTATTGGCTTTATCAATGGTGCTGGCTGCCTGCGGCAATGCGGCTAAATCAGCTTCAGCGCCGAAAGAAATTGTCATCGGCTATTTTCCGAATATCAACCACGTTCCGGCAATGGTGGCGAAGGATAAAGGGTTTTATGAGAAGCGCCTTGGCGATGGAACAAAAGTGGTTTATAAAACATTTGCCGAAGGCGGTTCGTTTATGACAGCTCTCAAGACAGGTGATATTGATGCCGGGCTTGTAGGGCCAGGACCGGCCATGAATAACTTTACGACAGGGGCAGATGTGCGTATCATTGCTGGTGCCTCTACCGGCGGAACCGTTGTACTTGCGCGAAAAGGGAGCGGCATTAAAACCGTAAATGATATTTCCGGAAAAACGTTTATTACACCAGGGGTTGGCTGCACGCATGATGTACAGTATGAAACGTACTTGAAAAAAGAAGGAATTACTTCGAAAAGAATTGGCGGTACGATGAACCATTTAACTGGGAACCCGGCACAATATGCAAGTATGCTTCAAGCTGGAAAAATCGATATTGCGGTTGCACCAGAACCTTGGGCGGCAGTGATTGAACAGCAAACAGGGGCAGACGTTGTCATCAATTGGGATCAAATTGCTTTTGGCAAGACATTGCCTGCATCTGTATTGGTCACGACTGAGAAGAAAATCAAAGAAAATCCAAAAGTGATTGAAAAAATTGTTGCAGCCAACAAAGATGCCGTTGATTTTATCAACAAAAATCCGGAGCAGGCAAAGGAAATCGCCATTAAAGATATTAAAAAAACAACGGGGCAAACACTTGAAAAATCAGTTGTCGATCTTGCCTGGAAGCGGATCGGTTTCACTTCACAAGTGGATGAAAAGGCCATTCAGGATTTTTCCGACTCCTCGTATGAGTTGAAATTTTTAAAAGAAAAGCCCAACTTTAAAAATTTGATCGACAAGCGCTTCATTCAATAGAGCTAGATGGGCAGTGGAGAATCGTTCCACTGCTCTTTTTTTCGTTCAGTGAAAAAATCTTTCAAATAAAGTCTTGACGATTTTGTGAATTAGTAGCATAATAATAACTACGTTGTAAGAAAAAACAACACATTACGACATAATTCGACATGCGGGTGTAGTTTAATGGTAAAACTCCAGCCTTCCAAGCTGATGTCGTGGGTTCGATTCCCATCACCCGCTCCATACATATTAACTAACGCAGTGTACCGTTTCGCAAAGAACGTTGCATTGCGTTTTTTCATGTAAAAAAAAGCCAGGCAATTCGCCCGGAATGGGTGCTGGTGAGGATTCCATTGCGGCTAAACGCTGGGTATGCATGACCCCAAATGATTTGAATCCCTTTTGGTTCAAGGGGTAGACTCCTTTTCGTTTAATGGTTGGTACTGCACGACCCAAATGGTTTGAATGCTCAGGCGGTAACCCCCCTTCGTTTAAGGGGTGGAAATGTGCGATCCAACTGGTTCGAATGCTTTTTTGGTTCAGGCGGTAACCCCCCTTTTCGTTTAAAGGTTGATGATGCGAAAGGAGGATTCGCCGCCATTGATTTGGACAAACATGTTCATAAGCGACTCTGTCAATTTTTGGGCATTTTCGCTATCTAGCGATGGCCTTAGATAGATAATTTGCAAGGCGTTTTTTGTGTTTTCCGTAACGGGCGCTCTGTCAGAATCAACGAATGGACTGCCGAAAGGGCCATTTGCATCGGCTGATACAATGAGCTGGTTTAATGAGTTTGACCGGCCATTTAAACCCGTATATTGTTCATTCTCGCTTCCAATCCGGATGTTGATGACCCCGGTTAGTTTTTCCACATCATAAATGCCAATGGGGGATTGATATTGGAGCGAAAAGAAATTATTTAAGTCAATCGCGCTGTTAATCGATGGCAGATAATTTTGTTTTTGAACTCTTCTGTACAGTGCTTCGGCCGAGTGCCGATAGCGGTTCGGGTCTTTTCCTGTTTTTTTGAAAACTTGCCGCCACTCGCGGATACCCGGGAGCTCGGTTACCGATTGGTCTTTCAGGTCGAAAAAAATGGATTCCTGGAAAAGCTGCAGTCTTCCTTTCAGCATTTGCGGAGAATCGCCAACGGTAATGTGTTGATATTCAATGATGCCAAGTTTAAAACCGGGAATGAACGTGGTCAGGTCCGCGGCTACTTGAATTTCCAATCATTCCACCTCCAAAATTGGTTAAATCTAGTTTATTATAAAACGAAGAGAAGCTTTTTTACAAAGGTTGACTATATTTGTATGAATTCTACCAGTTCATAAGTGAATTCTGCAACTTTATAGGTGAAAACAGGAGACCCCTTGATGGATTCGACGCGTTTGCGGAACAATACGACGCAAATCAGGATGGATTCGACGAGATGGCGTAACAATTCGACGCAAATCCGGATGGATTCGACGCGTTTGCGGAACAATTCGACGCAAATTTGGATGGATTCGACGTGATCGCGTAACAATTCGACGCAGATCCGGATGGATTCGACGCGTTTGCGGAACAATTCGACGCAAATCCGGATGGAATCGACGCGATCGCGGAACAATTCGACGCAAATCAGGATGGAATCGACGCGATCGCGGAACAATACGACGCAAATTTGGATGGATTCGACGAGATGGCGTAACAATTCGACGCAAATTTGGATGGATTCGACGCGATGGCGTAACAATTCGACGCAAATTTAGAGGGATTCGACGTGATCGCGGAACAATTCGACGTAAATCCGGATGGATTCGACGCGTTTGCGGAACAATTCGACGCAAATTTAGAGGGATTCGACGTGATCGCGGAACAATTCGACGCATTTTCAAGCTAATTCGACGTCAATTAGAATGACTATAAAAAGGAGGGCAGCTATATGGACGTTACCGCCTTGAAGCAGGAAATCATTGAATACAGCAAGCAGATTGGGATTGATAAAATTGGCTTTACTACTGCAGACCCGTTTGTTGAGCTGAAAAATCGGTTAATTCGCCAGCAGGAGCTGAATTATCAATCCGGTTTTGAAGAGCCGGATATTGAAAAGCGAGTTACGCCCGCACTGTTACTGGAAGAGCCGCGCTCGATTCTTTCCGTGGCACTTGCCTATCCGGCAAAAATGAAAGTTCGCGTGCAAAGCAAGAAAGGCGAGAGGCGAGGAATTTTCTGCCGGGCATCATGGGGAGTGGACTATCACCGCATTCTCCAGGACCGGCTAAACAAGCTGGAAGAATTCATTTTGGCAAAAGTACCTGAAGCCAGAGTGAAATCAATGGTCGATACCGGCGAGCTATCCGACCGCGCTGTTGCCGTACGGGCGGGAATTGGCTGGAGCGGCAAAAATTGCGCCGTGATTACGCCCGAGTTTGGTTCCTATGTATATTTGGGTGAGATGATTACAAGCATTCCATTTGAGCCGGATACCCCGATCGAAGACCAATGCGGCACCTGCACAAAATGCTTGGAAGCCTGCCCAACCGGGGCATTGGTTCAAGGGGGACAAATCAATGCCCAGCGATGCATTAGCTTTTTAACGCAAACAAAAGGATTTTTGCCGGATGAATTTCGCGAAAAGATGGGCAATCGCATCTACGGCTGTGATTCCTGCCAGACCGCCTGCCCGGTAAACAAAGGGAAGGACTATCATTTTCATACAGAAATGGAACCGGATCCCGAGATTGTGAAGCCGAAATTAACACCACTTTTAAAAATAAGCAATCGGGAGTTTAAAGAACAATTCGGCATACTTGCAGGTTCATGGCGCGGGAAAAAACCGATTCAGCGAAATGCGATTGTGGCGCTTGCGCATTTTAAAGATGAAACAGCTGTTCCAGAACTAATCGATGTTCTGCAGAAGGACTCCCGGCCGGTCATGCGCGGAACTGCTGCCTGGGCCCTTGGAAAAATCGGCGGGGATGCGGCGCTGAATGCCTTGATCGAAGCAAGTGAGAAAGAACAAGACAACGAAGCAAAAGCGGAAATTGAAAAAGGTTTACATCTTTTAAAGTGAAAAAATTTCCCCAGCAGCAAAAAAGGAGCGGACAAAGGGGATTCGCTCCTTTTTTGCTGCACCTCGCATATTCATAGTTATATGGAACAAATATGAGGGGTGATCAACATGCGCGAGCAATTGCAGGATTTATTTGAAAAAAGGATCCATTATTTTGTATCTGAATCGCGCCGTCTCGATTCTTTCTACCCAAAGGCGGAAAAAAAGAAGGAGTTACTCGCTAAACGATCGGCAGAAATTGTCAAAGTGACCGCAACAGGAAAGACGTTGCAAGAGACAGTTGAAGGGGAGATCACGAAAGCGCAATATGCAGTTCATTTTCAATATTTGATCAAGCAAAATGGACACATGTACCTCGAGGAGGAAATCGAAGAAAGAGTTGGCCGATTTTTTCAGGATGAATTGATATCGGATGAAGAAATTAACCCATTTGCCGACCGGAAACCGCCGGAAGATATGCCTGTTTTTGCAGAAAGCAGCGGCGAGGAGCGGCTCAGTTATCAGTACAATCGTTTGAAGGCAGTCCAATATGCAGAGCGCTGGTGGAACAGTTACAACCCCGCATATAAAAAGTTTGACGTGGATTGCACCAATTTTATTTCCCAATGCCTGCATGAAGGCGGGGCGCCGATGAATGGTTATCCGAATCGCTCAAAAGGGTGGTGGCTAAGAGATCATAATTGGAGCTACAGCTGGGCGGTAGCAAACGCATTAAGGCTTTATTTGTCCAATTCAAGGGTTGGCTTGCGGGCGCGGGAAGTGTCAAGTCCTGAACAATTATCATTAGGCGACGTGATCTGCTATGATTTTCAGGGGGATGGCCGCTTTGACCACAACACGATTGTAACCGGAAAGGATGCATACGGCATGCCGCTCGTGAATGCCCATACGTATAACAGTCGGATGCGCTATTGGGCATATGAAGACTCATCGGCCTACACACCCAATATCAAGTATAAATTTTTTGCCATTTATGACGGGCAATAAACGGCTTGCGGGCGAATGCAAGAGTGGTATAATTGCAAATAGAGTTTTTTAATGATGGGGTGAAAAATGTGGCAATCCATGTAGTCTTATATCAACCAGAGATTCCGGCCAACACGGGAAACATTGCAAGGACGTGTGCAGCAACGGATACGACCCTGCATTTAATTCGTCCGCTTGGATTTTCGACCGATGATAAAATGCTAAAAAGGGCTGGGCTTGATTATTGGGAGTTTGTGAACATTGTGTATTACGATTCCCTTGATGAATTTTTTGAAAAAAATCAAGGCGGCGAATTTTTTTATTTAACGAAATTTGGTCAAAAGCCGCATACAAGCTTTGATTACAGTGATGTCAACAAAGATTATTACTTCGTTTTCGGCCGGGAGACGACCGGGCTGCCAAAAGAGGTAATTGAAAAAAACAAGGAAACGGCGTTGAGAATTCCAATGAATGACCATGTTCGTTCGTTAAATCTGTCCAATACGGCAGCGATTCTTGTCTATGAGGCATTAAGGCAGCAAAACTATCCAGGTTTAAACCAATTGGGTCCGTCCCGCTGATGAAAACACTCCTATTGTCGATACTACTACAATAGGAGTGTTTTTTTTGTTTTTTCACTAAGCTTTTGTTTAAATGAAGGTAGATAAAGAAACGAAAGGAATGGATTTTAATGAATGAAGTAATCTCAACCCTGCTTAATCATCGGTCGATTCGGCATTTTCAAGATAAGCCGCTAACCGAGGAGCAAGTTAAAACGATTGTAGCTTGTGCTCAGTCAGCGTCAACTTCAAGCTTTATTCAAGCTTACTCCATTATTGGGGTTACCGAGAAAGAAAAAAAACAAAAGTTGGCGGAAATCGCTAGAGGACAAGCGTATGTTGCCAATAATGGCCATTTTTTCGTCTTTTGTGCCGATCTTCATCGTCACGAACTCATTGGGCGGATGGAAAACAAGGATGTCCTTCCGTCCATTGAAAGTACAGAAAAATTTATGGCGGCGCTCATTGATGCTGCATTGGCAGCTCAAAATGCTGCAATAGCTGCGGAATCAATGGGTCTTGGAATTTGTTACATTGGCGGGATTCGCAACAATCTTGATGAAGTAAAAAAACTGTTGAAAACACCGGATCGCGTGATCCCATTGTTCGGCATGGCGGTCGGATATCCGGAAAAAATAACCGATCAAAAGCCGCGGCTGCCGTTTGCACATATCTACCATGAAAATGAGTACGAGCAGGACGAAGCACGCTTCCTCAATCAGTTGGAGGAATACAATCAGATTACCTCAAGCTATTATGACAAGCGGACAGGCGGTGCCCGTAAGGATCGCTGGACAGAGCAGATTGGCGAAATGCTTGAGAAAAAATCACGAATGTATATGAAGGATTTTGTTCAGAAAAATAAATTGGATTTGCATTAAGTAAGTGACTGTGTTTCCCTAACCTAAAAGGCTGCCAAACATATGGCAGCCTTTTGTGTTGAGGCTACTTGGGGATGGTTCAAGATCGCTTTTTTGGCAAGCCCGGTTTATCGTTATACCCCGCGGTAAATATTGCCGACAAAAATGCGATCATCACCAAAACAATTAAAACCAATCCCATCGTTTGCAATCCCCCTTTACGCATTGTAATTTTTCGATAATTCACACTACTATTTAGTATAGCCCAATTGAATAAAATCATAAAGAGGGGGTTTATCTTTTTCTACGGTAAATGGATTGAAGCGCAATCAATCCAGAGTTGTTTTTTTTACAAACTGGCCATAATGGTTTTCGGGAAGTTCCAATTGTCGTCCCGGCGAGTTTTCTTTAACGTATGCATGTTCAATTAGCCATACGCATAGAGTATATTAATCGTCTCTGATTACGCGACAGGGGGAGGACCAAATGGATATTTTAAAAAAAATTGAAATGTATCGAGAGGAAGAAGAAAAGCTTCGTTGGGAAGGAACATTTGCGGATTATTTGGAACTGCTGAAGGAAAAGCCATGGGTAGCCCAGTCAGCACATTCTCGGGTTTATAATATGATCAAGGATGCGGGAATTGAAGAAGAAAAGGGTGTAAAAAGATACCGTTTCTTTAACAATCAATTGTTTGGTCTGGAAGAGGCGCTGGAACGGCTTGTCGAAGAGTATTTTCACCCGGCAGCAAAAAGGCTTGATGTCCGGAAGCGGATTTTGCTGTTAATGGGGCCAGTAAGCGGCGGAAAATCTACGCTTGTCACAATGTTGAAAAGGGGATTGGAGGCCTACACCCGAATAGAGCGCGGCTCCGTTTTTGCAATTAAGGGCTGTCCGATGCACGAAGATCCTTTGCACCTGATTCCCCACCAT
The DNA here is from genome assembly GCF_050496765.1 of Neobacillus sp. SM06. Classification (NCBI taxonomy): domain Bacteria; kingdom Bacillati; phylum Bacillota; class Bacilli; order Caryophanales; family Bacillaceae; genus Neobacillus; species Neobacillus sp. SM06. Next base: position 13,620 of record NZ_JBNWEO010000006.1, read on the forward strand.
TTGCGGGAAGACTTTTATCAAGAGTATGGTATTCGAATTGAAGGAAACTTATCACCGCTTAATATGATGCGCCTGGAAGAAGAGTATGGAGGGCGGATAGAAGATGTTCTCGTTGAACGGATCTTTTTCTCAGAAGATCGTCGGACGGGGATCGGTACGTTCAGTCCATCGGATCCGAAATCGCAGGATATTGCCGATCTGACTGGAAGCATTGATTTTTCAACTATTGCCGAATATGGTTCTGAATCCGATCCAAGGGCGTACCGCTTTGATGGCGAACTGAACAAAGCCAACCGGGGGATGATGGAATTTCAGGAGATGCTGAAGTGTGATGAAAAATTCCTGTGGCATCTGTTGTCCTTAACGCAAGAAGGCAATTTTAAAGCAGGAAGGTTTGCACTTATTTCCGCAGATGAATTAATTGTTGCCCACACGAATGAAACGGAGTACCGTTCATTTATTTCGAATAAAAAGAATGAAGCCCTGCATTCACGGATTATTGTCATGCCAATTCCGTACAATCTGAAAGTCTCCCAAGAGGAGAAAATCTATCAAAAAATGATCAGCGAAAGTGATGTCGCCAATGTCCACATTGCGCCGCATACTTTAAAAGTTGCCGCCATGTTTACGATTTTGACTCGTTTGAAGGAACCGAAAAAAGGCGATATCGATTTAGTGAAAAAAATGCGTCTGTACGATGGCGAGAGCGTCGAAGGCTATAATTCCGCTGATGTAGATGAATTGAAAAAGGAATATCCGGATGAAGGTATGAGCGGCATTGATCCACGCTATGTCATTAACCGGATTTCGTCAACAATTATTCGCAAAGAGGTGCCATCAATTAATGCGCTCGATGTGCTTCGCTCGTTAAAAGACGGGCTTGACCAGCATCCGTCGATTACTGCCGAACTGCGGGAGCGGTATATGAACTTTATCTCGCTAGCGCGGAAGGAATACGACAATCTTGCGAAAAAAGAAGTGCAAAAAGCATTTGTTTATTCGTACGAGGAATCGGCGAAAACGCTGATGGACAATTATTTGGATAATGTGGAAGCATATTGCAATAAAGCGAAACTGCGCGATCCGCTGACAGGGGAAGAAATCAATCCGGATGAAAAGCTGATGCGTTCAATTGAAGAGCAAATTGGCATTTCTGAAAATGCAAAGAAAGCATTTAGAGAAGAAGTGTTAATTCGGATTTCAGCCTATGCTAGAAAAGGCAAACGCTTTGATTACAACTCCCATGATCGCCTCCGTGAAGCCATTCAAAAGAAGCTGTTCGCCGACTTGAAAGATGTTGTCAAAATCACGACTTCGACAAAAACACCGGATGAACAGCAACTGAAGAAAATCAATGAAGTGGTGGCAAGGCTTGTCGATGAGCATGGCTATAATACAACATCGGCAAATGAACTGCTACGCTATGTCGGCAGTCTGCTCAATCGGTAAAAATAAAAAAAGGCTGGCAGGAGAAACTGCTGGCCTTTTTCCGCTGGGGATAAGATTTGGCTTTCAAGCTTCCTGTTGGGGTTTCGTTTTTACTTTTTTCGGGAAAAGCCAAGCAAGAGGTGATTGTCGTGAAAAAAGAAAACGAGAAATACGATAAGCCGCTCAATAGCTCAATGGCGGCGAATGAAAAGGAAATCGTCAACTTAGGTAAACAGATGGAAAACCTTCGAACAAATGAAGAATTAGAAAAGGACGGAGAGGAACCAGATCCGCAACAAGATGAAAAGAAAAATTGAAAAAACCTTCGCACATCGTTGCGAAGGTTTTTTATGGGTTTTTAAATGTTCCGAAACATAAACCAAGATTCCCTTTAATACATATTAACGTACCGATTATGTGAAAAAGGGGAATCAACGCCGATGAAAAAATGGTGGTTATTGCTGCTGATTATTCTCAGTATTGCCGTATTGAAAAGCGGACAAGCATTAAGCCTGACTTCAACCGAGACAAAACCGGTTCATAGAACGGCCATCAATAAACCAGTCTTTTTTTCCGATTCTGCTAAAATCACCGAAAACCAGCTTGTTTATATGCCAATTTTCACCCTTTCGGAAACATTAAAACTTGAATTCACCAGTGATCCGGAATCCCGAACCATTGTATTAAAAAAAAGCGATCGATGGATTCGTTTTTCCGTTTCCACGCAACAGGTTTCTTCGTCAACTGGTTTGCGGGAGCCGGTTAAAATAATCAAGAAAAATAACAATCTTTATTTACCAATGCAACTGGTTGCAACGTTTTTTGGTTACAACGCTCAGGTGTCAACCAGCGAGGACTTTCTTTCCCAAGAACAGGAGTTCAAAAAACACCTTCTCAAAACGTTTTCACTCCAATTGAGAAAGGAACAGCCGAAAACGCAAAAAAAAGTTGTCTATTTAACATTTGATGATGACCCCAACCAGCATTTAGAGGAAATTCTCGATATTTTAAAAGCCAAAAAGGCAAAAGCCACCTTTTTTCTGCTTGAGCCGCAAATCCGTGCCTATCGAGACGCTGTTAAACGTCTTGTAGCCGAGGGGCATTATCCGGCATTGCATAGTGTGACCCATGATAAAAATAAATTGTATAGTGGAAGCCCACAAAATGTCATCAATGAGATGGAGCAGACAAGAAAAACGCTGCTTGAGGTAACCGGGGTCGACTCGAAGCTGACACGGGCGCCATATGGCAGCAAGCCTTATATGACAGAGCCGTTCCGCAACGCTTTAGCTGATGACGGATTAAAAATGTGGGATTGGAATATTGATTCGATGGATTGGAAATACCAACAAACCGATCCGGCGAAAATTTTGGAAAATATTCAAAAGGGATTCGAATTGGTAAAAAATAAATCGGAGCCGATTGTCATTTTAATGCACGTAACAAAAGGGACAGCAGCGATTTTGCCGCAAGTCATTGATTATCTTTCGTCACAGGGATATGGTTTTGCCGCCTACAATCCGCAAAATCACGTACAGATGAATTTTTGGGAAGATCCAAGACTGTAAGGCTTGTCTCTTTTCTAGGTTTGTTCACCAATTGTCAAAATAATTTGTAAATTTTTTAGCTTTTCTGCATAGGATAAAGTAATCAACATTTAACAGGAAATTTTTACATTCGAGATATTCTATGATTGCTTAAGAAAAACGTGCAAACGATTTTCAAAAATTTTAAGGAGGGGTTTACAGTGACCAATGATAACCATCAATTTGTGATTTCAAGAGAAGATTGGTCCCTCCACCGTAAAGGCCACGATGACCAGCAGCGCCATCAGGAAAAAGTTCAAGAGGCGATACGCAACAATCTTCCCGATTTGATTACAGAAGAAAGCATCATTATGTCAAATGGTCGAGATATGGTAAAAATTCCAATTCGCTCGTTGGACGAATATAAAATTCGCTATAACTATGACAAAAATAAACACGTGGGCCAAGGTGATGGTGACAGCCAAGTTGGTGATGTAATTGCACGTGACGGTTCAGGCCAGAAAGCTCCAGGAAAAGGCCAGGGAGCTGGAGATCAGGCAGGCGAGGATTATTATGAGGCAGAAGTATCTTTAATGGAACTGGAGGAGGCTCTTTTCAAAGAATTGGAACTTCCTAATTTAAAACGGAAAGAGCAGCAAGAAAATCTTGTTGAAAATATTGAATTCAATGATATCCGCAAAACAGGGTTAATGGGGAATATCGATAAAAAACGGACAATGCTTTCAGCGTTTAAACGCAATGCAATGAGCGGAAAACCGTCGTTCCACCCCATTTACAAAGATGACTTGAAGTTCAAGACGTGGAACGAGGTGCTTAAGCCCGATTCCAAAGCAGTCGTGTTAGCAATGATGGACACAAGCGGTTCGATGGGGATTTGGGAAAAATATATGGCGCGCAGCTTCTTCTTCTGGATGACCCGCTTTTTGCGGACGAAATATGATACAGTGGAAATTGAATTCATTGCCCATCATACGGAAGCAAAAGTTGTTTCCGAGGAAGATTTTTTCTCAAAAGGCGAAAGCGGTGGAACCATTTGTTCCTCGGCTTACCGCAAAGCACTCGAACTGATTGATGAGAAGTACAATCCGGCCAAGTTTAATATCTACCCATTCCATTTTTCCGACGGCGACAACCTGACTTCCGACAATGCCCGCTGCGTCAAACTCGTCGGGGAACTGATGAAAGTATCCAATGTGTTTGGTTATGGCGAGGTCAATCAGTACAACCGCGTATCATCTCTCCAAAATGCCTTTAAGAATATAAAAAATGAGAATTTTCGATCGTACATCTTGAGGAGTAAAGCAGATGTCTTTACTGCTTTAAAGGTATTTTTTAAAGCAGAATCTAATGAGAGTAGCCTTACAGGCATAATGTAGTGAGGCATAAAAAAAGGCTGCTGGGTGCAGCCTTTTATATTTTTGTATAAAGTTTTATTTCAATTTGATCAGGTTTTGTCCATTCTTTTTTCCGTAAGTAGGTAGCTTTATCAATAACTGATTTTAACAATCTATTTTTCTTCTCTACTTCATTTGTCGAATAATATGCTTCTAGGACGCTTTTAACTTTAGGAACAAAATTTATTGTTGCAAGCTGCTGCTGTTTTTCTTGCTCAATTTCCTCTTTCAGATCAGTAATTTTTTTGTTAATGTGGTCTAACTTTTCTTTAATGACACTTTGTCTTTGCAAAAATGTTTCAATGGTATAGATTCGTTTTTCAAGCAATTCGTGAATACTGTCATTTTGCGAATCGATTTCTTGTTTTTCATCTAACATTTTCGTTAATGCTTTTTCTTTTGCTAATAGGGTTGATTTTCTTTTTTTTTGCGAGTTTTCAGGAATTTCAAATTGATCAATTAAAGTTTCCAACGTCGAAAGAATCCTTTGTTCTACCACAGAAAGATTACATCCTTTCTGAACTCCTTTACAATGATGATTAAAGCAGCGCAATTGATCATTTGGCCGATTTGGACGAGGCTGTAAGACGATTGCTTTGCCGCAGTTTTCGCAAAAAAGAAGTCCAGCAAGGGGATTGGTCAATTGAGTGTTTTTCTTCAAATGAGGGCGCCAACGGCCTGCAATTGCTTCATTTGCCTGCGAAAATAAATCCTGACTAACTAGTGGTTCATGTGCATTTTCACTAATAGACCAATGTTCCCGGGGCATCTTTTTTCTTTGGTACTTACCGTTAATTTTTGTATATTTAACTTTTCCCCAAATAATCATTCCTAAATAAACTTCATTTCTTAATATGGATGTCACGGTGCTGGGATCCCATGTTTCCTTTTGTGGTGGCTTTATTCCTAGCTGATCCAACTTTTCTGCAATGGATCTCCTGCCGGATCCATCTGCGGCCATTTTAAAGACCATTTCAACAACCCAACTGGTATCAGGATCAGGGGATAGCTTAAGGTTTTCATTACGGATATAACCAAAAGGAGGTTTTTTTGATACAGATTTTCCTTCTTTTGCTGATTGCCTGCGGCCACGTTGCATTCGTTTCACGATCGTTTTTAACTCTTCCCGGGCTATTAAAGATTTGATACTAAATGTCAGTTCTTGATTCTCGTCTTGGGGATCAATAACTTCTGTGGGAGTAATGATGACAGTTTCAGAGTTTTTAAATATACGATAAATCGTCCCCTGGTCAACCATATCCCCACGTCCAAGACGGTCAAGATCCATGCATAAAACCGCATCTGCAGACCCAATTTCAATTTCCCTAAGCATCTTCTGCATTTCTGGACGTTCAGATATATATTCACCGGAAACAACTTCCTCATAAATACCTTTTACCGTTACTTTTCTAACTTTTGCAAGCTCAAGCAGCTGGCTGCGGTGGCGCTCAAGGGTATCATAGTGGTTGCCGTTTTCCGCCTGTTTTTTTTCCTCTTCTAAGTCTTTACGGCTTTTTCTAAGGTATATAAAAGCATCAACGTTTGATAGCATATGATCACTTCCCCCTATCCACATATTCAGATTATATTACTTCTTTGGGCTTAATATTTCTGTAAACCTGATTCACTCTGTACTCACATAGATCTTCAGAAACCTTAAACATTTCTGACATGTCTTTTACTAAAGAAGGGCTATTCCAATCAACATAGTGAAGCATATGATATGGAATGGCAGCGTACCTTGTAAACCGGTTTGCCTCCCATTCTTGAAGTGCACGAAAGGCAGGCGCCATTAATTTGTATTGATATCCTTCATGCCTTAGAATATGTGCCAATTCATGAAAGAAAATTTCTCGCTGTTTTATTTCATCCAAGAATTTGTTTAGATTGATTAATTTAAAGTTATCTTCCTCATTGGCGAAACTGCGCTTCTCTGAATACAGCAAATGAATGTCGAGTTTGGAAGCAATTTTTCTTATATCAATATCTTCTGGCTTGTATATTCCCATTTCCTTGTAAAGTCTCGATACCCAGGAATCCAATGGAAAAGGATTATAGCAATAGGACAAAAAAATTCACCTCAATAACATTATAAGAACGAATGTTCTATAAAACAATAAAAAAAAGATCATTTTATGATCTTTTGATTTTTTAATTCTTTTTCATTCTATTTATATAGCTTTAAAAAAGATAAAAGTTACTTTTTGAATCAAAAGTTACCTTTAGTGAGTCACTTTCTAGGTTTGTTTCAATTATTTTTTCTATAGGGGGGAATAGGGGATTTGCGTCACTTTGGGTAACTAGGTAACTTTTTTTATTTCCAACTTGTCTATGCTCATTTTTCAATTTTTGTATTTGCTTTCATTAT
>NZ_JBNWEO010000007.1:0-10000 GCF_050496765.1 Neobacillus sp. SM06
ACAAGAAGTCAAGACAGTTTTTTTGAAAAATTAAGGTGTATACAAGATTAATTACTTAGATATTTCTATAATACAAGGGTCTTGATCTCCTCTTCCTGTATGGAAATTGAGGGGAATAGCGCCAATTAGACATTGTCCACAGGTGGAGGACATAGTATAAGCGAAGGCGTGGGAGAAATGGTTTCCTCCTACACCCAAGATCACCCCAAAGCGCTGAAATGTTGGTAAAATTTCATCCTCTTCATAAAAGATTGGTTCGTTAGAACGAATCTTTTATGAAGAGGGCAGCAAGCGAAGCGCGGTAGGATTTTTTTAAGTTTAGATATAAATATAAGACAACTTTCTTGACGAACACCGCTACTGTTATTCACATGTGGATAACAGTACAACATCCCGGTTATACACAGCAGCTGGTGTATGGTTATCCAATGACTGGTGTGGTAAGTAGTGGTTGTGTAGATGGATATAGCGTTCCACACCTTGCCTCGTTTCTCGCGGGCTAGTATAGTCGTTGATATAAATCTCATTGTACTTCAGGCTACGCCAGAACCGTTCTATAACGATGTTGTCCTTTGCACGGCCTTTGCCATCCATGCTGATGCGGATTTCGTTCTCCTTTAGCAAATCTGTGTACTGTGGGCTGGTAAAGTGGCTCCCTTGATCACTGTTAATAATGGCGGGTTTGCGTTTGGCTAGCGCCCTTCTCATAGTCTCTAATACGAACCCGATTTCAAGGCTTTGATCCAATTGCCAATCCACAATGAAGCGAGAATACCAATCCATGATGGCGTAGAGGTACATCCAGCCTTGCTTCATCCGGATATACGTGATATCCACACTCCAAACCTGGTCGGGCTGAGTAATGTTTAGCCCTCGAAGTAGGTAGGGGTAGATCCGGTGCTGGAGATCCCGTTTGCTAAGGTTCGGACCGGGATAGATAGCCATAATACCCATCTCTCGCATGTACTTTCTTACTGTATTTTCGTGAATAAGATCCCCTTCTCGATTCATAATGGCAGCTATCTTTCGATAGCCCAGAAAAGAATGCTTTGTATATAGCTCATCAATCCGGTGCTTGAGGCGAATTTCCTCCGGAGAGGGAGGGACCGGCTTATAGTAAAGACTGGTGCGGTTTAGATTAAGTAAATCCGCTTGTACGAGGATGGAGTGTTCGGAGCAATCCCATTCTATGAGATCAATACGCTCTTCACGAGTAAAGTTAGAGGCCAGATTTTTTTTTAAGCCACGACAATTGGGTGGTTAACTTACCAACCTCGGCGTAGAGTTCATTGATTTGTTGTTCATATTCTTTTTTCATTTTGGTGATACCTTTACGATCATCAACAAACAGCTGTGAGAGGTTTTGTACCACCTCGGATTTCCACCGGTTGAGGACATTGGTATGGATCCCATGCTCAGAAGCGAGCTGTGAAACTGACTTTTCTTCCTTTAGGATTTCCAGTACAATTTGCGCTTTTTCTTCTGGGTTAAACTTTCTTCGAGTGGTTGACATACAACTAAGAAACTCCTTTTTTATTGTCTAGTTTATATGTAGCATTATAATGATTGATCCTCATTAGGAAGAGGGACAACATTTCCATTCGGGAATTCTTTAACCAGTTTTCCGTTCTTTTCGTACACAATATACGTGTTATTTACCTTTGCATCAATTCTTGCCCGTTCTCCCGTCATCTTTACCCATTTATCTGCCCAAGCAAATTTTCTTCTTGGCGCACTGTTTTGGTCTTCTAACATCAGTCAACACCACCTTATTAGAAATTATAGCAGATTAGAGCTGCACCATACATCAAACCAAAATCCCCTGTATCTTTCCATTACGAAAAATATGAAATTGAAAAGCGGGTGCTATGTCTTTCTTATCCAGTCGGTCTACTAGTCGAAAGGAATTCAAGATGTCTTTCGAATTATTTACCGTCTAAATAAGTGATTGCAGTTGAAATATCGCATTAATTGTCTTAGCGAATTCCTCGTTGCAGTATTTCTCGAAAAATTCTATAGCATCAAATAGACAATTAGGTGCATGGAGTTAATGAAATCTCTTAAATTATTAGTGTCTACGTACTTTTTTTGATCATTATAGCATTTTGGCGCATAAAACTTATTGATGTCATTAAAAACTTCTTCACTTATTAAAACATCCTCTTGCCATCCCGTTTCACTTGTCTTTCGCATTACATTATTAAACTCTTCTAAGATTTGATAAATCTGATTTCTCGCCTTTCGAGGAATCACTATTTTTTTCTCTTTAATTGCTTTTTCATTCCTCTGCGAATAGGGAATAAACATATGGTTTTCTTCCGGCTGGAATATACGTGTGAATGCTAAACTAAAGTAGACCATTTCTGCTAGATAAAAATGAACACTTTTACTGAGATGTGGGGGCAGGTATTTTGCATTTTACCGGTGTTGCCCCGGGGAGGGGCAACACCGGTAAAATGCATCGCCACGGCTGATCCCTTCAAAAATCTGCTCCATACGATATAATATTGGTTGATTTATATTGTGATGGAGGAAGTAAAGGTGGAAAAATGGGAAATGTATATGAAGATCAAGCAATTAAAAGAACAAGGATTTAAGATTAGGAGAATTGCCAGGAAACTGGGGGTATCAAGAACGACTGTATACAAATATCTAGAGAAATCCCCGAAGGAATTGGCAGAGTGGGCAGCCTCGACAAAGTCCCGCACCAAAAAGCTGGATCCATATGAGATGCTTATCCACACATGGCTTAGTGAAAATCCTGATATGTCATCAGCGCAAGTTCATGATTGGCTAATGGAGAAATACGATAACTTCACTGTTGGGGAAAGTACCGTACGAAGTTATGTGAAAGAGCTTCGTGAGAAATATGCCATACCAAAAGAGACACATCAACGGGTTTATGAGGCGATACCTGATCCACCGATGGGGCAACAAGCCCAGGTGGACTTTGGAAAGACCAACCAGAAAACGCCACAGGGCAAGTCCGTCAAAATGTATTTCATCACCTTTGTACTATCGCATTCGAGATACAAATATGTTGAATGGCTGGATAGGCCATTTACGACAAAAGATATGATTCGCATGCATGAGCATGCATTCCAGTATTTTGGGGGTATGCCCGACGAACTGGTATATGACCAGGATGCCCTGCTTATGGTAAACGAGAATGCGGGGGATTTGATTCTGACAGAGGAATTTCAGGCTTATCGGGAGGCGAGAAAATTGAAAGTCCATTTCTGTAGAAAAGCTGATCCGGAAAGCAAAGGGCGAATTGAGAGAGTCGTAGGTTTTGTCAAGGACAACTTCGCCAAAAACCGTGTCTTTCAAAACATTGACCTATGGAATGAAAGCTGTATGGCATGGCTGGGGAGAACCGGCAATCGAAAAATACATAATACAACAAAAAAGAGACCAGTTGAAGTGTTTGTGCTGGAAAAGCAACACCTTAAGCCGGTCATCAAAGAAATTACTATTTCAAATGTTGGTTCTAGTATAACAAGAACAGTGCGAAAGGACAATACGATTATCTATCAATCCAATCGCTATTCTGTTCCACTCGGAACCTATCAAAAAGAGAAAGAGGTCTATATTGAAATAACGGCTGAGAACCGTCTGGTGATACGAGAGCAAACGGAAGGACCAGTTATCGCCAACCATCTCATAGCATTCGAAAAGGGAAAACTCATTCAGGACAGGCAGCATACACGGGATCGGACCAAGGGGATAAGCGCATACATTGCCACCGTATCCACCAATTTTACAGATGAAAAAACGGCTACTGCTTTTCTGGAGGAAATTCATCATAGATACCCGCGTTATGTGCGTGATCAGCTGGGAATCATTTTAAAGGTATCCAAGGCGGCAAACCAAACCGTCAGGGATGAAACACTGCGAGAGTGCGCCAAACGTGGTGTATACAGTGCCACTGAGTACAGTGATGTGTTGGCATTCATTCAGCGCCAGCATCAACAGGATGAACCGAAACATATGGATGAGGAGATCAAGGCGCTGCATGATATAGATCTTTCGCTTCTGGATACGAAGCCGGAAACCCGGGAATTGGCACGCTATCTGGATGTATTGAAAGGAGCAACCGTATGACACAATCACTTGAACAGCTGCAGGAACAGTTTCGAACATTGCGGTTATCAGAGACGGCAAATCATTTGCCCTCTCTGATTCACCAGGCCGAGTCACAAGATTGGACATACCGCATGTTTCTGGATCATCTGATCGCCTATGAATTGAAACGCCGGGATGAAAAGTTAATTGAAAAACGATTGAAATTGGCAGCATTCCCGTTTTATAAAACAATTGATGCATTTCGGGTAGACGAGCAACAATCCCTGAGCCAAAAACAGGTTAATCAGTTAAAGGAATACACATGGCTGGACCAGCTATATAATTTGATCATCCTTGGACCACCGGGCGTGGGAAAAACACACTTGGCAACGGGGCTGGGTATAGAGGCTATTCATCAAGGCTATAAGGTATCCTTTATTTCCATGGGGCAACTCATCCATACGCTGAAGACGGAGGATGTCAGCAGAAAAGCACAGACAAGAATGAAGCGCATCCGGGGTTCCAATTTGGTTATTATCGATGACTTGATGTTCATGGCAATGGATTCTCGAGAAGCCAATCTTTTCTTTCATTTAATAAATGACCTGTATGACAATGCTTCCGTCATTTTAACTTCCAACAAGGGGCCAAATGAATGGGGCGAACTATTGGGAGACCCTGGCATTACAACGGCTATTCTGGACAGATTGTTGCATCGTGCAGAAATCATTCATTTTAGGAATGACGACAGCTATCGTATGAAACATCGTTCATCCATTTTCATGGAAAAAAGTGTTCAAAATTAATGAGCAAAAAGTGTTCATTTTTACTTGACGGCTACAATACGCCAATCATAGGTATCATGCTTGGATATTTTTCCTGCCGGGTAAAGTTCATATCCGTCATTTTGAAGCAATTGATTTATTTTATTTAGATATTCTCTCCATTATCCTTTTTCAAATCTGACTTCAGGATGAAAAACCTCAGACAGAAATCTCAAGTATTTTTCATCCGACCCGTTTTTCAATGGGAATCTTTCATCCTCAAAAACCCAGCAAGAAGGGTAATCATCGTTATTTACTGTGTGTTGAACAATATCCCCTTCAGCATTTGAAAACCTCGGATCATTACTCGGCATGCTTTCCAGTTCGTACAATCTTTTCAAAAAATCTATTTCATCCATTCGTCCGAAGTAATGATATGAAACTTTGTCCGGTAGATACCATTCATCTGTATCAATTCCATTCTGAAACAAATCTAGGATATCACGCTTGGTTATATCACTAATCCGATTCATTATTTTCCCTTCCCCTTCCTACTCACCATTGAGAATACAAATAAGCGACATTACTTAACTGAATAATTAGTTGCCTTTGCGTTTCGCATCTAAATATGAGCTTACCAAAGTTCAGGTAAGCTTTTTTTTGCGTTACTTTTCAATTAGATTAATGATTGAGCTGCAATTAGTCTAACTATCGATAACCCTTATTATCGCTATATAGAAAAGGAAGAAAAAAACAATTCGCTTCAATAAAGGTAACCTTAATAAAATTGATTTAAGTAACCTGAATTATCTATCGCCCCCTTTCGTTTCTCCCTTTAATTTTATATAATAATTTTAGTAACCTAAATCAAAAGGAAGAGGAATGAGATGAACTCTCGTGGAGGAAAACGCCAAGGCGCCGGGAGGCCCGCATCTGGAACAACAAGGAAAGTCTCTCTTACTTTATTGGATGAAACATGGGATCGAATAGAGGAAACCAAACAGGAACAAAACATCAGTCAGTCGGCCGTGCTGCGTTCCATCATTGAAAATCATTACACAACTGCAGATCAGCCAGTCGTCAACGAACGGGAAGTCATGTGGTGGGAAATAGCCCGGAAGAATGTATTCGAAGGAATTATTGAGATTGAGAAAAGCTTGCTCCATGAATGCATCCTGCATCGAAAATATTCGAATGAGTTGGAAAAAGAAGTGTGGGATCGCTGTGTCGCCAACAGCAGGGCATATCGAAAGCCGAGAGTCAGTTATTTGCTGGATGCCTTCAAATTCGAGGGGAAGCGTTTGTCATTTGACCAGAATTTTGAGTCGCTCAAAGAGCAAGCTATATTTTCTATCATCGAGTATGTAAGATTGAATAGATAAAATTCACTTTATACCATTGAAAAATAAATTGGTGATATTGGGAGATACCAAAATGACATTAGAACTCAAGCATCGCGATGACCAGACTCTTTCCACGGATATTCTAGAACTTCAACAGGAGGCCAGACAACATTTAGCCAATTCGAAAGCCGAAAACACAAAACGAGCATATCGAACAGACTGGACTCAGTTTACAGATTGGTGTCAAACAAACGGTTTTCACTCCCTCCCTGCTGAACCAGAAACCCTCGTATACTACATAACATTCTTAGGAAAGAGCCTGAAGGCTTCTTCCATTAAAAGAAAACTGACTGCCATTTCCCAACGTCATGAAACAGCAGGCTTCCAAAGTCCAACAAAAACAGCACTTGTAAAAGTGGTCTGGGACGGGATACAGCGCTCAATAGGAGTAAAAGAACAAGGGAATGATGCTCTGTGGCTAGAAGACCTTAGAAAAGTTGTAGAGACTATTCCGAGAGGCACGAGTATCGGCAACCGAAATCGCGCTCTTCTGGTTATTGGTTGGGCAGCTGCCTTACGTAGAAGTGAACTCATTTCTTTGGATGTTGAACATGTGGAGAAGACACGGGAAGGACTATTGCTGAATCTGGTATGAAGTAAGACGGATCAAAAAGGAGAAGGGCAAATAGTGGCATTAACATATGGTAGCAGCCCACTTACCTGCCCTGTACGATTGTTAGAAGACTGGATTGAAGCGGCCGGCCTTGAGGATGGCCCTCTTTTCCGAAGAATTGATCGTCATGGAAATATCCTTGGTAGAATGACCCCTCAATCTGCCCGATTAATCGTAAAAAGATGTTGCGAGTCAGTTGGAATGCCTTCCGAAAAATACGGTGCGCATAGCCTGCGGAGTGGCTTTTGCAGTACAGCAGCAAAAGCGGGTAAGGCTGAGCATCAGATTATGAAACAGACGAGGCATAAAAGAAGTGATTCATTGCAACGCTACATACAAAAAGTAAACCTGTTTGATAATAATGCAGCAAGCGGGATTGGTCTTTAGCATCAAAATCATCTGATTTCTTCTCTTTGGCTACTTAATTTGTCTCAGATACTAATTAATTGTGCATCTAAGGACCATATAAGGGAGATAGAAAACCCTGTGTAAAACTGTGTAAAATAAATGATACTATGTGTATTTCTGGTGTAAAACTTTTAAATTCCTATCGTTTTCTATCGTGACCCTTAAAAAGCAGAAACCCCGAAAACATTGATAAATCAACGTTTTCGGGGTTTCTAATTGCTTTAAAATGAACTTAAAGAGTTCTCATGATACCGGTGGTCGGGGTCGAACCGACACTCCAGAAGGAACACGATTTTGAGTCGTGCGCGTCTGCCAATTCCGCCACACCGGCATATTAAAATTTTGGAGGCGGCAACCGGATTCGAACCGGTGGTAAAGGTTTTGCAGACCTCTGCCTTACCACTTGGCTATGCCGCCATTTCATGGAGCGGAAGACGGGATTCGAACCCGCGACCCCCACCTTGGCAAGGTGGTGTTCTACCACTGAACTACTTCCGCAAATTGGCTGGGCTAGCAGGATTCGAACCTACGAATGACGGAGTCAAAGTCCGTTGCCTTACCGCTTGGCTATAGCCCAATCATAACATATTTTTAATATAATTTCTAGTCTTTAATGGGGCGATTGATGGGAATCGAACCCACGAGTGCCAGAGCCACAATCTGGTGCGTTAACCACTTCGCCACAACCGCCATTATCTGTTTGGCAGGGGTAGTAGGAATCGAACCCACACTGGAGGTTTTGGAGACCTCTGTTCTACCTTTAAACTATACCCCTATAATGGTGGAGGGGGACGGATTCGAACCGCCGAACCCAGAGGGAGCGGATTTACAGTCCGCCGCGTTTAGCCACTTCGCTACCCCTCCACATTTTTAATTATTTATTGCCAGCTCATGGTGCCGGCGAGAGGACTTGAACCCCCAACCTACTGATTACGATTCAGTTGCTCTACCAATTGAGCTACACCGGCTCAAAACCAATTTCAATGGTGGCTCGGGACGGAATCGAACCGCCGACACAAGGATTTTCAGTCCTTTGCTCTACCAACTGAGCTACCGAGCCATATTATTTCAATACCCTAAATTATTCTGAAATCGTCCTTTGCTCGAAAGGATCTCTCGATTTTTCTCGCATGTTGCACTGGAAGCTTTTCTCAACGATGTGAGCAACATGCTCTACCGACTGAGCTACCGAGCCATATTATTTCAATATCCTAAATTATTCTGAAATCGTCCTTTGCTCGAAAGGATCTCTCGATCTTTCTCACATGTTGCACTGGAAGCTTTCTCAATGATATGAGCAACATGCTCTACCGACTGAGCTACCGAGCCGTATTTTTTTATTAAAGTGGCGGTCTGGACGGGACTCGAACCCGCGACCTCCTGCGTGACAGGCAGGCATTCTAACCAACTGAACTACCAGACCGAATTGCGGGGGCAGGATTTGAACCTGCGACCTTCGGGTTATGAGCCCGACGAGCTACCGGACTGCTCCACCCCGCGACAATAAGAAGTAATTAATTTATCCATGCCCTATGTTTAGCAATGGACTGTCCTCAACTCAGAATGTTTACTCAAGATGCTGTTCGTTGAGTACAACTCGCTGCAGATTCAACGATGCTTTGCTCGTTGCTCCACCCCGCGATAATATTATTTAAATGGTGGAGGATGACGGGATCGAACCGCCGACCCTCTGCTTGTAAGGCAGATGCTCTCCCAGCTGAGCTAATCCTCCATTTAAAAGTGACCCCTACGGGATTCGAACCCGTGTTACCGCCGTGAAAGGGCGGTGTCTTAACCGCTTGACCAAGGGGCCGTTAAAATATATATGGCGGAGAGCAAGGGATTTGAACCCTTGAGACAGGGTTACCCGTCTACACGATTTCCAATCGTGCTCCTTCGGCCACTCGGACAGCTCTCCAAAATGGCTCCGCAGGTAGGATTCGAACCTACGACCGATCGGTTAACAGCCGATAGCTCTACCACTGAGCTACTGCGGAACAATCCAAGCCCGGCAACGTCCTACTCTCGCAGGAACTTGCGTTCCAACTACCATCGGCGCTGAGAAGCTTAACTTCCGTGTTCGGTATGGGAACGGGTGTGACCTTCTCGCCATTGCCGCCAGACTATGAACAAGACATATTTTATTATAATGCCTTTTTTTATTTTTTCAAGAGAAAGTTAAAAATTCATTCTCTCAAAACTAGATAATCAAGAAGAAGTAAACGAAGAACGAGATCGCGCATTCAACTACATTGGTTAAGTCCTCGATCGATTAGTATCAGTCAGCTCCACACGTCACCGCGCTTCCACCTCTGACCTATCAACCTGATCGTCTTTCAGGGATCTTACTAGCTTGACGCTATGGGAAATCTCATCTTGAGGGGGGCTTCATGCTTAGATGCTTTCAGCACTTATCCCGTCCGCACATAGCTACCCAGCGATGCCTTTGGCAAGACAACTGGTACACCAGCGGTGCGTCCATCCCGGTCCTCTCGTACTAAGGACAGCTCCTCTCAAATTTCCTGCGCCCACGACGGATAGGGACCGAACTGTCTCACGACGTTCTGAACCCAGCTCGCGTACCGCTTTAATGGGCGAACAGCCCAACCCTTGGGACCGACTACAGCCCCAGGATGCGATGAGCCGACATCGAGGTGCCAAACCTCCCCGTCGATGTGGACTCTTGGGGGAGATAAGCCTGTTATCCCCGGGGTAGCTTTTATCCGTTGAGCGATGGCCCTTCCATG
>NZ_JBNWEO010000007.1:15000-311971 GCF_050496765.1 Neobacillus sp. SM06
AGCTAGGAATAACAGCTCCAGTCTTTTTTCCAGCGTTTCTTCACTCTTTACCAATTCTTCATATAACTTATAAATTTCCGGCTCTATTTGTTTTACTTGATTCCATACGGTCAGTTCAGGATGAAGTCCGCTTTCAATGACCGCCAGTCTTGCAAGATGGTGCAAGGAGTGAACGACATGGTTGTAAGCATCAAGATAGTGTCCGCTCTCAAACATTGCTTTCCCATTCACAAATCGGCGAATTAATTTTGCAAATTCAACACCCATCTTGACCTTTCGACCGTAAAAAGGAAATTCCCGCAACTCTTTCTTTAAGTTGAAGAGATAGTCATTGCGATCAAACAGAATTTGCGAATGAAATAACCATTCAAAGATTTTGCGATTGCTTCCTAATAAGATCCACTCTTTTAACAAGGTTTCATCTATCACATGCATTGCTGCTTTTTTTTCCTTAAAAGTATAATGTTTGATAAACAGTGGCTGTTCTGCCTCTTTCACAATAATTAATAAAATGACATCAAATGAATCCGTCAAATCAGCTGACAATTGTTTTTTCTCAACCATCAGCACCCCGAGAGTGTTTGATTGGCTCGCCCGCTCTTGATAGATGGGTCGAAGAATATCTTCCATTTTCTTGCCTCCAATTTTTTCGATAGCGTATATTTTCGACAATGAGCAAAAATCTCCTTCTTTGGCCAAAACAAAATCACAAAAACCTTCACAATTCATTTTTCGCTTTGTTTAAATATGGTATAGTTTTCCTAGGAGGGGTTGGGATGGCAAAGTATTCGAGTAAGATAAATAAAATTCGCACGTTCGCCTTGAGTTTAATTTTCATCGGCTTTATCGTTATGTACGGCGGCATTTATTTTCATAACCAGCCGATTGTCATGACAGTATTCATGATTTTGGGACTGCTTTTTATTATCGCGAGCACTATTGTTTATTTTTGGATCGGGATGCTTTCGACAAGAACGATTCAAGTCGTGTGCCCCAACTGCGGAAGACCTACTAAAATGCTTGGACGTGTTGATCTGTGTATGTACTGCCGGGAGCCTTTAACGTTGGATCGTCAACTTGAGGGAAAAGAATTTAATGAAAAATACAACCGGAAAGATGCCAGTGCAATCAAACACACAGAAAAAAAATAACGAAAAGAGCTGTCCCTAAAATGAGACAGCTCTTTTTTTAGACAAAGTAAAAATGTTCTTGTGATTATTAATGAACATCTTTCGCATTGCAATCCGGACAAACACCATAAATCTCCATGCGATGATGTCCGACTTTAAAACCCGTAACATGTGAAGCCAGTTGCTCCACTTCGTCCAGACCCGGATAATGAAAATCAACAATCTTGCCACATTTCTCACATATCACATGGTAATGTTCGGTCGTCACAAAATCAAAACGGCTGGAAGCATCACCATAGGTCAGCTCTTTGACTAAACCAACCTCACGAAATACCCGTAAATTATTGTAAACTGTTGCCACGCTCATGTTTGGAAATTTCCCTTCCAACGATTTGTAAATTTCATCTGCCGTTGGATGCGACATCGAGTTTATTAAATATTCAAGTATCGCATGACGTTGCGGAGTAATGCGGACTCCTGTTTCCTTTAAGGTTTCCAGCGCTTCTTTCAAATGATTGTGGGTCACCCGCCATGCACCTCTTTTTCATAAAAAAAATTATTACATTGTAATTGTTATAAATAGTTTACTAATCAATTGATGCTTTTGTCAATATTGCAATGTACGTAATAGTAAATATTTTGGTAGTTCACGTATTTAAGCACAAACGAATCCTCGCTTCTGCTGCTACAGATTTCATTGATGCAATGTCCGTTCTGCAAAACCAAGCTGCTTATTCACATACCTTGCAGTCACAAACAATAAATCAGACAGACGATTTAAATAGGCCAGCACGTCTTGGTTCACTTCATCAGCCAATGTAACCGCCAGCCGTTCAGCACGACGGACTACCGTTCGAGCCACATGAAAGGCAGCTCCCCCTGGATGGCCGCCAGGAAGGACAAAATTCGTTAAAGGGGCCAGTTCAGCGTCCAACTCGTCAATCCAACTTTCCAACTGCACGATGTCTGTCGGTTGAACAGTCCATTTTACTTCTTTCCCTTTTGGGGTGGCAAGTTCTGCCCCAACATGGAAAAGGGTTGTTTGTATTTTATGGTATGCAGCCTCGATCTTTTCTTTCCCTTGAAAATTTTCCCTCAACAAGTGGCTTAGCGCCATACCAATTGCCGAATTGGCTTCATCACATGTCCCGTACGCTTCGACTCGAATATCGTTTTTCGCCACTCTGGATCCATAAATAAGCGATGTTGTTCCTTTGTCACCCGTTTTTGTATAAATTTTCATCATTTTCACCCTATCTACACTATTTAACTTGCGCAAGCTTCTTTTATTATTACTTATGTGTTGACGCAAAAAACAGAAGTAGTTTTTGTCTGCTTCTTGTCCAATAATTTTTCTTTTATGATATCATTTCTCAAATAAGAATAGAATTTTTTTAGATCACGTGATCGATAAAAAATAGGAGAATCGGGCATTAAGGAAGCCTCTAGTGATCGTTTTGCGCTGAAAAACCTGTGAATCGGTTAATCGTAATGCTCTTAACTAAAGGCGTCATTTTCACAATAAAGCATCAACAGATAAATTAGCAAAAAAAAAAAAGCGGGCCCGCAATGGACCCGAAAAATTCTATCTGAGGAGGTATGCCCTAATAAAATGATATTCATTTCTGGCTTTATTGCATTGGACAAATGCCTTTTTCAGCTAAAATAGGCTTTATTGAGTAGGGAGAAGGATTACTTTACCTGCTCTCGAATAAAATGGAACGCTTCGTCTACATGGCCTTTGACTTTTACCTTGCGCCACACCTTTGCAATCGTTCCTTCTTTGTCAATCACAAAGGTTGTCCGTTCAATTCCCATGTACTCTTTTCCAAAGTTCTTCTTCAATTGCCAAACGCCGTATGCTTCAGCAACTTCATGTTCCGTATCTGCCAGCAGCAAAAATGGCAAACCGTACTTTTCAACAAATTTCTCATGGCGGTCAAGTGGATCCGGACTGACACCCAGAACAACCGCATCGAGTTCACGAAACTCTTGATGCTGATCACGGAAATCACACGCCTCTGTCGTACATCCCGGCGTCATATCTTTTGGATAAAAATAAAGAACAACATATTTCCCGCGATAATCGGATAATGTAACTGTTTCACCGTTATTTGCCGGTAAAGAAAAATCTGGTGCTGACATCCCTGCTTCAATTGACATTCAAATCACTCCTGTTTCCCAATCGTCTTTACTTATAGACTATCCAAACAGGAGCAACAACACAACTATTTCGCTGCCAGCTTTCAAACTTGCCGTTGCACAATTTCGAAATGCTGCTTGATGATGCCGTATTTTTCATGAATCCCTGTCAATTACCGCATGGGCCACAAAAGCCGCTGGAAGTGTGTAGCCAATTAACGCTTCAATGATCGCTATCACCCGGCCGATTCCCTGGGGTACGACATCTCCATTGCCGACAGAAAAGAGCGTCATTGCGCTAAAATAAAAGCTCGTTTCAAATACATTTTGGCTTCTTGAAGGGCCGACTTCAACTAGCATAGGGTTTCCATGAACCGAAAAAAGCAAATAAAGCAAGCCAAATCCAAGCAAAATGGTAATATAGATAAACCCGAGATAAAGAAAATTTTCAAGCGACACAAATTTCCCTTTTATTTTATATGGCAAAAAAAGTGTCCGTAAGCTCATGAAAATGGACAGGCCAATCAACGCAATCAAAAAATAGAACAACAGCCGCTCACCTCTTTTATCCAGACCCGATTACTTTATTTCTATGCCGGCTTGTACAGGAAAATATCAAAAAACCAGGCATACACCGCCTGGTTTCCGTCATTTTTTTAAATCCTCGTGAAGAGAACGTTCAATTTCCGGCACCGCGGTATCTTTTCACGCCCTCGTTCCAAACCATAACCGAAACAACGAAAAACACAATACCGATCACCGGGGTCAAGAACGCATACCCAAACCAGTCTTTTTTTCCAAGGAAATAAGCAGCCGGGTAGACCCCAACAAAAGCGAATGGCAAAATCCATGTAAGGACAAAGCGGATCATCCGATTATAAATATCAACCGGATAGCGGCCGTAGTTGCTGATGTTGTACATCATCGGCATAATCGACGTCCGGGCATCGGCCCAAAAGCTGATACAGGCAATCAGGACAAAGACACCGCCATACACTAAGGCGCCGCCGCCGACAAAAACAACAAACAAAAGCGGATCATACCACTTGATCTCAAGACCAAGCCGGCTGCCGGAATAAAACATGACAGCAAGGCCTGTAACTGCGCCAAGCAGCGATTCCAGCTCCATCCGTTCAAGGATAATTTGAAAAAGGCTGTGGATCGGCCTTGTCAAAATCCGATCAAGTTCCCCCTTAACAATATATCGATCATTAAAATCCCAAATATTAAAAAAGGATGAAAACACAGCATACGGAACCAGGAAAAAACCATAAATAAAAATGATTTCATCCCGATTCCAGCCATGGAGCAGGCTTGTATGACCAAAAACGACCAAGATAAAAATAAAATTAACCGCCTGGGACAATAAATCTGAGAAAAACTCAACAAACAGATCAGCCCGGTACTGAAATCTTGTTTTCAAATATTGGGAGATATATTGGAAAAACAGTGTAAGATAGAACACGAATCAGCCCCCCTGAATAATCATCTGTTTTTTCGCCATCATCCATAACAATTGAATTGGCAAAATCAACACGAGAACCCAAACAAATTGCTGCCAGATAGCGGCGATCGCCTGTTGATGTGAAAAGCCATTTGTAAAAATCATACTCGGTATGTAGCTGATACCTTGAAACGGGAGAAAATTCATGATCGATTGCGCCCAGCCTGGAAAAAAGCTGATCGGCAAAAGCAATCCGGAAAACAAATCAATGACTACTCGCTTTGCGCGAATCAAGCCCGAATTATTATATAAGAAGAAAGTCGTAATTCCGGTTAACAGATTGAGCTGGGTATTGATCAAAAAGCTCAGCACGATCGAAAAGCCAAATAAGCCCCAAACTGCAGGATCCCATGTGAATTTTACCGGAAAAATAAGCGCGACAATGATGAGGCCTGGAACAGAAAAGAAAAACAGCCGGAAAATCCCTTCCCCAAGCCCTTGCATCGTTTTCATTCCAAGATAGCTATATGGGCGAATCAGTTCGACTGCGACTTTTCCTTCCATAATTTCAAGCGCCATTTCCCTGTCCAGATTATTAAAATAAAACGCCCGCGCCATCCAGGAAACAGCGACATAGGTTGTCATTTGCGCAATCGAAAGACCTTGTATGGAGCCCTTCCCGCCGTATATCGCCGACCACAAAAAATAATAGGCGCCGATGTTGATACTGTAAATCAAAATGCCTGTATAATAGTTCGTCCGGTAGGCAAGCATCATTAAAAAACGAATTCGGATCATTTCAAAATATTTATCCATCTCTTGGCCCCCCCTTCTTACACAGATCCTTTTTCATAAATATTGCGGATGATTTCTTCCGTCGATGTTTCATTGATTTTTATGTCCCGAATTTTAAAAGCAGCGACAATCTTTGCAATCAACTGCGAAATCAGCTCATCGTTATCATCGATCAGTGCCGTAAAAATTTGTTCTTCCTCATCCCTTTCCCACTTAACCGGCATGTCACTGGTTACAGTCTTCAAGGCAGCGAAATCGACTGAATCGATAAACTGGAATTGCAGCGTTTTTCCGTCACCCCATGTATCCTTTAAGTTTTTCAAAGCACCGTCATAAATGATTTTCCCTTCATCGAGCATGATTACCCGCTCGCACAATGCTTCAATGTCTGAAAGGTCATGGGTCGTGAGCAAAATTGTTGTGTTGTATTTCTGATTGATTTCCTTTAAAAACTCGCGAATCTTTAATTTGACTAACACATCCAAGCCGATCGTCGGCTCATCCAAAAACAATAGCGGCGGATTGTGGATCAATGCGGCCGCAAGTTCACAGCGCATCCTTTGGCCAAGCGACAATTTTCGCACCGGCTTATCGAGAAGTGGTTCGATGTCGAGCGTTTGAATAACGTGGTTCATATGGTCGTTATACTGTGCATCCGACACTTTGTAGACTTTTTTCAACAGGCGGAACGACTCCTGAACGGCGATATCCCACCACAGCTGCGAACGCTGGCCAAAAACAACGCCAATCGTTTGCACAAACCGTTCCCGCTCTTTATGCGGATTCATCCCGTTCACGCTAATGTCACCCGAAGTCGGTGTCAAAATCCCTGTCAGCATTTTAATCGTTGTCGATTTCCCGGCGCCATTTTCGCCAATATAACCGACCATTTCCCCTTGCTTTACGGAAAAACGAATATCATTCACAGCCGGAACAATTTTATAATTGCGTGTAAATAAATCGCGAAACGCTCCTTTTAAACCGGTTCGGCTGGAGTATGCTTTAAATTCTTTCCGCAAATTGTTAACTTCTATCGCATTTTTCATGATTTTTTTCCTCCCGAAGCATTGCCTAAAGAAATAGTTTAGCGAAATGCCGCACTGAACACAACTATCCCACACCATCCTTTTTAGTCAATATGACTGAAAAAGTGCTAAAATAGGAAAGGATCAAAACAAGGAGGAATACGATGCAATTTACCAATTCAGAACGATTACATAAGGAAGCACTGGAACATATTGTCGGAGGTGTCAACAGCCCGTCCCGATCGTACAAAGCGGTTGGCGGCGGTTCCCCCGTTGTAATGGAGCACGCCAAAGGAGCTTATTTTTGGGATGTCGACGGCAACAAGTACATTGATTATTTGGCGGCATACGGTCCAATCATCACCGGTCATGCCCATCCGCATATAACCGAAGCGATTAAAACCGCGGCTGAAACCGGCGTTTTGTATGGCACACCTACACCGCATGAAATTAAACTCGCAAAAATGCTAAAAGAAGCCATCCCTTCCCTTGAAAAGGTTCGCTTTGTCAATTCGGGAACAGAAGCTGTAATGACAACGATTCGTGTCGCCCGCGCATACACCGGCCGGGATAAGATTATCAAATTTGCCGGCTGTTACCATGGTCATTCTGACCTTGTCCTAGTCGCTGCCGGATCTGGACCATCTACCCTCGGTACACCCGATTCGGCCGGCGTGCCAAAAAGCATCGCCCAAGAAGTGATCACGGTGCCCTTTAATGACATCGAACCCTTTAAGGAAACATTGGAAAAATGGGGCGATCAGGTTGCTGCTGTTTTGGTTGAGCCAATTGTCGGAAACTTCGGGATTGTGGAGCCGAAACCTGGTTTCTTGCAACAAGTCAATGATCTGACCCATGCTGCCGGCGCACTTGTTATTTATGACGAAGTGATTACCGCGTTCCGGTTTATGTACGGTGGTGCCCAAGATTTGCTTGGCGTCAAGCCTGATTTAACGGCAATGGGAAAAATCATCGGCGGTGGCCTGCCAATCGGTGCCTATGGCGGAAGCAAAGAAATCATGGAAACGGTCGCTCCACTTGGGCCGGCTTACCAAGCAGGAACAATGGCCGGAAATCCTGCATCAATGCTTTCCGGAATTGCCTGTCTTGAAGTTTTAAAGGAAGACGGGGTTTATGAACATCTTGATCGGCTGGGACTAATGCTTGAACATGGAATCCTGGAAGCCGCCGAAAAATACGATGTACCGATTTCCATCAACCGACTCAAAGGTGCACTGACGGTTTATTTTACAGCGGAAAAAGTCGAGAACTACGAACAAGCGGAAAGTACCGATGGGCAAATGTTTGCTAAATTTTTCAAGCTCCTGCTCCATCAGGGCATCAATCTGGCACCCTCAAAGTATGAAGCATGGTTTGTGACGATTGCCCATACAGCGGAGGATATTGAAACAACAATCCAGGCAGTCAACCGTGCATTTTCCTCACTTAAAAACGAATAAATATTCATTTTTTATGCATTGGAGAAATTGAAAAATTTCTCCTTTTTTGGTTTATCGTTTTTGAAAACGGTTACACAGAAATAAATCAGCAAAACAAGCACGTTTTTAAAGCCGCTTTCATATCCAAAGTATTGTATATTTATTTGATTTCTGAAAATTTATATGATACTATTAACTTATTATTGTTGTAAGATATGTTTACATTCGTTTTATGCCACATTTATGTTAAAAATCCCAAATGCAATTTTACTATTATTATTGTTTAGGAGGTGAAGCGGCTTTAGAGGAGCACTCTTTTGAAGCCAATCCCAATGAAAAAAGCCTGGAACCCTTCCTTATTTAAACATTTCCATAATGACGAGCACGATGCCTGTGGGATCGTCGCTTGCCTTGAAAAAACCAAACAGCCAACAAGAAAGAATATCTTTGACTGTATAGATGCACTAGTTGGAATGAATCACCGCGCCGGTTTTATCAATGGCGAAGGAGATGGCGTCGGCATTCACATCGATATCCCGCGGGCTCTATGGAAAGAAAAGCTCAGCCTTGCTGGTGCAGATGAAACATTTGTTGACAAAGAAGAGTTTTTCGTCGGCCATGTTTTTATTAGCCGCAAAGCCGACTGGTCCTCACTGAAGGAGCAATTGCTGAACAAATTGGCCGCAGATCAAGTAACGGTTGTTTTTGAATCAAACAAGGTCACCCATTTCCATGCTTTAGGGCCAATTGCTGCAAGCGAAAATCCTGTTTTCTGGCAATTTGCCGGCGTTGCAGTGAAAAAAGGCCAGGAGCTGACAAAGCAGCTCTTTGAAACACTGGTTGATTTTGAGCAAAATGAAGATGTTCACGTGGCTTCATTAAGCCAAAACCATGTCGTTTATAAAGTAATGGGCGCTGGCGACATCCTTCCACGCTATTACCAAGATTTGGCAAACCCACTCGTTGCCTCAACGATTACATTAGGCCACAACCGTTATTCAACCAACACGCTGTCAAGCTTTTTCAGAGTGCAGCCTTTCAGCGTTCTTGGACACAATGGCGAAATCAATACAATTGCCAAACTTCGCGATGAAGCTAGGATGATTGGGATCCCGCTTGTCAACGGCGGCAGTGATTCCCAAGACTTAAGCAGAACAATGGAAACTTTCATCTCACGGGATGGCTATTCTTTATTCGAAGTAATGGATCTGTTGTTCCCGCCAATCGTCAATGAAATTAAAGCCTATCCGGAGCATCTTCAAGATTTATATACGTATTTAAGAGAAGCATGGGGGCATTTTGCCCAAGGACCTGCCGGGATTATCTCGCGCTTTGGCGATGAAGCGGTTTTTAGCGTTGATGCGCTTGGTCTTCGTCCGCTTTGGATGCTGGAAATTGAAACATCTTTCCTATTCTCTTCAGAGCCTGGCATTATTCCGTCTACAGAGTATATCAATGACCCGAAACCGCTCGCTCCCGGGGAAAAAGTCGGTTTTAAATGGAATGGCGAAAACCTGGAAGTTTACGAGCATGCGAAATACCAAGAGGAAGTGTATAAGCGATTCTCCGAACGTCTCAATGTTGTAGATTCACGGAAACGCCTGCAGCATCCGCCATTAGCCAAAACCATTACAATGAATTATCCGGATAAAATTCATAACGGCCAGTACAAGGCATTTGGCTGGGAACGGGATCATATCCAGCTGATCGAGCAGATGGCTGAAAAAGGTGTCGAGCCGATTCGCTCCCTTGGCCATGATGCTCCGCTCGCTGCCTTAAACCCTGAACGAAAAAACATTGCTGACTTTATTAAAGAAAGCGTTGCGGTTGTAACAAACCCGGCGATTGACCGCGACCGTGAAACCGAACATTTTTCCACGCGTGTCATTATCGGAAAACGACCGTCATTAGTCGCGAAAAAAGAAACAAGTGCCATTCTTGAGCTTGTCACTCCGCTTCTAATGGAAGGTAAAGTGGGCTATAGCTGTTCAGAAAACGTGAACCAGCCGAGCTTTGACCAAGTGGTTCAGTTCTATCAAGACCAGAAATTAACAGCCTTCCTTTCGACTACCTTTAAAAAGGAAGAGAAAATGGTAGCCGCCTTGAAGCGATTGGCTGATGAAGCCGTTCAAGCTGTTACAGACGGAAAAACCTTGCTCATTCTTGATGATGCAAATGCGCATCAAGATGATGCCTATTGGATTGACCCGCATTTGGCAACATCAGCTATCGACCAGGCGCTCGTAAAAGCAGAACTGCGACGCGATTGCTCGATTGTGTTGCGCTCTGCGGCGATCCGCTCCCTGCATGATATCATTACAGCCATTGGCCTCGGAGCAGATCTGATCAGCCCATATTACATGTTTATGACCGTAATGGGTGAAACTGAAAAGCCAGTGTTAAATCTGTACTCTGCCTTAACGAAAGGACTTGAAAAGGTTGTTTCCACGATCGGCATTCATGAGCTGCGCGGGTATAGCCGGCTGTTCTCCTCCATCGGTTTGCACGAGGAAATTGCTTCTGTTTTAAACATCGTTAATTTCTTCGGTTCAAATGAATTGGAGTACGATTTTACAGCGTTGGAAAAAGATGCGTTTGCCCGTGCGGAAGATTACCATAACGAAAAAGAACGCGTTGGCAAAACGTTCCATCTCTTCCCGCGGATCTGGAAAGCAATCAGTGAAGTGGCTGCATCCGGAGACTATAGCGTCTACCGCGATAAAATCACTGAGCAGGAAGAGGAAAACCCGACAACAATTCGCCATTTGGCAAGCTTGAAACGGAGCGAAAAGCCATTGTCGCCTGAAGAAGTAAATATCCGAGTCGGCGAACACGATCTGCCATTTGTGATTTCTTCCATGTCATTTGGCTCCCAGAATGAGATCGCCTTCCGTGCGTATGCAGAAGGTGCGGATCGTCTGAACATGGTAAGTTTAAACGGTGAGGGCGGCGAAATTAAGGATATGCTCGGAAAATATCCAAGAACCCGCGGACAGCAAATCGCGTCCGGCCGTTTTGGGGTCAACGCTGAGCTATTGAACTCATCAAATCTATTAGAAATCAAAATTGGCCAGGGCGCAAAGCCTGGTGAAGGCGGACACCTGCCTGGCTCAAAAGTGACGGCAAAAGTGGCAGCAGCACGGAATGCCACGCTTGGTTCCGATTTGATTTCGCCATCAAACAACCATGATATTTATTCGATCGAGGATCTCGCGCAAATGATTCTTGAGTTGAAAACAGCGAACGACCAGGCAAAAATTGCGGTGAAAGTACCGGTTGTTCCGAATATCGGTACGATTGCGGTCGGAATTGCCAAAGCCGGCGCCGATATTATCACCTTGAGCGGTTTTGACGGAGGTACTGGTGCAGCAAGAATCCATGCCCTTCAACACGTCGGACTGCCGGTTGAAATCGGCGTAAAAGCTGCCCATAATGCCTTGCTTGAAAGCGGGCTCCGCGATCAAGTTGAAATTTGGGCAGACGGTGGCATGAAGAGTGCCCAAGACGTGTTAAAAGTGATGCTGCTGGGTGCAAACCGTGTCGGCTTCGGAACATTGTCGATGCTTGCCATCGGCTGTACAACTTGCCGTGGCTGCCATTTGGATACATGCCATGTAGGCATTGCAACGCAAATTGAAACCGAAGCACAGGCAAAAGAACACGGTCTTCGCCGCTTTGTGCCAAGACAATTTGATCTAGCTATCCAAGGGATTATGAATCTTTTTACCGCATTCGGACAGGAATTAAAAGCACTGGCTGCTTCGGCTGGAATTAAAAACTTGCAGGACGCTGTCGGCCGTTCCGATTTATTGGAACAAGCCAAAGGCAAAAATCAGCTTGATCTTTCTTATTTGCTGAAGCCGCTTGAAATGGGTAAAGTCGAACATCTTGAACCAACAAAAGCAGTTGAAGAAGTGAAAATGCAAGTCGCAGTTGGTGCTGAGTACCTTGACGCTAGCGTTGACGAGCTCCATTCTTCACGTGAATTTGTCAGCGTAACTTCCGAACAACGCGTATTGGGGAGCCGTGTATCCTGCCACCGTGTTCGCGGCCGCTTAGATGGTTCCTATCGCCAGCTTCCGACTGTTCGCCTTGATTATAAGGACGGTTCCATCCCAGGAAACGGCTTGGGCGCTTATAACAGCGAAGGAATTAAGATTACCGTTAGCGGCGGCGGCCAGGACGGTGTCGGAAAAACATCATTCGGCGGCAGCATTCGCATCCTGAAATCAAAAGGAAAAGACGGAAACTATTACAATGGTTCCGTTGGCAAAGGATTTGGTTACGGGGCGCAAAAAGGTTTGCTTATTGCCCAAGGGAATGCCGATGCACGTGCAGGAATCCGCCTATCTGGTGCAGACATCATCATCGGCGGTCAAGTTAAAAAGCCTATCCCGGCAAAAGAAAATGGCAATATTGGTGCCAATGCCAATATTAAAGGTTTTGCCTTTGAATATATGACCAATGGTCGTGGTCTTGTCCTAGGAGATCCAGGTCCATGGATTTGTGCCGGAATGACTGGCGGTGTCGTCTACCTTCGCCATCAGCCAGAAATGGGGCTGACAAAAGAAGCAATCCAGCGCCGGATTGCCAAAGGAGCAAAAGTCTTTGTTTCAGATCTAAATGCCAAAGGCAAACAAGATGTGCAGGAGCTTTTAAGCCAGTACATTGACTTGCTTCAAAAAGACGGGCAAACAGCTGAAGCCAATCAGCTTCAGACACTATTGCAAAATCCAGAAGAACACTTTGTGCAGATTCTTCCTGTTAAAGAGCAAGCAGATCCGTCTGTATCAACTGAGTGATTGAAATTGAAAAAACGTTCGTGCAGCAGCACGGACGTTTTTTTTGGCTAATCAGAATTTATATCCATCAATTCTGAACGCACGACGGGCAAGGATGCCCTAGTCAGGCGAAAGGCACAGGACGTGCCGTTTTGAGCGTGACGGCGGGCAGGATAAGGAATTCTTCAGCAGCTTAATCATCGCACGAAGGAAAAGCGACAGCTTTTTCGAGGAAGTCCTAGTCAGGCGAGTGCCAAGGATGTGGCACAAACGAGCGGGATAAATTCAACTACGCCTCTGTCTTCGTCCTTAGGGACTCGCCGATCGGCGAGTTTTCATTTAAGCTTTTTCCTGTTCTAAATTTCTTCATAACTTAGTATATATAATCCTTGATTCGCCAGTCATTTCAATGGTATAGTACATTATTGTTTAGCGGAGAAACTTAATCGGCCGGATTGGCTTTCCTTCACTCGCTTTGCGGTCGATCATTTGTTTACGATTGGTAAAAAGCGTTTAATAGGATTAAAAGTCTTTTTTTGAAAGGAATTATGATCGCATGAAGTTAGGCGCCCGCATTTTGAAAACGGGAATTGCAATTGTGTTATCCCTTTATTTAGGCCAGTTACTAGATTCGCCCTCGCCAGTATTTGCGGCGATAGCAGCTATCTTTGCTGTACAGCCAACGATTTATCGAACCTATTTAACGATTGTCGAACAAATTCAAGGAAATATTATCGGGGCATTGCTCGCCATCCTGTTTGTCCTTGTGCTTGGCAATCATTTTATTGTCATTGGCTTGGCCGCTATTATTACCATTTTGATTAATTTAAAGTTAAAAATTGAAAATACAATCGGCCTCTCGCTTGTGACCTTGCTTGCAATCATGGAAACGCCGGGAGGAAATTTTCTGCAATTTGCACTGATCCGTTTTTTAACGATTATGATCGGCGTTTTTGCTGCCTTCGCCGTGAATCTTGTGTTTATGCCGCCGAAGTATGAAAAGCGGCTTTACTTTCAAATTTCCAATACAACAGAGGAAATCATCCGCTGGATTCGCATGAGCACCAGACATGCGTTTGACCACCAGCTATTAAAAAGCGATATTGAAAAATTAAAAACCAGCGCGCTGAAGGTGAATGAATACTATACGATGTACAAGGAAGAACGCAGTTATTTTAAAAAAGGAAAAGCGGAAAAAGCGCGCAAACTCGTCATCTACCGGCAGATGATTTCTGCTAACCGAAAAGGGCTCGATACATTGAGACGGCTCCATCGCTTTGATAATGAGCTGCTCCATTTGCCGGAAGCGTTTCAGACAGCCATTCAAGAGCAGCTCGATTGCCTGATTTACCACCATGAACAGCTCATGCTGCAATTCATTGGCAAAGTCCCCTCCCATTCAATTGTGGAAGCTGGCAGCACGTGCTTAAACAAAAAAGAGCTCTACGATTTCTTTCTGGCCTATCAAAAGGAATACTCAGAGGCGGATAGCACCCACCTGTACCACACGATGCAAATCATCGCCTCCATCATCGATTACGGCGAACAGGTCGAGCATCTGGATACACTCATCATGAGCTTCCATTCGTTTCATGGTAATGAAGTTTTGATGGAGGAATAGACTTTGATTAGTACCATAAGGATTCGGATTTAATTCTATAGGAAAAGCAGCTGATTTACTCAGCTGCTTTTTCTACCCTATATTTTATCCCTACTAATGTTATTATCAATTGTAACTTTATCATCATGAAGGACATCACTATGATATGTAAAGCTGCCTTTTGCCTTCTCATAAAATTGAATGGGGTTTAAAATTTTTTAATGTATATCTTCCTTTATAACTTATATCCATAATCCCAGCTTTCCATAGTTTTTGCTGTAATTGGTCCTATGGAACCTATTGATAATAATCCTAATAATGCAAATGTAATTGCTTTTCTCTTCATTTCCCCCTCCTCTCCACTTTTTTCCTTACACTATCATTCTCCCATAATTTCTACTAGGCTTCACCGTAAATCAAACTGCGATTTTCCGCAAAAGGTTACGGTATAAATTAATTAGAGTATAAAAAGGTTCCTTTTTTACAGTAAAAAAGACAAATCTCCATACAATATGGAAATTTGTCTTTTTGTCCGTACTTATGATCATGCACCTTCAAGAAGTGCTTCTTCCATTTCTGCAAATTCGTCCTGTACGTTTCGTTCAGGTTTTTTCGTAAGTAAACTTACAAGAATCACTGCAACTAGACTTAGGAAAAATCCTGGGATCATTTCATAGAGCCAATCGCTGAGTCCAGGAATATTTGCCCAAATCAAGACTGTTGCGGCTCCAACAATCATTCCGGCCAATGCTCCCCATTTGGTCATTCGCTTCCAATGCAAGCTTAATAGAATAACAGGTCCAAATGCAGAACCAAAACCAGCCCATGCATAACCGACAAGCCCGAGAATGGTATCATTTGGATACAAGGACAACAATGTTCCAATAATGGCTACAGTTAATACAGCTAACCGTCCAATTAACACAAGTTCCTTATTGTTTGCATTTCTGCGCATAAACGTTTTATAAAAATCCTCTGTTAATGAACTTGACGTAACCAACAGCTGTGAGGAAATCGTACTCATAATCGCTGCTAAGATGGCAGCGAGTAAAAATCCTGTGATATAAGGATGAAACAGTACGTTTGAAAAATAGATAAAAATGGTTTCAGGATCATCGATTGTTTTTCCATGGGATGAAAGATAGGCAACACCAACAAGTCCGGTAAACATTGCGCCAATGATTGAGACGCCCATCCAACCCATACCA
The DNA here is from genome assembly GCF_050496765.1 of Neobacillus sp. SM06. Lineage (NCBI taxonomy): Bacteria > Bacillati > Bacillota > Bacilli > Caryophanales > Bacillaceae > Neobacillus > Neobacillus sp. SM06. The sequence goes on from NZ_JBNWEO010000007.1 coordinate 30,565, forward strand.
ATTCGGCGCGCTGATTTTAATTGTTTTACATTGTCGATCGCCATAAAACGAACGATTATATGCGGCTGGCCAAAGTATCCAAGTCCCCAAGCTAGAAGAGAAATAATTCCCAAAACAGAGGTTCCTTTAAAAAAGTTAAGCAGTGATGGATCTACCTGCCTGATTTCGCTGAATGCCTGATTAACGCCGCCGACATCAGTAAATGCAACAACCGGAACAAGAACGAGGGCTGTAAACATAATGACACCTTGGAGGAAATCTGTCAGACTCACGGCTAAGAATCCACCAAATAGCGTATACGCAACGACTACCCCCGCTGTTAAAAATAGACCCACTTTGTAATCGGCACCGAAAGAACTTTCAAATAACCGTCCGCCGGCGACCATTCCTGAAGAAGTGTAAAGGGTGAAAAATATAAAGATAACCAAGGCTGAAACAGAGCGAATGATTTTCGATTGGTCTTTAAATCGATTTTCAAGAAAGTCTGGAATGGTGATTGAATCATTGGCAACTTCTGTGTATGTTCGAAGACGAGGAGCCAAAATGAGGTAATTGAGATAAGCACCTGCCATTAAGCCAATGGATAACCATAGACTGGAGATCCCTGTTGCAAACATGGCGCCCGGCAAGCCCATCAGCATCCAGCCGCTCATATCGGATGCCCCGGCAGACAATGCTGTGACTGCTGGACCAAGTCCACGGCCGCCTAACATATAGTCATTCAAATCAGATGTTTTTCTGTAAGAGTAAAAACCAACGAGTAACATGGCTACTAAATAAATTCCTAACGATATAAAAATCTCTACCTGCACCAAATCTCTCCTTTTTACTTAAATTTCAAACTCGTTGCTGTTTTACTGTTTCAACAACCTCTGTATTAACGGTAAGAAAGAATACAGATCGTCAGTGGAAAGTTGGCTGTGAATTCAGTTTCAACAACTTCTATATTAACGGTAACAAAGAATACCCCATGATTCAAGGGAAGTTCAGCCACTGATAATGCAGGATTGGCGAGTATATACCCTGTTATTAAGTAATTGGAAGCGTTTACAGATAAAATTAAAGTAACAAAATTCCGAATTTTTCGTAATGGATTTTAATTGGTTTTTTTGGGGTGTGGTTGATCGGAATATGGGTATGCGCTAGTAATCGTTTCTCATCTTTGAATGGGTTTTAGTTCCAAAAAAATGATTTTTTCTTCTGTTTCATTTTATTATGAGCTGTTCTTATTGATCGGTGCGCGGGTTTTTTCCCTTTTTCGGGCGTTGAGCACTCCGCTCAGTGACCGCCATGCGGTTTTTTTTCCTTTTTCAGGCGTTGAGCATCCCGCTCAGTGACCGGTGCGCGAGGTTTTTCCCTTTTTCGGTCGTTGAGCGCCTCGCTCAGTGACCGCCATGCGGGTTTTTTCCCTTTTTCGGGCGTTGAGCATCCCGCTCAGTGACCGCCATGCGGGTTTTTTCCCTTTTTCGGGCGTTGAGCACTCCGCTCAGTGACCGCCATGCGGGTTTTTTTCCTTTTTCAGGCGTTGAGCATCCCGCTCAGTGACCGCCATGCGGGTTTTTTTCCTTTTTCAGACGTTGAGCACTCCGCTCAGTGACCGCCATGCGGGTTTTTTTCCTTTTTCAGACGTTGAGCATCCCGCTCAGTGACCGCCATGCGGGTTTTTTCCCTTTTTCGGGCGTTGAGCATCCCGCTCAGTGACCGCCACGCGGGTTTTTTTCCTTTTTCGAGCGTTGAGCATCCCGCTCAGTGACCGCCACGCGGGTTTTTTTCCTTTTTCGAGCGTTGAGCACTCCGCTCAGTGACCGCCATGCGGGTTTTTTCCTTTTTCGGGCGTTGAGCATCCCGCTCAGTGACCGCCATGCGGGTTTTTTCCCTTTTTCGGGCGTTGAGCATCCCGCTCAGTGACCGGGACGCGGGTTTTTTTCCTTTTTCGAGCGTTGAGCACTCCGCTCATAACGCGAACACTCCCTTTTTCTCCACTCACGCGTTATGACACCCCCGCTCGCGTCCCTCTCCTTTTTCCCCTCTCGCGCGTCTTGGACTGAGTTTTTTTATCAAAAAAAGCCCACTTCCAAGTGCCAGTCGACCTGGTCCTAGAAAAGTTGGCTTTTGATTTTAATTATTTTGACACAATGGTTTGTCAGCTATGAGAGGTTACATCTTCCTGCTCCAGTTGCTGGATTTGAAATAAATTGTAATAATGACCGCGCTGGGCCATTAATTCATCATGAGCGCCCTGTTCGACAATGCGGCCATGCTCGATCAGGATAATCCGGTCGGCATGGGTTATTGTGGAGAGACGGTGGGCGACGATAAACGTCGTTCGGTCTTTGGCCAATTGTTCAAGCGATTCCTGGATTGAATGCTCGCTTTCCAAATCAAGGGCAGAGGTTGCTTCATCGAGAATTAAGATGGGCGGATTTTTCAAAAACACCCTGGCGATGGCGATTCGCTGTTTTTGACCGCCAGAAAGCTTTACGCCCCTTTCGCCAACTTTTGTGTCATACCCATCCGACAAGTTTAAAATAAATTCATGCGCGCTTGCTGCCTTTGCTGCCGCAAACACTTCTTCATCCGTAGCAGTCGGGTTTCCAAGTAAAATATTTTCTTTGACGGATTCGCTAAACAAAACATTGTCCTGAAAAACCACACCGATTTTATCCCGCAAACTATGCAGTTTAAACTGGCGAATATCCACTCCATCCAAGGTAATTTGTCCTTCGGTAACATCGTAAAAACGCGGAATCAAGCTGACGAGCGTGGATTTACCGCCGCCGCTCATGCCGACAAGCGCAATTGTTTCTCCCTTTTTGACTTTCAAAGAAATATTCTCCAAAATCATTTCGCCCTCATTTTCATAGGCAAAGGAAACATTTTTAAAAGAAATATCGCCTTTTACATCATGGCAATCAACGGCATCTGGAGTATCCACGATATCGTATTTTTCATCCATAAATTCAAACACCCGGTCCATCGAGGCAAAGGACTGTGTCAGTGTTGTTGAGGAGTTGACAAGCCTTCTTAATGGATTATAGAGCTTATCAATGTAGGCAAAAAAGGCAACCATTGTTCCGATTGAGAGCTTCCCCTCAATGACTAAGTAGGCGGAATAGCCAATGACGATTAATGGCGCAATATCGGTAATCGTATTGACGACAGCAAATGCCTTTGCATTCCAGCTTGTATGCTTCAGTGCTTTGTCCAAAAAATTTTGATTCACTTTGTTAAATTGTTTTTGTTCATGTTTTTCAATGGCGAAGCTTTTGATGACCGACATGCCTTGAACGCGTTCATGCAAATAGCTTTGTACCTCGGCCAGCGCCTGGGAGCGGTCTCTTGTAAAAATTCGCAAATTGCCGAAGAAATAGTTTACCGACAGGGCATAAAGCGGAAGCAGCACAATTGAAATAAACGTCAAAGGTACGTTCAACAAAAACATTGCGACAATGGCGATGACAATTGTTGCTGTATCAAGCCAAAGATTCATTAATCCTGTTACCACAAACGTCTTAGTCTGTTCCACATCATTGATAATCCGCGAGATAATTTCTCCTGCCCTTGTGTTGGAAAAATAGCGAAAGCTTAGCTTTTGCGTGTGGGTATACAATTTTGCGCGAATTTCATAGAGAATTTTGCTCGCCGTCCACTGGGCAAAGTATTGGCGGTAGTATTCAATTGGCGGCCGAAGCACAACAAAGACAACGATCATCACACTCATAATCGTAAGCAATTTCACGTTTTTTTCATAAGGCGTCAGACCTTTGTTTCCTACAATATCATCAAGGATATATTTGATTAACATTGGAATAATTAGCGGGATCGAGAATTTGATCAGCCCGATAATAATGGTGCCAATGATTTGCAGCCGGTAAGGCTTAACAAACTGTAAATATCTGCGAATGCTGCCCAAGAAATCTCCCCCTCTCAAAATTCATTCCCCGGGAAAATAGCAAATAAAAACCCTGTTGACCTTTAAATCAACAGGAGTCGCCGTGTACAAACCAGCTAGATGTTGAAAGCTAAATTGAGTGATGGCAAAATAAGCTAATTATGATCAAGCGCAAATGATCAGCGAATGTCTGAATAAACAAAGTGATGTCAATAAGGGCAAATGATGAACAAATGCAAACGAATTGAGTGATGTCAAAAAAATGATCAACAAATGTAAACGATCAGCTACCGTCTGTAAGTTAAATACCGCTCATACCAAATGTCAATAAAATCTGGTGCAAACGGGCCTTTCCGCTGACGGATCCAGTAAATCAATTTATCGACATTTCGTTTCAGAATCTGATCAATCACATCCGGGTAGTTCATTTCCCGGCGGTGGCGCTCATACTCGTCCTCATCCAATAAATTAAAGGTCATATCCGGGTATACTTTAATATCAAGGTCGTAATCAATGTATTTCAACGCTTCTCCGTCAAAAATAAACGGCGAGCTTAGATTGCAATAATAGTAAATCCCGTCTTCCCGAATCATGCCGATCACGTTAAACCAATATTGGGTGTGAAAGTAACAGACTGCCGGTTCCCTTGTGATCCATGTCCGCCCATCCGACTCTGTTACCATTGTCCGATCATTTCCGCCAATGACTAAATTCTGTGTTCCTTTTAAAACAGTCGTTTCTTCCCAGACGCGGTGGATGTGCCCATTGTGTTTATAACTATGTATTTGGATTGGTTCACCTTCGATGGGTACGCCCATTTTTTCCCCTACTTTCATTTCCCGAACGCTTTGAAACCTGTTTACACATAATGAAAAAAATAACCAAAGGTAACAAAAGACAATTCCTGTTTTCTATTATTATAACGGTTGAACGCGGAATTTAAAACAAAAGAGCCATTGTTTTCAATGACTCGTTGAAAATTTTTCACTTTTTTGGGGAATACTCTGCTACCGGCAAGTTGAAATTTCCGTTTTTCGATACGAATCAATCACTTCGTCTGTCTGCTGTTCAAACGTTTTTTGAATGTCCAATAATTCTCTTTTCATCTGCTGGATTTCCATCTGGATGCATTCCAATTGTGTTTCGTTTTGCAATGCTTTTAATTCTTCTTCTATCATCTGACAGCGTTCAAGTTCGGATTGAAGGTACAGTAATTTTTCCATTGTCATCATTTGCTGTGAAACCAAACGGTTAAAATCTTCCATTCTCCACACCGCCTTGTAAACTTTTCCTCCTATGTATTCTCGAATCATGGGCAATCTCCTTTGACTTTTTCTGTAAACAAATAGGAAGTTTTGTCGAAAGGACACAAAGAAGACACTCAGCGTGATTGAGTGCCTTCCTTCTTGTTTGTATTAGCTGTTTTGACCAAATTGGCCGGAATTTTTCGCTTTGCGAGCTTCGGCTTGTTGGTTTTGTTGTCTTACTTCTTGAGCATTGGTTTCGCTCGCGAACTCAGTTCCGAATTGTCCTTGGGAACCTTGAGCAGATTGAGCGTTTTGCTGTCTTACTTCCTGGATGTTTGTTCCAGCAGAAGTTTTGTTAGGCTGTTTGTTGAAGTTTGCCATTGTCATATCACCTCCACGACTTTTAATTTACCCAAGCCGTATGGAGGCTATCCAAACATTTTCAGGAAAAAAAATCCTATTAGGCAGATGCACTTTGCAGAAAAATAATCCGATTGTGCAGATGCGCTTTTCAGAAAAAAGCCAACTAAACAAGGAGTGAAATGCCGCCATCGACAATGATCGTCTGGCCGCGGATCATGTTTGACTGGTCGGAAAGCAAAAACATTACACAGTTGACGATGTCTTCAATCTCGACCATTCGACCGGCAGGCGTTTTTTCTTTCGCTTCTTGAAGTAGCTCTTCTCTGTTTGGAAAATGCTTCAGTGCCTCGGTATCCACAGCACCGCCGGAAACAGCATTGACGATAATGCCTTTTGAAGCCAGTTCAACCGCCAAATACCGCGTCAACGCTTCAAGCGCCGCTTTCGAAACGCCGACGACGGTGTAATTTTTCAAATAGCGAATTGCCCCTAACGAACTGATGCTGACAATTTTACCGCCACCGTTTTTCTCCATCAGTTTCGCCGCTTCCTGGGCACAAAACAGCAGTGCTTTGCTATTAATATTGAGCGTCCAGTCCCAATGATTTTCTTCCAGCTCCATTACTGGGCGCTGAACACCAGACGCCGCATTGTTGACGAAAACATCAAGCCGGCCGAATTGCTCTTCGATTTGGACAAACATTTCCTTAATTTTTTTCACATCACCAACATTTGCTTTCACGACCAAAACTTTTCTTCCCAATGCTTCAATTTCAGCAGCGGTTTCAAGAGCGGCTGATTTGCTTCGCGCATAATTGATGACAATATGATAGCCTTCTTGTGCAAGTCTTAATGCTGTTGCCTTGCCGATTCCTCTGCTGCTTCCCGTAATCAATGCGACTTTTTCCGTCATTTCGATCCTATTCCTTTCTTTAAACAAACTTGTTTTCATTTTAGCTGTTTCGGGTATAGTTCTCAATTCACTGCAAAAAAATAAGGTGAAACTTCATTCAGTGGGGGTTTTTTTAACCCTCACTGATTGTGGTTTAGGATAAAGCATCTAAAAATTAGGAGGATGAACCGCCATGTACGTTGGACGCGATATGACTGAGCTTTCCATGATTCCAAAAACAGAATGGAACGACAGCGAGCTCGCTTTTTTTCACCATTCACTGCAACAAATTGCCCCCTATTTGAATGTCGAGGGACAAACGATTCACCGCGAAATTATTGAAGAAATTGAAAGTCGCGGCGGGCTTCATCATCACGAAGCCGATTACACTCACGGTACGAAAACATCTTTTGATTAATTCATTTCATAGAGCTGGCGGATTTTTTGGTATGGCACCGGAAACGTGTATGCATTCATTTGATCGAGTGTTACACTTGTCCAATCCTCTTTTTCCGGCAGTTCGCCATTCAGCTTGCCCGTGTAGACACGAATATTCCATATCAAATGGGAAAAAACGTGTTCGATTTTGCCTAGAAGCTTTCCTGGTTCGATCGTGATGTGATAGGTATCAAAAAATAAGCCGGGAAGCTGTTTTTTTTCATTTTGATCAACAAGGTTGATTTCCACAGTCGGAAATTCCCACAAATTTGCCAAAAGTCCTTTGTTTGGCCGCTTATGAATGACCAATTTTCCCGTTTGATCCGTTAATACGACAGCCGCTAGCTGAACTTCACGCTGTTTTGTTTTTTTGGCTTTGACCGGAAGTTCATCAATGGCACCTTCATGAAAGCCGAGACAATGTTCACGTACAGGGCAAAGAAGACAGGAAGGCGAAGTAGGCGTACAAATCAGTGCGCCTACTTCCATTAATGCCTGATTAAAGCTTGACGGATCTTCGTGGGAAATTAATTGCCTTACAGCTTGTTCAAAAATTTTTCGTGACGACGGTTTGGCGATGTCTTCCCAAATGAGTAGAATTCGGGAGAGCACGCGCATGACGTTTCCATCAACAGCCGGCTCAGGGACGCCGTAAGCAATGCTTAAAATTGCCCCTGCCGTATATGGACCGACCCCTTTTAGAGCGGCAATTTCTTTCGGCGTATTCGGGACAATACCTTCGTACTTTTCCTGAACTTCCTTGACAGCAGAATGCAAATTGCGCACCCTTGAATAATACCCGAGGCCTTCCCACGCTTTTAATACCTGATCTTCCTCGGCATCCGCCAAATCATCCAGTGTTGGAAATTGTTCCAAAAAACGATGAAAATATGGAATGACCGTGTCCACCCTTGTTTGCTGCAGCATAATTTCCGAAACCCATACTTTATAGGGATCTTGATCCTTTCTCCATGGCAAATCACGCTGTTCTTCTTTAAACCAGTGGATTAAATCATTCTGAAAGGCTGGAATATTTATTTTTTCAATCGTACTTAAATTGTTATTCATGAGAAATATGCCTCCAGGTTGTTAAACAATACGGAAAGTGGGAATATAATAGTGAGGCCATGAAATTTTCATCTGCCTGATAAATGACCGAATGACAAAATTTACGTTAAAGGAGGTCCTTTCCTTTTGGATACAGGAACTCATGTTGTTATGGGCATTGCACTTGGGGGGCTTGCAACATTGGATCCCATTGTTGCAGGCAGTCATGCTACTGCTAGCAGCGTTTTGGTTGCAACGATTGTCGGTTCGCAAATACCGGATATTGATACTGTGTTAAAATTGCGGAATAATGCTGTTTACATTCGCAATCATCGCGGAATTACTCATTCCATCCCGGCTGTTTTATTATGGCCTCTCGTTATTTTAGCAGTAGTGTATCCATTTTTTCCAGATGCAAATTTGCTGCACTTATGGTTATGGACGTTTCTAGCCGTTTTCCTCCATGTGTTTGTTGATATTTTCAATGCATATGGAACCCAGGCTTTAAGGCCGTTTTCGTCCAAATGGGTTGCCCTTGGGATCATCAACACATTTGATCCGTTTATTTTTGCTATCCATGTGCTCGGTTTATTTATTTGGGTTGCCGGCGCCCATCCCGGTTATACATTTTCGGCGGTTTATGCCGTGATTATTGCGTATTACATTTTCCGAAGCATCGCCCACCACAGGGTTCGCAAAGAAGTCTTGAGGTTGATTCCCGATGCGACAGATATCATTATTGCGCCGACAATGCGGTTTCACCATTGGCGGATTGCCGTGATGAACAAACATCAATTTTTTGTTGGACGTTCGGAAGATACAAATGTCCGGATCATTGATCAATTCACCCGTGTACCTGTACCGGACACACCAGTGTTAGAAGCCGCCAAAAAAGATAAAAATTTGGCCGCATTTCTTTCGTTTTCACCGGTGTATCGCTGGGAAGTGGATGAATACGATGATTATTACGAGGTCCGCTTTATTGATCTTCGTTATCGCAGCAATAACCGCTACCCATTCGTTGCTGTTGTCCAGCTTGATATGGAGTTGAATATTCTCACCTCGTATACCGGCTGGATTTTCAGCGAAGAAAAACTCCGAAAAAAATTGGAAATCATCCCAGGTTAAAAAGCGATGACGTTTGCGTCACCGCTTTTCTTTTGCCATCTGATTTCATTTAATGGAGAACATATTTTTCCTGGGAAAAATATTGTTGGTATTTCACGTTTGCTCTCGTAAATTCATGTAATTTTTCCCCGTATTGTTCAATCCATTTCTTTACAATTCTTTGCGTCATTTCGCTTCCATAATAAGCGCCAGCTTTTGCATTTGAAGCTTCAAAATCTTCCCAAAGCAATTCAACCCATACACGGGCTTGTGCAGTTGACAAAAAGTCATTTTTTTCTAATAAAAGCTTTGTTAATCGTTCATGATAGTCGTTCACTTGTTTCACTCCATTGTTATTTTCTTACAACATAATTACTTTTCTTAAGCCAAATACTATTTATACGTAAAGAGCCTGACACGGGTCGGGGCTTTTTACGATTCGAGCAACTGCTGGAGGGATCGTTTTGCGTAATAAAGAAACCAATTTCCCAAACCAAAACAACAATAAATTTGAGGGTGAACCTCGGGCGAAGGCAGAATACGCTTCAAAACGAGCCGACGGCACAACGAACACCCATCCGCAGGAGCGCATGTGGGCTTCAGGACGGCGCGGCGGCGAGGAAAAATAAGCCAGAGATTTCGGTCTCTGGTTTTTTGCTTTTACAATAAGGCAACGCCCAAAAAAATACCATCTTGTTTCATGCTCTGTGGCTTATTATTTTACCATTTTCAACATTGAAATAGGTAATGCTTCGTCTTTTTCACCACTATTCAGACGATATCCCCAAGCAAATACTCCATTGATGTAATCAATTTTGAAATAGGATCCGGGGTCACCTTCAATTTCGTAAATTTCGCCAGGCTTGAATGCTTCCGGATCCAATAAATAGGCTTTCGCCATCACTGCCTTTCGTTCCAGCACGGCAAACTCGCTGACCATGCCCATCTGTTCGGCTTTTCTTGCTTTTTCCGTCAGCGCGGCTATTTCTTGTTTTAATTCATGTTCTGTCATTTGGCTGTACCGTTTTTCTGGCTGCATTTCGTTCCACCCCTGGATTTTCATATGTCTTTATTTTAGTATAGGTAATTTTGTATGATTAAGAAAGAATTTAACTCTAAAATGTGAGGAGAAATTGGATGAAGACGTTTATTGTGACTGGTGCGGGAACAGGGCTTGGGAAAGAACTTGCTCTTCTTTTGGCAAAAAAAGGATATCATCTGTTGCTAATTGGCAGATCAGAAAGCCATTTGCAAGCGGTAAAAGAATTGATTGAACTTTCCGGCGGCAGTGCCGATTTTCTCAGTTTGGATATTAGGAAAGCGTTAGAGATTGGCGAGGAGCTCAGCGGTTTGAATGAGCGTTATGAAGTATATGGGCTTGTCAACAATGCGGGGGTCGGCCATTTTGGACCGTTCGACCAGTTGACCGACCAGCAAATTCAAGAAATGCTTGATACAAATATCCTTGGCACGATTCTGATGACCAAAGCAGTTTTACCATTGCTGCTCCATCAGGGTGAAGGCCGTGTTGTCAATATTGTCTCGACTGCGGGGCTTCGGCCAAAAGTAAACGAATCGGTCTATGTGGCAAGCAAATTTGCGGTTAGAGGTTTTACAGAGAGTCTGCAAAAAGAATTTGAGGGCACGAGTATCAAGTTTACGGCTGCATATATGGGCGGCATGAATACGCTGTTTTGGGATTATTCGGATCATGTGAAAGATCCCTCACGCTTCCGGACAGCAGAAGAAGTTGCGCAAATCATCGTCGACCATATGGATCAAGATTCAATTATGATCGAGAGCAAGAAGTAGATGGGGATGGGCAAGCATTAGGAAGGCCCCTAGCGACCGGTTGACCCTTTTAACCTGAGAATTGGGCATTACTAACGCCACTAGTGACCGGTTCGTCCTAAAAAAAGAAACAACCATAATCTATGATTGTTTCTGCTCGTCCAAAAATTTTTCAATTAAGTCCATTGTAAATCCTTTCCGATATAGGGCCTGTTTCATTTTTTGCTCATATTCATAGCCGGTATAATGGGAATATTTCCGACATAGTTTCTCACCCTGATAGCGAATTGCTTCAAGTTCATCCCCACCGACTCCTTTTTGAGCAGATTCTGCTCTCACCCTTTGAATCACATCAAAAGAATAACCTTTTCGTAACAACAAACCCTCCAATTTTTGCTTAAGGATCCGAAAAGAATCTTTTGCATTTTTTTTGAAAAATTTATCAGCCAGTCCTTTGGCTTTTTCAACCTGTAGCTCTTCCGTAAACTCCCGCAAGCAATCTTGAATGATCTCTTTTTGAATCCCTTTTTCAGCCAATTCCATCCGGATCACATCTGGTCCTTTGTCCGTTGTGTTCATTTGAGTCCGAACATATGCAGCTGCATATTCCCCGTCATTTAGATAATTCTGTGATGTTAGCCGATGGATAACTTCATTCGCAATCGGGGCTTCCACATCTTTTTTCGCCAAATAGTCCCGGATTTCTTTTTCCGACCGAATTCTTCGCGCCAAGTAAGCGATCCCAGCATTGTATGCTTTTCGGATATCGTCACTGTATTGAATTTCCGTCAGCGAAAACGCGTCCAATTCCATTCCTTTTTTAAGCTGAAATTTGATTAGAATATCCGCATCCACACTAAAAGCAAACTTTTCATCTAAAAACACATTGTAGCGATCGCTGTTTTTTTGCTGGGTGGTGATTTTTGTGATTACCGCCATTCCTCTCACCTCAGCATTACTTTAACATATTCAAAAATCATCGTAAAATAAACGAAAGGGAGGCGTCGATATGAAAATCGCAATTGCGGGCGGCAGCGGATTTGTTGGAAAAGCGCTAACGGGAGCGTTAGTAAAAAATAACCATGAAGTCATTATTTTAACAAGAGGTTCAAGCAAAAAGAATCCGGACAGTGGTGTTCGATTTGTTCAGTGGCTTTCACCTGCCAGCGACCCACTCAAGGATCTCGAGAACACAGAGATTTTTATCAATCTTGCCGGCGAATCATTGAGCAAAGGGCGTTGGACAGAACAAAGAAAAAAGCAAATTCTGGATAGCCGCTTGAATGCGGTTGACGAGCTTCTTGCTGTTTTTAAAAAAATGAACAAAAAACCGGGCGCGCTCATTAACGCAAGTGCCATCGGGTATTATGGTACTTCTGAAACGGAAATTTTCACCGAAACCTCGCAACCGGGACATGACTTTCTTGCCAAAACGGTTACGAAATGGGAACAAAAAGCGATAGAAGCTGAACAGCTCGGTGTACGAACAGTACTGTGCCGGTTTGGTATTATCCTTGATCGGCAGGAAGGCGCTTTGCCGAAAATCGTCTTTCCGTATCAGGCTTTTGTTGGCGGTCCAATCGGAAGCGGAAGGCAATGGATGTCGTGGATCCATATCAAGGATGTAGTAAATGCTCTTTTATTTGTGATTGAAAACAGGAAAATCGCAGGTCCGGTTAATTTTACAGCACCACATGCCGTGCAAATGAAGGAATTTGCACGGCAGCTTGCAAAAATTCTCCATCGGCCACATTGGCTTCCTGTTCCAAACATTGCGCTCCAGCTTTTACTTGGCGAAATGAGTATGCTCGTTTTGGAGGGACAAAAAGTTCTGCCAAACCAATTGATGGAACACGGCTATTCATTCCAATTTCCCAACCTCGCAGATGCAGTAAGAGACATTTTTTCATAAACGTTTGTATCATTCCTTTTAAAAAAGGCAAAAATGGGGATAAGTACAGATGAAAGGAATGATTTTCGATGGTGGAAAAAAAGAAGAAGGAAAAGCCGAAATTTACGTTAACGAGTATGCAGGAAGTTAACTATCAAAGAGAGTTCAAAATGGCCGATCGCGCCGGTGGTTTTGACGAACGGAGATCCAAGCATTAATTACCATTTATAACTCTTTTCATTTTGCGGATGATATAAATGGGGATCCCATTCCCCATCAAAAAACGAAAGGGGTTTTTTGCAATGGGTCGTGCGAACAAACATAAAACTCGTGATAAAAACAAAGCATCACTTCCACAAGTGCCGAAGAATCTGAAATCAGACGGACTCGATGTCGAATATTCCCGGGAACTTGCTGATCAGGAGGATTTAGAGGCACAAGCACGGTCAAATGCGGCTGCACAGCGCGCTAGAGCAAAGAAGAAATAACCACCCTTTCAGAAAGAAGCAGGATCAAGCCTGCTTCTTTTTTAAATTGTGGATAATTTCCGGTTCCGCTTCTTTCCCTCTGGATAATGTGGATAATTCGATTAAACCTTTGCCAAACTGATGATTACATTGTTGATAAGTATGGGGATTCTGTGTATAAGTCTGTGGAAAACTTCGGTTATAAAGTTATAGCCAATTTGCTTTCTTTCTGATTCAACCTTTCCACATCCCCATAAATCGGGAAGGAAATGAGTCCTTTATTTTGTTCTGCCAATTCAGCGATTTCTTCTGCTGCCGCTTTTAGCAAATAACAGCCATTCTTCAGTTCACTTATCCAGTGAATGGAATGGATTGTTCTTTTTTTGTATACGCCATCGACAATCCAGACACCTTTTGACTGCTGGATGCTGTTTGCCGCATCTTCTACCCTCTTTGACATAAGAACCGTTTCTGCTTTATTTTTCAAAACAAAAATAAGGTCTTCCAGCATGGCGCTTGCCGTTGGAAACATACCGGCGCCCGGGCCTTGCAATGTAATGCTTCCAACAATATCAGAAACAATATTGACCGCATTTTGCACTCCTTCGATCGAATAAAATGGATGATCTTTTGCTACAAGAACGGGTTTTACAGACCCTGTTACTTGGTTGCCATTCTTGCTGACGGTCGCAATATGTTTAAATCTTAGTCCAAGCTTCTCTGCAAAAGCAATCCACTCGCTTGTGATTTTGGCAATCCCTTGAAGTTCGACTTCATTCCATTTCGGCTCTTGGCCAAAAGCCATTTTGCTTAAAATCATCAGTTTGTAAAATGCATCGATTCCTTCAATATCATTTGTTGGGTCGGCTTCTGCAAAACCGTTTTCCTGAGCCTGTTTTAACGCCGACGCAAAAGATTGCTTCTTCTCGCGCATTTCCGTGAGAATAAAATTGGAGGTACCATTTAAAATTCCTTGAATCTTTTGAACTTGATTGACATGAAACAATTGCCGAAGCGTTTGAATAATGGGAATACCGCCTGCCACTGTCGCTTCGAACCCAACCGATACATTGTGTTGAGCGGCAATTTCAAGCAATTCTCTTCCATGGTGGGCAAACATTTCTTTATTGGCCGTGATTATATGGCAGCCTCTGGCGATTGCTTTTTTTAAATACGTAAAGCTTGGCTCCTGTTCTACAATTGCTTCCATCACAACATCAAGCTGGGGCAAGCGCAAAATTTCTTCAAAATCGGTTGTAACCAAAACCTTTTCTCCGATAGTGCGAACCTTGTTTTGATTGCGAATCAAAACGGCTGCCACTTCAACTTTTTTCCCTAAAATCGCCGTGAGCTCTTGCTCGTGTGACTGAATTGTTTTATATACACCCTCACCAACTGTTCCGAAACCTAAAATCGCAACCCGAATAACTGACATCATCCCGCACCCTTTCTTGTTTTTGACTAAAAAAAGCCCTCTTCATAAGAAGAGGGCTTTTTCCTCCTCTTATCTTTCAGGTTTCGAAAAAACCTGCAGGAATTAGCACCTTTTCAAGGAATACCTTGAAGGTTGCCGGGCTTCATCGGGCCTAGTCCCTCCGCCGCTCTGGATAAGAGTATTTATAGAATTGTTTTCATTTTCCATCGTCAATTTATAAAAATCATATTAGCGCAACCAGACTGGTATGTCAATATTTTTAAAAATTTTCGTCATTTATTTGCCGAGCTTGGCTTCAGCCAGTTCGATTTGGGCTTTTACTTGCTCAGGTGCCGTGCCGCCAAAGCTGTTGCGGACCGCAACGACATGTTCCGGCGCCAGCACCTCATAAATATCTTCCTCAAATAATGAACTGAATTGCTGGTACTCTTCAAAGCTCAAATCCAACAAAAATTTCTCCTGCTGGATCGCATAAAGGACGATTTTCCCGATGACTTCATGCGCCTCACGAAATGGCAGGCCTTTGCGGACCAAGTAGTCAGCAATATCCGTTGCATTTGAAAAATCATGGTTAATCGCTTTACGCATAACATTTGTATTCACTTTCATTGTTTCGATCATCGGTGCCAAAAGCTTTAATGAGCCTTCAAGCGTTTCGACTGTATCAAACATGCCTTCTTTGTCTTCTTGCAAATCTTTATTATAAGCAAGCGGCAATCCTTTTAAAACGGTCAACAGACCCATTAAGTTTCCGTACGTTCTGCCGGTTTTTCCCCTCAAAAGTTCAGGTACGTCAGGGTTTTTCTTTTGCGGCATGATGCTCGAACCGGTGCAAAAAGAATCGTCCAGTTCAATAAATTGAAATTCCTGGCTTGACCACAGAACAAACTCTTCAGAAAGGCGGGAGATATGGGTCATAATAATTGAGCCGATCGATAAAAATTCCAAAATAAAATCGCGGTCGCTCACAGCGTCCATGCTGTTTGGATAAATCGTTTCAAAACCGAGAATATCCGCGACACGTTCTCGATTAATCGGAAAAGTTGTCCCAGCTAATGCGCCGGAGCCAAGCGGCAGCCAATTGATCCGTTTTAAGCTATCAATCAGTCGCTCCTTATCGCGCTCAAACATCCAAAAGTATGCCATAAGATGATGGGCGAATGAAACAGGCTGGGCGCGCTGAAGATGAGTATACCCGGGTATCAATGTCTCAACATTCACTTTTGCTTGTGCCAGCAAGGCTTGCTGCACGCTCTCAACCAGCGTGATAAGTTCAGTTGTTTTCGTGCGCAAATAGAGATGCATATCGGTTGCAACCTGGTCATTTCTGCTTCTGCCGGTATGCAGCTTGCCGCCGACCGAACCGACTTTTTCGATCAGCAGTTTTTCTATATTCATGTGGATATCTTCATCTTCAACTAAAAATTCCACTTCATTGTTCTCAATCATTTTTTTGATCTCAAGCAGGCCAAGCTTTATTTTTCCAGCATCCTCTGACGGGATAATGCCACATTCCCCCAACATTTGTACATGTGCCAAGCTGCCGGCAATATCTTCTTTTGCCAATTTTTGATCAAAAGAAATCGATGCAGTAAATTCTTCTACGAGCTTGTTCGTTTCCTTTGTAAAGCGCCCGCCCCATAACTTTGACATTCTCTGTTCCTCCTGAACCGATATGAAGTTTGCCCTCGAAAAAATTTCGAGGGCATGCCTTCTTTTATTTTAAACGATGTTTTTTTTGATATGCAAAATTGAGATCGCTGGCGAACCGGTTATTTTAAAACCGTTTCTTTTTGGTTGACTTCGGAATAAACTTTGGTTGGCAGCCCCCAGAGCTTAATAAAGCCCACTGCGGCATTGTGATCAAAGGCATCGCCTTTCGTATACGTAGCCAGCTCTTCATTGTATAAGCTGTGGACGGATTTTCTGCCGACAACGGTATGGTTTCCTTTGAAAAGCTTCACACGAATGGTTCCCGAAACGACTTTTTGCGTTTCTTCAATAAAGGCATCCAGTGCTGCTTTTAGCGGAGAGTACCACAGACCTTCGTAAATAATTTTAGCCATTTGCTGGTCAATCTGCGTTTTAAATTGCGTTACTTCTCGCGGCAGTGTAAGGAATTCCAATTCTTTATGGGCATTAATTAAAATTAATGCTGCTGGATTTTCATACACTTCACGCGATTTAATGCCAACAAGGCGGTTTTCAATATGGTCAATGCGGCCGACGCCATGTTTGCCGCCAAGCATATTTAATGTTTCGATTAATTGCACAAGCGGAAGTTTTTCACCGTTCAATGCAACCGGAACGCCCTGCTCGAATTCAATCTCAATGTATTCTGCCTCATCCGGCGTCTGCTCAATCGGATTTGTCCAGTCAAATGCAGCTTCCGGCGCTTCAGCCCACGGATTTTCAAGTACGCCGGCTTCGCAAGCACGTCCCCAAATATTGGCATCGATCGAGAAAGGATTTTCCAAATTAATTGGAATCGGAATACCATTTTTTTCGGCATACGCGATTTCTTCATCACGGGTCATTCCCCATTCACGTACTGGAGCAACGATTTTCAAGTTTGGATTCAGAGCTTGAATCGATACCTCAAAACGAACTTGGTCGTTTCCTTTTCCAGTGCAGCCGTGTGCAACGGCAACCGCGCCTTCTTTCTCGGCTACTTCGACCAATAGCTTAGAAATGAGCGGACGGGATAATGCGGAAGATAGCGGATATTTCCCTTCGTACAAACAGTTTGCTTTCAAGGCCGGAAGCAAGTAATCCTTTGCCAGCATTTCTTTTGCATCAATCATATAGGCTTTAATGGCACCGACATTCAATGCTTTATTTTTAATCGCTTCAAGATCCTTGCCTTCTCCCACATCAAGACCGAGCGCAATCACATCGTATCCATATTTTTCTTGAATCCATTTCACTGAAACGGATGTATCTAAACCGCCTGAATAGGCTAGAACAATTTTCTCTTTTGACATCTTACTGTCCCCTCGCAATATGTTGTATTAAAATTCATTTGATAGAATTATTATACATCCAATCGCATAGAAATTGCTAGTATTTTTTTTCAAGTAAAATTTTCAAAATTGCTTTCTGGGCATGGAGCCGGTTTTCTGCTTCATCAAAGACGACGGAATGTGGGCCATCGATAATCTCTGCTGTCACTTCTTCGCCGCGGTGTGCTGGCAGGCAATGCAGGAAGATAAAATCATCTTTCGCATTTTCACATAATGCTTCGTTCACTTGATAGGCTTTTAAGTCTTCCATTCTTTTTTGCTGCTCTCGTTCCTGACCCATGCTCGCCCATACGTCAGTCACCACCACATCCGCGCCGCTGACCGCTTCTTTCGGATCATGGCAAATCGTGATGGAGCCGCACGTTATTTCCGCATCTATCTCTGCTTTTGCCACAATTTCCTCGTTCGGCAAATATCCTGCAGGACTTGCGATCGCAATATGCATCCCCGTTTTCGCCGCTCCCTCAATTAACGAGTGAGCCATATTGTTGTTTCCATCTCCCAGATAGCAAAGCTTAAGTCCTGAAAGCTTTCCTTTCTGTTCTAAAATTGTTAACAGATCTGCCATCACCTGTGTTGGATGCTGCAAATCGGTCAGTCCGTTGATAACTGGAACAGTTGCGTGTGCTGCAAGTTCTTCAACAGATTCATGGGAAAATGTGCGGATCATGATGCCATCCACATAACGTGACAACACTTTCGCCGTATCGGAAATCGATTCGCCTCTGCCAAGCTGAATATCTTTTGAACTCAAGAAAATTGCATGGCCGCCAAGCTGGAGCATTCCGACTTCAAAGGAAACGCGTGTTCTTGTTGATGATTTTTCAAAAATCATTCCAAGCACTTTTCCGCTTAAAAACGAATGCGGTTTTCCAGCCTTTTGCATTGCTTTTAATTCCTGTGCCGTTTCAAGCAAACTCAAGATCTCTTCAGGCGTATAATCGGCCAGCTGCAGGAAGTCTTTTCCCTGCAACAGCCCGCTATTCTCGATTCCGTTTTGTTTCATTGTATTCTGCATGGATACTCCCCCTAGGATAAGCTTTTTTCCATTTGATAGTATTCCCCAACCGTTCTTACCACAGCTTTTTGAGGGGATTGCTTCCAAAGACCAATAATCGCCTTTACGGTATCTAAATGGGTAAAGGATGGAATCGTAAAACGTGTGGCCTGTTCGCGGATCGCAAAACCGAATTTGCGGTCATCGCGCCCTTGATTTGGAATATTGATCACAAGACCGACCTCTTGTTTTTTGAAAAGATCTATAAGCTGCTGTTCATTTTTGATGATGGTCTCAACAGCAATGCCATTCTTTTGTAAAAATTGCGCCGTTCCTTCGGTTGCCGCAAGTCTGCACGCCTGCTTTGCCAACGACCCCATTATCGGTAGGCTTTCGGCTTTTGCACGATCAGAAATCGAGCATAGAATTAGCTTTTCGCTTGCAGGCTGATCCGCCAGCAGTACTGTTTTATCAAGCGCCTCTTGGAACGTAGAACCGAGGCCAAGCACTTCACCGGTTGATTTCATTTCAGGGCCAAGAATCGGATCCACCCCTTTTAACTTTCCAGAAGAAAAAATTGGCTTTTTCACTGAATAATAACCTGGCTCTTCCAGCAGTCCTTGTTGAGGGCTAAGGGTTGCTGCCGCGGCACCTAATTGAACCTTTGTTGCCCACTCGATCAGCGGTACACTGGTGACTTTGCTGATGATTGGCACGGTTCTAGATGAGCGCGGGTTCACTTCAAGAACATATACTTTCCCATCATTTATGACAAATTGAATATTCATGATCCCAACAATCGGCAATGCTTTCGCGATTCTGCCAGCATAATCAATTAACGTTCCCTTCATCTCGGACGTTAAAGTCAGCGGCGGAAAAATTGAAATGCTGTCGCCGGAATGAACACCGGCTCGTTCAATATGCTCAAAAATTCCGGGTACAAGAATTTCCTCGCCATCGCTGACAACATCCATTTCACATTCAAGCCCTGGCACAAACCGGTCAACCAATAGCGGCCACATTTGTTCATAGGCATTTTTCTCGATCTGCTCGACATAGTGAATCAACTCGTCTTTTGAATAAAAGGTAAACATCGACTGTCCGCCAATCACATAGGATGGACGAACCAATACTGGAAAGCCAAGTTTTTCGGCCGCTTCGAGCAGCTGATCGGAATGGGCAGCAATTTCACCTTCAATATGCGGAATCGCCAAGTTTTCAAGCAATTGGTAAAATTCTTCCCGATCCTCAAGCCGGTCGACATTTTCGACAGCCGTACCTAAAATCTTTACACCTTCTTCTTCTAATGCATGGGCAATATTGATGGCCGTCTGCCCGCCAAATTGAATCAGTACACCTTCGACGTTTTCTTTTTCAACCACATTTAATACATCTTCAACCGCCAGCGGCTCAAAGTACAGACGATCGGCAATTGAAACATCGGTGCTGACCGTTTCCGGATTATTATTGATCACGATCGCTTCATAGCCCATTTTCTTGATGGCTTTTGCCGCGTGTACGGAACAGTAATCAAACTCAATGCCTTGGCCGATTCGAATCGGCCCGGAACCGATGACAAGGATTTTTCGTTGATCTGACTCTTCCACCTCATCAACCCCTTGCCAAGTGGAATAGTAATACGGTGTGGCAGCATCAAATTCAGCCGAACATGTATCAACCATCTTATAGCCAGGAGCCCAATTCAGTTCCTTCCACTTCATGCGGATTTGTTTTTCCGTAACGCCGTAAAGTTTGGCAAGCAAACGATCGGATACATTGCTGCGCTTTGCCGTTTTCAACAATGTAATGGGTGCTTCCTCCCATGTGCAGGTTGACAGCTCAAGCTCCAGTTCTACTGCTGCTTTTATTTTCACCAAAAACCACTGATCAATTTGCGTCAGCTGCATTACTTTTTCCAGGGCCATCCCGCGCCGGAAGGCTTCTGCAATCATAAACAAGCGCTGATCATTGGCGGTTTCCAGCATTAAGATCAAATCTTCCGTATCAAGCAATTTGGCAAATTCATGGCCTGTCAGGCTGTAGGTATTCAATTCAAGTGACCGGATCGCTTTGTTTAAAGCTCCTTCAAAGGTCCGCTCAATTGCCATCACTTCCCCGGTTGCTTTCATCTGCGTACCAAGCGTGCGGTTCGCTTCGGGAAATTTGTCAAACGGGAATCGCGGCAATTTCACGACAATATAATCAATCGCCGGTTCAAACGATGCGAACGTGTTGCCGGTAATCGG
Source organism: Neobacillus sp. SM06 (assembly GCF_050496765.1). Classification (NCBI taxonomy): domain Bacteria; kingdom Bacillati; phylum Bacillota; class Bacilli; order Caryophanales; family Bacillaceae; genus Neobacillus; species Neobacillus sp. SM06. Next base: position 51,401 of record NZ_JBNWEO010000007.1, read on the forward strand.
ATTAAGAATTTCGTCCAAATGATAGCCGATTGAGCATTTTGCCGCCATTCTTGCAATCGGGTAGCCGGTTGCTTTTGACGCCAAGGCCGATGAACGGCTGACCCGCGGATTGACTTCGATGATATAGTATTGGTTTGATTCAGGATGAAGCGCAAATTGAATATTGCAGCCGCCGATGATTTCAAGTTCTCTGATTACTTTAATTGAAGCGTCGCGAAGCATTTGGTACTGCACATCGGTTAATGTCTGCGACGGAGCAACGACAATCGAATCGCCGGTGTGAACGCCGACCGGATCCATGTTTTCCATATTGCAGACGATAATGCATGTATCATTCGCGTCACGCATGACTTCGTATTCGATTTCCTTCCAGCCTTTAATGCTTCGTTCCAAAAGAACCTGGTGGATCGGGCTTGCAGCCAACCCTTTTTTCAGTACGACTTCAAGTTCTTCCTCGTTATGGGCAAAACCGCCGCCTTCACCGCCTAATGTATAGGCAGGACGGACAATGACAGGGTAGCCGATTTTCTCAACAAACTGGACGCCCTCTTCAAAGCTGTGAATGATGCTCGATTCCGGAATCGGTTCGCCGATTTCAAGCATCAGGCTGCGAAATTTTTCGCGGTCCTCGCCTTTTTTAATGGATTCAACCGAGGTCCCGAGCAGTTTCACCCCGTGCTTTTGTAAAATTTGCTTTTCAAAAAGTTGAACGGCCAAATTCAGTCCGGTCTGCCCGCCCAATGTTCCGATCATGCCATCAGGCTTTTCTTTTTCGATGATTTTTTCGATGGTTTCAGCGGTGAGCGGCTCCATGTAGACCTTGTCAGCGATCGCTTCATCGGTCATAATCGTCGCCGGGTTGTTATTGACGAGGACAACCTCGATTCCTTCTTCTTTTAAAGCAATACATGCTTGCGTTCCGGCATAATCGAACTCGGCGGCCTGCCCGATCACAATCGGCCCCGATCCGATGACAAGTACTTTTTTCAAATTTTTATCGAATGGCATAGCGAGTCTCTCCTAAAGAACTAATCTGTTTTACAAAGTCAGTTAAAATATGTGCTGTATCGCTTGGCCCCGGATGGGCTTCCGGATGAAATTGGACAGTCTGGATTGGGTAATGGACATGCTTTAATCCTTCAATTGACTGGTCATTGACGTTTCGATAAGTAATCTCAAATACTTGTTTGTCAATGCTTTCATCCATCACGACATAGCTATGGTTCTGTGCTGTAATCTTTACTTTGCCTGTCAGCAGTTCCTTTACCGGATGGTTGGCGCCGCGGTGTCCATAGGCGAGCTTCGTCGTTTTCGCCCCATAGGCAAGCGCAATGAGCTGGTGCCCAAGGCAAATTCCTAGTGTCGGAAAATGTTCTGTTGTTTTCTTTATTTCAGGCAGCCATGATTTCAGCTCCATCGGATCACTAGGCCCGTTGCTTAACAACACCCCGTCAGGAGACAATGCTTTCACTTGTTCAAACGTCGTATTGTATGGTACGACGGTAACCGTGCAATTTTCTTCTAAAAGTGCAGTTAAAATCGATTTCTTATAGCCAAAGTCCATCAAGACAACATGTGGACCATTGTTTTTGTACGTAACGGCTTTTTTGGAGGAAACTTGAGCAACCCAAAACGGCTGTTTGGCAGGTGCAGGAAAGGCGGATGAATCCAGTTTTTCACTGCTTATGATTGCCTTTACAGTGCCGCGGCTGCGAATCGTTTTCACAAGCAGCCGGGTGTCCACCCCAGCAAGCCCGGACACCCCGGCTTTGCTTAGTTTTTCAGAGAATTTTTCAATGGATTGATAATGGCTTGGCGTTTCGCATAAATCACTGATCACGACACCGGCAAGTGATGGCGTGATGCTCTCGTCGTCCAGTGCATTCACTCCGTAATTGCCGATGATCGGATAGCAAAAGGTAATGATTTGCCCGGCATATGATGGATCTGTGATGATTTCCTGATAGCCTGTCATACTTGTGTTAAAAACAACTTCACCAAACGAGTCATTACATGATCCGATTAACGTTCCTTCAAAAACTTCTCCTGTTTCCAAAGTAAGGTATCCTTGTTTCACTCATCCCACGCCTTTCTTCTATATACTTTGGAAAGCCTTCTTCAGCTTACCGGTAAATTCGTTGATTTCTTCAAGTGATGCTGTAAGCGGCGGCAAAATTCGGACAACATCCGGACCTGCGGTTAAAATCAGCAAGTTTTCGGCAAGCGCTTTTTGAACAATCGCCGGGGCAATGCCGTCGACGACGATTCCCTTTAAAAGTCCTAAACCGCGGATGTCTTTGATGACGTTGAATTCGTTCTTTAATTCAGCTAATGTTTCATCTAAAACGGCGGCGGTTTCCTTCGCTTGTTCCAGCAAACCGCTTGTTAAAAGATAATTTAACGTTGCCAGGCCTGCAGCAGTTGCCAGCGGGTTGCCGCCAAATGTGCTGCCGTGGCTTCCTGGATCAAATGCTTTTGCCACTTGTTCTTTAGCAATGATGGCGCCAATCGGAAAACCCGATCCAAGTCCCTTGGCAACACTGATCACATCCGGCTCAATTCCATATTGCTCGTAGGCAAACAATGTTCCTGTGCGTCCCATGCCTGTTTGGATTTCATCGATCATCAGCAATATATCGTTTTCTTTGCAAATCTCCTCAAGTTGTTTTACCCATTCAAGGTCTGCCGGAATCACGCCGCCTTCTCCTTGCACCAGTTCGAAGAGAACGGCAGCCGGATTCAGCTCTTTCAACTGTTCAAGTGCAGCCGGGTCATTGTATGTCAAATAGTGAAAGCCTGATACCAATGGAAGAAAGCCTTGCTGAATTTTCTCTTGACCTGTTGCCGACATGGTGGCAAGCGTTCTTCCGTGGAACGATTGTTTAAAGGTAATGACTTGGTATGAATCTTTGTTTTTTATTTTTTGCGCGTATTTTCTCGCCAGTTTGATCGCTGCTTCATTTGCTTCCGCCCCGCTGTTGCAAAAGAAAACTTGATCCCCAAAGGTATTTTTCACAAGCAGCTCGGCCAACGCCTGCTGGTTTGGAATATGGTACAGATTGGAGCAATGCCATAAGTTTTGCAATTGTTCCTCAAGTTTTTCTTTTACCGGATCGGGTACATGGCCTAAATTGCAGGTAGCGATTCCGGATGTAAAATCTAAATATTGCTTGCCTTTGTCATCCCACACATAGCTGCCTTTTCCTTTTACAAGTGTTACCGGAAAGCGGCCGTAGGTGGCCATCAATGGTGAAATCGTTGATACACTTGATTCATTTGTCATTTTACGAGCACCTCTTCTAACACAATTTTTGTCCCAATGTCTTTGCCGCCTACATAGTCAAGCAAACTATTTTCCTGAAAACCATTGATGATTCCAACTTCAGGGATGTTATGAACTAGGCCGTCAATCGCAGCTTTTGCTTTTGGAATCATGCCACCCCAAATCGTTTGATCCGCAATCATCGCTTCGAGTTTCGATTTCGTAATCTTTGCAAGCCGTTGTTTCTTGTTGTTTTTTTCGATTAAAATTCCCGGTATATCGCTGATAAAGCAAAGGTTTGCTTCCATCGCCTTGGCAATTGCCGATGCTGCGACATCGCCATTGATGTTATACCTTTGACCCTTTTCATCCACCCCGACTGGCGAGATGACGGGAATGTAGCCTTGCAAGATGACCCCTTCAAGCAATTCCTTGTTCACTTTAACGACTTCTCCTACATACCCAAGCGTTTTGTGATCTTTGCTCGGCACTGCTTGTAACAATGCTCCGTCAACACCGCTGATTCCAAGTGCGGTGCCGCCTGTTTCGTTTAGGTTTCGAACGACTTGTTTATTCACCGATCCGCTTAAAACCATTTCGACAACATCCAGCACTTCGTGGGTTGTCACACGCAGTCCATTTACAAAGGTTGTTTCGACGTCTAATTTTTTTAACAATGAAGTGATGAGCGGCCCGCCGCCGTGAACGATAATCGGCATCCATTTGCCTGATTGCTGTAGCGAAACAATATTTTGATAGAAGGATTTTGGCAAATTTTCCAAAACACTGCCGCCGCATTTAATGACTAGATACTTCATTCCTCTTCACCTCACGTTCGGTATGACGCGTTTATTTTGACGTAATCGTATGTTAGGTCGCAGCCCCACGCTGCGGCATCGTTATTCCCTTGGTTTACTTCTACCGTAATGTGAACATCTTCCTGCTCCAAATAAGCTTTGACCTCTTCTTCGATAAACGAACAAGGCAAACCTTTTTCAAATACTGGAAAATCACCAATCGAGACACTGATAGCATTCGGATTGACTGGTACACCGCTATAACCGATCGCACAAACAATTCTTCCCCAGTTCGGATCCGTTCCGTAAATAGCTGTTTTTACGAGATTAGAAGAAATAATCGCCTTGCCCAGTGCTCTTGCATCCTCTATGCTTGCGGCGCCCTTCACTTGAACTTCGATTAATTTTGTTGCCCCTTCGCCATCGCGGGCGATTTTTTTCGCAAGAGCTTCACAAACCAGCTTGAAGCCATCCATAAACAGCGGCCAATCCGGATGATCCTGTGTCAATTTTTCGTTTCCAGCGAGGCCATTTGCCATCACAAGCACCATGTCATTCGTGCTTGTATCCCCATCAACGGTGATCATATTAAATGTTTGGTTTGTCGTTTCTTTTAGGACAAATGATAAGTCTTCGTGATCAATATGGGCATCTGTTGTGACAAAGCCAAGCATTGTTGCCATGGTTGGATGAATCATTCCGGAACCTTTAGCCGCCCCACCGATGCTGACCGTTTTGCCGTTAATCGTTAGCTGTACGGCAACATGTTTCACATCCGTGTCCGTTGTTAAAATGGCGTGTTCGAAATTGCTAACATCCTCATGCTGAAGCTCGAGAATTTCGCCGATTCCAGCTTGGATTTTCTCGATTGGTAATGGTTCGCCAATCACTCCAGTCGATGTGACGGCAACAAGATGTTCCGGTATGCCAAGTTTTTTGGCAAATTCGCTTTGCATCGTTTTCGCATCATTGATTCCTTGTTCGCCTGTGCAGGCATTGGCATTTCCGGAATTAACGAGAATCGCCTGTACCTTATGTTCTTTTGCGAGACTCTCTTGGGTAACAACAAGCGGTGCGGCTTGAAAAACATTTGTCGTATAGACGCCAGCAACAGCGGCAGGCACTTCTGATAAAATATAGCCCAAGTCAAGTTTGTTTTGCTTTATACCACAGTGCATTCCCCCTGCGATAAAACCTTTTGGCAATGTAACATTCCCATCTTCAAGAATGACAATTTTTTTATTTGAAATGGCTGGCATCAATACAGTCTTCCTCCTTCATCTTGGTGAACCGGTTTTTCAACCTTTTTTCTATGGATACATTGGAATACCGGCAAGACTAATCTTGCTTCGTTTTTTATGGATACATCGGAATATCGGTAAGACCTGTTGCCTCATCCCAGCCATTCAGCAAATTCGCATTTTGAATCGCCTGACCCGATGCCCCTTTTACCAAGTTATCAATAACAGAAATGATCGTGAGCCGCTTCGTTCTTTGATCAACATGTAAGCCGATATCGCAGTAATTGCTGCCCCAAACCTCTTTCGTTGCTGGCATATTGCCCTCTTTGCGAATGCGGACAAACGGTTTATTTTTATAAAAATTTTCGTATAGGGCAATCATTTCAGCCGTGGATACTGATTCCGACAAGTTGGCATAAATCGTCGCCATGATTCCCCTTGTCATCGGGACAAGGTGGGTGGTAAACGTTACGGTCATTTCCTTGCCGCTCTCGTCTTGTAAAATTTGTTCGATTTCCGGTATATGCTGATGGGCACCCATTTTATATGCCCGCAAATTTTCATTGATTTCGGCATAATGGCTTGTTAGGGTGAGCCCTCTGCCTGCACCGGATACACCGGATTTTGCATCAATGATGATTGACTTGTTATCAATTAAGTTTGTTTTTATAACTGGAATCAAACCGAGCAATGAAGCTGTCGGGTAACAGCCCGGATTGGCAATTAATGATGCTCGCTTAATTTGATCTGGATAAATTTCACTTAGCCCATAGGTGGCCATTTCCAAAACGGCTGAATCCGCCGGTGAATGTTTATACCATTTTTCGTATTCCGCTTGCGAATGGAGTCTCAAGTCGCCGGAAAGATCGATGCACTTCAACCCTTTGTCAATCAGCTGCGGCACAAGGTTTTTGCTGATCCCCGATGGTGTCGCCAGAAAGACGATTTCATTTTTTTCAGCAATGGCTGCCGGGTCGAATGCTTCCAGCGGCTGCTCAATTATTTCGGACAGGTGGGGATAGACATCTTTAAAACTCTCTCCAGCCTGTGAATTTGAAACAACTGTGCCAACTTCAAGAATCGGATGTTTATGGAGTAGCCGTACCAATTCAATGGATCCATACCCCGTTCCGCCAATAATCGCTGCTTTCACTTTCTTCATCTCCCACATATCCTTCTTATTGAATTATTATACTGTCTATTCAATATTTATACAATCATTTTATTACCCAATTTTCGATTATTGTGGAAAGTTGTTAATATTCACTGTGTAAACGTTTTCAATTTGATTTGATTGGATATGCAAAAACTATACAGGTTTTCCGCGGTTTGTATGGATTTTAAGCTTGATAAGGAGGTTTTTCATTTCAAAAAAATAGATACCGTTCCAGTTTGATTTGTATGGAATCAATCTTAAATTTTGGATTTTTGAATAATCGTAAATTTTTGTCTTGTATTTTGTTTGTATGGGTGATGGATTTTGAAAAGGGTGGATCTGTGGTCCGTGGGAATTGTGGTTCGCGGGAATTGTTCCGATATCCACGGATTTTGGTCTTTTATCCGCGGGTTTTGGTCTTTTATCCGCGGGTTTTCGACTTTTATCCGCGGGTTTTCGACTTTTATCCGCGAAATCCCACCTTTTATCCGTATTTGTCACTTTTCGGACAAATCTACCTGCTGGCGTGGCAGCTGCCCCACTCGTATCCGCGGAAATTCTGCTTTTATCCGCGAAACTTGTCCAGGTATCCGCGGACTTTTTACTTTTATCCGCGGGTTTTTGCCTTGTATCCGCGGAATCCCACCTTTTATCCGTATTTGTCACTTTTCGGACAAATCTACCTGCTGGCGTGGCAGCTGCCCCACTCGTATCCGCGGAAATTCTGCTTTTATCCGCGAAACTTGTCCAGGTATCCGCGGATTTTTTACTTTTATCCGCGGGTTTTCGCCTTGTATCCGCGGAATTCCACCTTTTATCCGTATTTGTCACTTTTCGGACAAATCTACCTGCTGGCGTGGCAACTGTCCCACTCGTATCCGCGGAAATTCTGCTTTTATCCGCGAAACTTGTCCAGGTATCCACGGATTTTTTACTTTTATCCGCGGGTTTTCGACTTGTATCCGCGGAATTCCACCTTTTATCCGTATTTGTCACTTTTCGGACAAATCTACCATCTAGTGTGTCAGCAAAACCATACTTTTCCCCCTGTATACTTAAAAACAAGTATCCCTAAATACGGAGATATCTACTAATTTGAACGAAATTATTTTATTAGGTTTAATCATTTGGCCAATCTAATTGCTATAATAGTAATGAACAGTTTTATCGTGTTAATCAAAAAAAGATTTTATCCGCAGCGGATCAGGAAAGCCTGTGGACAGTTCATACTTTGTTCAAACCATTTTGACAAAATAGTGAAACTCTGAATAAATCCCCCTTTTTATTGGATTAATTTGCTATATTGACAGTGTACTTAATATATCATTATAAAAAATTTAAAAAGGAGTGAGTTTCATGGTTAAATGGTTGAGAGAAAATACGATCGCTTCAGGGATTTTAGCACTTCTACGTCTGTACTTAGGCTACGAGTGGCTGACAGCAGGATTTCACAAAATCACCGGTGGATTCGATGCTTCAGGCTTTCTAAAAGGCGCCGTTGCCAATCCGGTAAAAGGCCCGGATGGCAGTATTGTTTATAGCACGTATGTTGGTTTCTTAAAAAGCTTTGCACTTCCAAACTCCGGTATTTTTAACGTACTTGTGCCTTGGGGAGAATTTTTAGTTGGATTAGGCCTTATCTTAGGATGCTTAACGACTGCAGCAATGTTTTTCGCACTGGTAATGAACTTCTCTTATGTTATGGCTGGTACAGTTTCTTCCAACCCATGGGACATCTTGATTGGAATGTTCATCGTATTTGCCGGATACAATGCTGGAAAATTCGGTTTAGACCGCTGGGTGATCCCTTATATCCGCAAAACTGTATTTAAACAGGATGAATCAATAAAACAAGGCGCGTAGCTTATAATCAAATAAAATAAAAAGCGTCTCTGCTCTAAGTTGAACTTGAAGCCGAGGCGCTTTTTTATTTAAAATAATTCATCCTTCTCTCCTTTTAATGCCACTCTGTTTTCAATCCAATTTCCAACTTGTGTAAGAATTGCGAATACAAAAAAGAAATTCATTGCCCAAACGTTAATAAATGGAGCAATTCCACCAAATTCAATCGTTCCCATTCCTTTAAGCTGCATAACGATCACCGATTCAATATACAGTAGAATAAAACCAAGCACCCCTGACAAAGCCATACGAATCATCCCATTGTTCCCCTTTCGTTTCTTAATTTTTGACGTTTTTGTGACAGCTTTAATACACATTATAGTACGAAAAATGGAAAAAATAAAATCCAAAGACCTAAATTTTCAGTTTTTTTCAAACTGATTTTGGTACATTCTTATTTTGGCTTAACTTATCCTATTTTAGTTGTTACAATGATAAAAAAAGATACAGAAATCGGAGTGAACGAAATGAGTGTTCATCAAGCGATCACAAACCATGTCAATAAGCAAAATAAACGGATAAACGAATTTATCGCCCTTGATCAACAGCGGGAGCTTTATATTGAAGAAGCCGTTCAACGATGCAAGGAGGGCAAAGCTTTTTCAACCGAGAAAATTAACGAAGTGACGAAGCAAATAAATGAACTTGCCAAACTAGGAATTGTTCCCAGTCGTAAACTTGTAACACCTGAAATGGTTCGGGAATATGTGGAGAGGAAATAAAATACTATCAAAAAAACCAGGAATCGCAAAAGCGATACCCGGTTTTTTCTTTAAATGATCAATTTTTATGCAGGGATAACTTTGCATGAGTTTTGGAACTTTGCAACGCACCTTTTTGGATTTACAGCACTTTGCTCAAAAAGGATTTGGTTCGCTCGTGCTGGGGGTTGCTGAATAATTCATTTGGTTTGTTTTCTTCTACGATGTAGCCGCCGTCCATGAAGATGACACGGTCGCCTACTTCCCGGGCAAAGCCCATTTCATGTGTGACAACGACCATGGTCATGCCTTCTTTTGCCAGCTGCTTCATGACTTCCAGAACATCGCCGACCATTTCGGGATCCAACGCAGAAGTTGGCTCATCAAACAGCATGATTTTTGGCCGCATGGCGAGCGCCCTTGCGATTGCAACCCGCTGTTTTTGACCGCCGGAAAGCTCTCCCGGATAGCTTTTTGCCCGTTCGCGCAATCCTACCTTTTCAAGCAGTTCAAGCGCCGTTTTTTCTGCTTCGTCTTTTGCTTGGCCGCGAATCTTGATTGGACCTAATGTGATATTTTCTAAAACCGTCATATGCGGGAAAAGGTTGAATTGTTGAAAAACCATCCCGACCTCTTGCCGAACTTTATTCATATTGATCTTTGGATCGGTAATATGGTGGCCATTGATGATGACTTCGCCGCCTGTGATTTCTTCAAGGCGGTTCAAACAGCGTAGAAATGTACTTTTACCCGAACCGGAAGGCCCGATGACACAAATGACTTCTTTTTCCTGAATTTCAGCATTAATGTCTTTTAACACTTCATGATCGCCATACGACTTTCTTAAGTTTCTCACTTTAATAATGCTCATCGAAGTTCAAACTTCCTTTCTACAAAATTCGCAAGCAGTGACAGTAAATAAATAACGATGAAATAAATCACACCAACAGCGAGCCAAATTTTGAAGGCCTCAAACGTAGCTGAAGCTTGAATTTGTCCTTGCTGAGTCAAATCAGCAATCCCGATAACAGATAAAAGTGACGTATCTTTTAAGCTGATAATTGATTGATTTGTAATCGTTGGCAGCATTCTTCTAAATGCCTGCGGCAAGATCACATACCGCATCGCCTGAGAGCTCGTCAGACCGATGGAGCGGGCAGCTTCTGTTTGCCCCTTGTCAATTGATTGAATCCCTGCGCGGATAATCTCGGCAAAATAGGCACCGGCATTAATCGCAACAGTGATAATCCCAGCGGTCATATTATCTAAAGAAACAAGATGCAAGGAATTGACGCCAAAATAAATGAAAAACAATTGAACAATAAAGGGCGTTCCCCGGATCGCATCAACGTAAACTTTGGCAATCCAGTTTAGAATTTTAATAGGCGACAAGCGAAACAGTGCCATAATTAAACCAATTAGAAAACCCAATAGGATCGCAATAATAAAAATATAAACCGTTACTTGTAATCCTTTAAGCAGCATCGGCAAAGCCGCAGCAATAATATTCATTACGATCATCTCCTTCAAAAAGAAAGCGCGCACGATGCGCGCCTTTCACAAATTGATACCATTATTTTTTTCCTAAATACGTTTGAATGATTTTGTCATAAGTTCCGTCTTTTTTCAGCTCATCAAGACCCTTATCGATTTTTTTCAATAAATCCTGATTTTGCCCTTTCAACACGGCAATTCCGTATTTGTCGCCGTTTAGGCGGTCACCGACAATTTTCAAGCCAAGGTCTTTTTGGGCAATGGCATAGGAAATAACAGGATAGTCTTCAATCAAGGCATCAGCGTTTCCATTGGCTACTTCCTGGAACATTGCTGGGCTGTCATTAAATTGAACAACATTAATCCCTAGTTTAGCCGCATTGTCTGTTGCATATTTGGCACCAGTTGTTCCTTTTTTAACAGCTACTTTTTTGCCTTTCAAATCGTTGACAGATTTAATGGTAGTATTGTCCTTTTTGACAACAACCGTTAAACCGGCATCAAAATAAGGCTGTGAGAAATCCACGATTTTCTTTCTTTCATCGGTAATACTCATACCTGCAATGGCAACGTCAAGCTGATTTGCTTGCATGGCCGGAATAATGCCGCCAAAATCCATTGGGACTAATTGAATTTTAAATTTTTGATTTTTGGCAATGGCATTGATTAAATCAATATCGATTCCTTTGTATTCGTCACCGACTTTAAATTCAAATGGAGGGTAAGTGGTGTCAACACCCACTTTATAAACCTTTTCAGTTCCACCCTTATTGCCTGCCGCATTATTGTTACCACAAGCAGCGATAACAAGGGTAAAAAGTAAAATCAAACTAAATATTCCAAATTTTTTCACTTCATTCACTCCCTTTGTTCTATCTAAATACAGTTATTTATTAATATAACATAAAATCAGGACAAATCACCAGGTAATTTGTCCCTCCTGATTCATATCCTCTTTTCAATTGACAATAATTTAAAATTCACAAAAATCATCAAAATGATTAAAAATCGGTTCTTGACCCTCATCAATTTTTTCTGACATTCGATGGCTTAAAATAAAGCCATAAACCAAAAGGAGGCTATTCAAATGGCAAAAGCAGTATTTCAATTAGAACCATTAACATGTCCATCTTGTATTAAAAAAATTGAGGCAGTTCTCAATAAAACTGAGGGTGTAACTACAGCGGTTGTTCTATACAATCTAAGTAAGGTGAAAACAGAATTTGATGAATCACAAATTGAAGCAAACCAACTAGAAAATATGATTAAAAAATTAGGCTACGAAGTTCTATCTGCAAAAGTTTCATAGTTGCTTGCAACAAGCAAACAGTTGCAAGCAAAGAAAGCGAGCGCCCCGATACCCTATCTTATAACCAGCTCTATTTTAAATAGTTTGAAGAATGGTTGTAAGCCTTCTTTTCAATCTAAACTAAGTTTTCGATACTAAGGAGGAATGAAAATGATCCTTGTCTTCAATCGATTTCGACAGCCCATCATCGTTATTTCGTTTGTTCTTATCCTAATTGGGCTTTTTTTAGAGGGAGTTGGAATGAGTGAATTGAACGCAATTGCGCTTATGCTTGCAACCATTATCGCTGGCATGCCAATTGCGATAAAGGCTTTACAATCAATCAAAATGAAACTATTTAGCATTGATTTATTAGTCATTATCGCTATTATTGGGGCGATCTACATTCAAGAATATACGGAATCTGCTATTGTTTCCTTTCTGTTCTTGTTTGGGGATTATTTAGAAATGCGAACACTTGAAAAAACGCGTTCATCGTTAAAAAGTTTAATCGAAATGGCTCCACAAGAAGCGATTGTGATCCGAGGTACACAAACGATCACTCTTCCAGTAGAAAAAGTCATTGAAGGCGACCTAGTACTCATCCGCTCTGGCGGAAAAATTCCCGTTGATGGGAAAATTGTTTCTGGGCAAGCCACCATAAATGAAGCAGCTATTACCGGAGAGTCTACACCTGTTTCCAAAACAATGCATGACAAAGTTTTCAGTGGTGCGCTCGTTGATAATGGCTATATTGAAATCATTGCAGAAAAAGTTGGAGATAACACGATTTTTGCTAAAATCATCGAATTAGTAGAAGAAGCCCAACAAGCTAAATCAAAAACAGAAAAATTTCTCAATCAATTTTCGAAGGTTTATACACCGGCAGTGGTCACCCTAGCGATTCTCGTTTTTTTCTTGACAAAAGATCTTCGCATTGCGATTACCTTCTTAGTTATTGCCTGCCCTGGCGCCTTAGTCATCGGTGCCCCAGTTTCAACCGTGGCAGGTATTGGAAATGGTGCGAAAAATGGGGTTCTTGTCAAAGGCGGCGAGACCATGGACAGATTCTCCAAGGTGGATACACTTGTATTTGACAAAACCGGTACATTAACGAAAGGAAAACCGGAAGTAACTGATATAGAAATTTTTACTAATTTTGAAACAAACACCTTGCTCAGACTTGTTGCGCTAGCCGAAACGATTTCAGAACATCCTTTAGGCCAAGTCATTGTCAAAGAAGCACAGGCAAGGAGGATTAACCTTCATGGAGAAATTAAAAACGGAAAAATTATAAAAGGAAGTGGGATCAGTGCAATAGTGGAAAACACTCCATTAATTATAGGAAATCGCAAGTTAATGAAAGCGGAACAGATTGAGATTTCACAAGAAGTGTCTGATTATGCAGTCATGCGTGAAAAGGCCGGAAACACGGCTATTTTTGCAGCGGTCAATGGAAAAATAGCCGGTATTTTTTCAATTGCTGACCAAATTCGTGAAGATGCCCGAGACTCATTGACTGAATTGAGGAAAAATGGTGTCAAAAAAATGATCATGCTCACCGGGGATAATCGCTACACTGCAGAAATAGTTGCCAGGAAACTCGGCTTAGATGAATTTTATGCCGAATTATTGCCAGAGGATAAAGTACAATATGTAAAAAAATTAAAAGAAACTGGTCATATCGTGGCAATGGCTGGTGATGGGATTAACGATGCCCCGGCCATTGCAATTGCCGATATTGGGCTCGCAATGGGTGAAGGCGGCACAGACATTTCCATGGAAACAGCAGACGTCGTCTTAATGGCAGATAAGCTTAGTCAATTGTCACATGCATTCTCACTTTCAAAAGCAACGATTCGCAATATGAAACAAAACACATACTTCGCCGTCGCCATTGTGTTCACCCTGCTAATAGGAGTATTAAATAATACGATTCATTTAGCATCTGGTATGTTTATTCATGAGGCAAGTGTCTTAATCGTTATTTTAAACGCAATGAGATTAAGTCGTTTTCAGTTAAAAAATCGAAATGTTAACCCCAAATTGCAAGTTGTAAAAGTATAATAGAGTCAAACCCACTGCTGCTCAAACATGCGGTAAACAAAGTAAGCGCCAATTTTAGGGAGTGAATGGAATGGAAAACAAGGAATGTCAACTCTGCCATCACAACCATTCGGATACCCACACTTCATCCTGTGTTTCACTCGTCCCAATTTTTAATCATTTGGAAAATAAGCAGTTACTAGAAGTGATGGACATGGTTTATTCAGCCACATACGAAAAAGGGGAATTCCTTTATCACGCAGGGGACACAGCAGAGACCCTCTATATTGTGAACAAAGGGAAAATACGGATTTACCGATTATCGGAATCTGGCAAAGAACAGTTGGTTCGAATTTTAACACCGGGTTCCTATACGGGAGAACTTGCTTTATTTAAAGAAACCGTTCATGAAGCATTTGCTCAAACAATGGAAGATTCCCAAGTTTGCATGGTCAAACGAAGTGACTTACAAAAACTTTTGTATAAATTTCCGGCCATTTCATTAAAAATTCTAACTGAGTTTTCCAATAGGCTCGATGAATCCGAAAAGCAAACAACACGATTTGCCACTGAAAGTGTGGAAACGAGGATTGCGCTCTTTTTAGCAGAGTGTATGGATGAACATGTGGCAAACGAAATCACATTGCCGATGAGTAAAAAGGACTTGGCATCATACCTAGGAACAACCCCGGAAACCATTAGTCGGAAGTTCGCGCAATTCGAAGACCTAGGGTATATTAAGCAAAAACCAAATAAAAAAATTGAAATCATTGATATTGATGGACTACTCCTTTTGTAAAAGGAATAGTCCATTTTTTGTTAGAAAAATGCTTCTCACCCATTTAGCAAAAGTCTAACACTCATTATCTACTGCCGCCATTTCATTTCTAAAAATTCTTCTTCCCTCTTGATGCGATTTTGCTGCTAATTCATTCAGCTCCGTTAATCGGACAACATCTTCCATTTTAATCTCAGTTTCTGCTCCATTTAAAATCGAGTCTACCCACTGAGTAAATGCCATTGGCCTTTTTTCAGGCAGCTCCGGTTCAAACCATTGCCCATTATTCAACTTCGTACTTCTGATTTTCACATGGCTGTCTTCAACCAAAATCGTGCCTTCCGTGCCAAAAACTTCGAGAATGAATGGGCTCTTTCTTGTGACAAACGATGCTTCCAAAATCCCAATTGCACCGGATTCATATTCAACGATCACAACAGCATGATCATCCACTAGTTTATTTTCAAATTTACTCAAATTGGCTGAAACATGCTTGACATCTCCGCCTAACCGATTGGTCAGATAAATCGGATGCGCCCCAAAGTCGATAAATGCTCCGCCACCGCACAGTTGTTCGTCAAAAAAGGATACCGGCAGCCAGCCATTCGGGTGAGTTTCGGAAGGCAGCGCCCCATCATGCGCAACCTTGCATCTGATTGTATTGACCCTGCCAACTAGCCCATTTTGGATAGCGTCGTGAGCATATAAAAAATACGGTTCCATCAGCCTTGGCAAAGAGACCATCAGCTTCACCTTATTTCGTTCAACTGCTTCATAAATTTCCATGCACTCCTTCACAGTAAAGGCAAGGATCTTCTCAGTAAAAATATGTTTGCCAGCCACTGCAGCACGTAAAATAATCTCTTTGTGCATGGAAGTCGGCGAAGCAACCATCACTGCATCAATGGCAGGATCCGCCATTATCTTTTCCAGTTTTCCTTCGAAAACAACTCCAAGTTCCTTGGCCCATTTTCTGCCTCGTTCCTCCTGCTCATCCCATACCTTCACAATTTTCACATTTGAATTTTCCTTTGCATAGCCTGCATACTCATCGGCATGAACATGCCATCTGCTTAACAGCGCAACTCGCAGCATTGTACAGCACCTCTCCCAATCATTTTTGCCTTTCATTTAATACTATAGAAAAAGAATGGAGAAACTACAAAGGTTTCCAGCAGTTTGAGCCAATTTTCCTCATTTGATCTTCTTGGCATAAACGAGTACAATTAGGGTAATACATAAATACCCCCGTAGGTTTATTTTTTCGAAAAGAATACACTAATCGGATAAAGCATCCGGTTATGTAGATAATTTTTTCAAAAAGGAGATGAGACCGTGCCCCAGATTGATGAAAATGATAAACAGCTGATTCAAACGATGTTCAACGAAAAAATGGAAGGCACCGCCCATATTCGCTTCTTTCATTCGAAAGACAACTGCCAATATTGTGATGAAACCCAGGACATTTTGGAACAACTGGCAGCGCTCTCGGATAAGATTGATCTGCAAATATTTGACAAAGACACACATGCCGCTAAGGCAAGCGAGCTTGGGGTTGATAAATACCCTGCCATCGTCTTTGTCGATGAGGATGAAAAGGATACGGGTGTCCATTTTTACGGGATTCCTTCCGGGTATGAATTCAGCACGTTGATTGAAGATATCGTTGACGTCGCCAACAATCATACAGATTTAAGCCCGGAAACGATTGAAGCCTTGAAGCAAATTAATGAGGACGTCACACTGTCCGTCTTTATCACACCCACCTGACCATATTGTCCCCGCGCAGTTCGCGTGGCTCACCATATGGCAATGATCAATCCTCACATTAAAGGTGAGATGATCGAAGCAATGGAATTTCCGGATTTATCCAACAAGCACAATGTAATGGGCGTGCCGAAAACCGTCATCAACGATGGTAAAGCCGAGCAGGAAGGCGCAGCCCCAGAACAATTGATCTTGGCAAAAATCCAGGAAATTTTGCAGTAAAATAACCTATTGCTCATAAGCAGAATCCATGCAAACAGGGTTCTGCTTTTTTGCAAACCAAACTAACGACTACTAAGATCCAATACGAAGTTTATCCCATATACATTGGGTGGAATTCCTATTTTTTCACATTCCTAAACAAGGATCTGTTTCTTTCTTTTGCATTTAAATTTCACAATTTAGTCGACAATTGGATTTCTTTTTTGTTGCATCTGTTTATATATTTTTGCTGAAGGGAGAATTTTCTCTTCAAAAAATGATTGGGAGGAATCATTTATGCAAACTTATTCAGATGCCTTATCAAAAGTCTTTAAGGATTGGAAATCGGCAATTGTCGTTGGCGTTTTCACGATTGCACGGGTGATTTACGGATGGGCATGGTTTGAAGCCGGCTGGGAGAAATTAGCGTGGTTAAGTGATGGAAAGCTGAACGCGCAGGGTAAAATCCAAGGGCTGGTCGCCGCCATTGGTCCGAATGCCCAACGTTTTGACCCGCTCGGCATAAACAAGACGTTCGCCTGGATAGCCGACAATATCTTTTTGAATATGCCTGCCTTTACTGATTTTCTCGTTGTAGCTTTTGAACTCCTAATTGGATTGGTAATCATTTTTGGATTTAAAGTCTTCTGGGGTGCATTAGTGGCAATGTTCTTGAATTTACAATTCATTGCCGCCGGCTCCTTTAACAACTTCGGCTACATTTGGACCAACTTGGCTTTAATGAAATGGGCAAAATATTTCGAAGCTGTGGGTATTGATGGCTATTTAAGAGTAAAAAAAGGAAAAAATTTATTGAAGTAAATTGGATTTATCCTATAAAAATATCTCCATAGCCAACAGACAACGGAGCTCTTGGTCGTTGTCTGTTGGCTACAATAAATCCGTTCTAGTTATCGAAAAAACCATTTATTTTAATAAAAAAAAAGGTGATCCCATAGAGGCTGCAAGTCTTCGTTTTTTAAACAATTGTCACAAATGATCAGTACGAATGACTCTCCATTTTTATGATTCTCTTTACCGCTGCCACAAATCGAACATACTTGCTCCATGCTTTGCGCCCCTTAATAAATGTATATTACTAGTTTTTCCTGGCTATTCTTTTTTATTCATCACAAAAAGCCCAATGGCTTCACCATTGGACTTTTCTTATTTAATCATTTAAACGAAATGGAACGGTAGCGACAACCACGTCTTTTCTTGCAAAAAGGATCGCACGGATCCGAAATGCTGATTGATTGTGTAAAAGGCGATGCCACCATTTTCGTGTTATAAACTCAGGTAAGAGCACAGTGATTTTCATTTTTTTACCATACCGATTTTCAGCGCGTCCGATAAATTCAATTAACGGCTTAATAACAGTACGGTAACGCGAAACGACGACTACCAAGCGCACTCCTGGATTCCACTTTTCCCATTTTTCCTCCATTTTTTTCGCATCTTCTGGAGAAAAAGCCACATAAAACGCTACAACATTCGGAGTAAGGGATTTTGCAAAGGCAATGGTTGATACTACCACTTTATGAATACCTGCCACGGGAATGATGATTACGGTATCCGCTGTCTCAATTGGCGCTGTTAAATCGACTTTCAGTTGCTTCGCCACATTTTGATAATGATGGTTAATTTGAGTGATCAACAACAATAAGAGCGGGGTGATGATAATGACGATCCAGGCCCCTTCTTGAAATTTAGTTATACTAAAAATGATGACAACGAAGAATGTGACAACTGCTCCCACTCCATTAATGAAAGCTTTCCGTTTCCATTTTTGAGACTTTTCTCTGCTCCATTTTAAAACCAACCCTATTTGCGCCATCGTAAAAGACAAGAACACGCCGATCGCATATAAAGGAATCAACGCTTCCGTTCTGCCACGAAATACAATTAATAAGATACTCGATAATACACCGAGTGTAATGATTCCATAGTTAAAAGCCAACCTTTCCCCTCGATTACTGAACATCCTCGGCATATTCTTATCTTGTGCCATAATCGATGCCAGAATAGGAAATCCATTAAAACTTGTATTCGCCGCCAATATTAAAATCAGCATAGTGGCAAACTGAATGATATAGAAAAATACTCCCCTGCCAAAAGCATCCGCTGCAACCATTGATAAAACAGTCTTCGTCCCTGTTGGATCCGGTTGAATCGAATAAGCTTGCGAAAGAATGGTCACGCCGCCAAAAATTACTGCCAGTAACGCACCTAATGTGAGCATTGTCCTTTTAGCATTTCTCTGAGCCGGATTTCGAAAATGCGGTACAGCATTGGAAATTGCTTCAATCCCGGTGACTGCTGAACATCCTGATGAGAAGGCCTTTAACAAAACAAACCACGTCAAGCTGGCTGGGATTTCAGTAGGAATGGAAACGCGGTAGGCTGCCGATCCTGCACCCGTTGCCCAATCAAATAAGCCTTTTCCAACCAGAGCAATCATACAAAAAATAAATAAATACGTAGGCAAGGCAAATACGTTTCCCGATTCCGATGTCCCGCGAAGATTCATCCAGACCATAAACCAAGTAAAAAGAAGTCCGATCGGAACAATCCATTGGGCTAAAGCCGGAAAAGCTGACGTAATCGCAAGTACACCCGCAGAGACCGAAACAGCAACCGTTAAGGTGTAGTCGATCAACAACGATACGCCTGCCAAACGACCCCACATCACCCCTAAGTTTTCTTTTGCAACCATATAGGCTCCCCCGCCCTGGGGATATGCATCGATCACTTGCCGATAACTAATAATGAGAATCGTAATTAGCAAAATAATAGCAGCTGCAATCGGCAAGGAAAAAGAGAATGCAAAGGCTCCAACTGTTGCAAGTTCAAGCAAAATCATTTCCGTTCCATAAGCGACTGATGAAAGAGCATCCGATGATAGAATCGGTAGAGCCTTCCATATCGGCATTTTTTCACCTTCTGCTTCTTCGGATTTCAACGGACGGCCAAATAGTAACCGTTTAAATGTCATGATCGTTCACCTTTCCTAATGTATCCCCATATTCTTGGCATTAAATAAATATAAGTTTGCCAAATAATCCATCTTAACTGAGTACAACATTTTTTGTTTTCGTTAATTCACTAATGACCCCTTCCCTTTAGCAGACATCCTTTTAAAATTTTGACAATAAAAAAAGGCCACACAAAATGAAAAATGTCTTTTTTTGTAAAAAAATACACAAAAAAAGCACCTTTCAAAAGGTGGTCTTCTGACCTCCTTCGCTTTTAGCCGACGAAGTTAGCTGACGGGTTAGGATGGCGAAAGAGTTTACATCCCTTCTACGAATTAGTAGAATTAACCCCAAAAAAGTGGTTCCTCCGTTCCCTTTCAGGATTAGGCGAATATGAAATTGCTTCCTTTGAGCATGATATTACTCCGAAGAAACCATCTTGTAAAGGATAAAAATAACGCAAAAACAAACGAATGAATTGAATGGGGTCGAATAAAACGTTTTCACTTCAAAAAAACTTGATCCTGCTCTTCCTTACACTATTTTTTACAATTTCAAAGCGTTTGCTCCCTAATTCTTTTTGTTTTTTCGTATAAATACTGTACGCCATATAATAAATACGCTTTGTAGTGCAGGTAGATAAAAAACTGAAAATGATTTAACCGATTGAGAGCGACAATTTTTAATTTTTTAAGAATATCAATCAAAAGAAAGGCAAAGAACCCATCTGAAATAACATTGAGCAAGACAAATTTTTTGAAGTTTCCGTAAGAAGATTTAAGCAGCCACATCGAAACCGGCATATATGGACCAATACTAAAGGGGAGCTCATCCTTTAGAAATGATTTTCGCCGATCGTAAAATTTCCACCACTTTCTCTTATGGCCATACAGATGATTTAGGATCTCAAAAACAACAATAAAAACGCCTGCAACAGAATAACGCTTTAGACTACGCTTTCCCATAAAGATTAACGATAACCAAGGAATCATAATAATTGACAGATTAAACAGAAAATGCCTCTTCGATACCATAAACGATTTCACCTCATTCTTCTTTTCTATTCCCTTTTAAAATGCCCAAAACCATTAAAAAATACCAAATTTTGAAGTGATCCTTTCTTATCCCAACTAAATCCAAAGTCCGGGTGATCACCTGCGTCGAAAAGCTTTTTAATGACCCTTTCCTTTTATGCAGTAGTTCCATATATAAAAAGAGAGAAAACGAATAGGAGTTGATTCAATGTCCGGCTTGGTAAAATTAACGAAGGATTTTCCAATGATGAATGATGGTTTAATGTTACAGCTTTCCGGCTATATGTCTCGATTTTGCTGAAGGTAGCATACGAAGATGGAATTGTTGTGAATGGATGAGGTTACAAAATGGTCAGTACATAAGAGCTTATTCCCAGTTAAGCGAAGATCTGGTGTACATAGAAGGAAGAGCCAAAAAGGCATTGGCCAAAAGTACGGTCAAACACGAGTCAATAAATTGGTAACAAAGGGGTTCTTACCGCTGAGGTCACGCCTAGGTTTTCCTCACCTTTTATATTGCCCATACGTATCCTAACTATCGGGAGGTGAAATGCAGTGGCTACAAGCAATGCAATTGTATATGTTGGGCAAATGGGGGCAGACACATTTACTCAAGCTTTAAATGGTGTATTATATACAGAGAATCAAATTGGCTTTATGGCAGATCGAATTTTATGGACTGAAGGACAAATCGGTGAAATGGCGAACCGTATTGTCTATGTAACAGAATTTAGTCAATTTAACACAATAAAAGCAATGTATATGGTGATGTCAATGTCTTTTATGGGTATGGACTCCACAATGAACAATATGTTCAAATATGCGATCACCGTGAACCCGGTTAGTTATATTCCTTGGTTGAGGTCAGTTCCTTATCAGACAGGACAGTATTTTCCCTCTCCTTTTTATGATAGATAGTATTAAAAAATGGAAATCCGGTGAAGCGGATCTTTTCAAAGGATTCCGCTTTTTCCCTTTTGATTCAATCTTGTACATCCCTAGTCGATGATAATCATCATATTGACAAAACTCGAAGTTTTTTGAATCAAGATCTATTTTACAGCATTCTGGAAAATGGTCGGTATTTCTGGCCATTTTCAAATAAGCCTCCGATTCAATGATAACTTGCGTTTATCATTCTATTTTAACAGATTTAATGCGGCCAGGGAGAGGCAGCTATTACTCTTCTGTATACTGCTCCCCACAAGCCGTATGTGGTTTGTCAGTGCATTTTTATAAAAAACGGGAAGTACTCTGAATGGTTTTATTCTTGGAGGAGTCTCTGCAGCGGGATTTGTTAATCATTCAGTATCGAGGTTTCAGTAAAAGATTTTAAAAAGATTAGCCAAAATACACTCTGACAACCCCTTCTTTTTGAGCTGTTTCTAAACAGCCTTGTATAAAAGTTTGGATTTGCTTTTGATCCCACTCCAAGAATTCATTGCCTGAGAAGGAAGCAGCATTCTTGTTGAAAAATTGTTTGCAAGCTTGCAAAGACTTTTCCATTTGTTGTTTTGAAAAAGTGGAACTGCGGCCTGAACCGCTAACTCCTGCATAGGATGTAACTGATTCAAGTAAATTGTACAGAATAATCGCATTACGATTCCCCATGCTGAAACGGGCATAAGCAATTTCTTCACCTTTTTTATTGTATCCTGAAATATCGTGCCCCATAAAAATGATCCTCCTTAAAAAGTAGATTTGCGAAGCAAAAAAGTTTACATAGCTATTTTTAAGTATAGAAAATCATTTAATTGATTACCTTCACCTTCTTTCAGGTTTGTTTTTTTATTTAAAAAAATTTCATAAACACAGTTTGGGAGAAAAAGGGTTTTCAAAATAGAATAACATGAAGATTCAATCAGAAGTAGTTTAAAAATACTAGATTTATTTATTTTTTCATGGATTTTTTGTGAATAAGAGGTTTAAAAAGATGTATAACAACAGAAGCAATATGAGGTTGTCTATATCATTTCATGAACGACCAAATTTGTCAATAACCAATAATTCGAGCATCTACAGATTCTGAAGTTCTTAAAGTCAAAAAAAGAATCATATAAATCTATAAAATTCTTTTTTCCATCATATGTACTCGTATGTTAAAAAATATTTTTCTTTATAGGGCAACGCTAATCATTCAGTAGGTGGGCTCTAAATACCTTTTCAAAAATTCCATTAACCTCTCATTTCTTCAAATTCGAACCATTTCATTGCCATCCGCTTCGTTAGACCCAATGAAAGATACATTCCTTCTTCCGTAACGAGCAACGGTTTAAGGCGCACGGCTTGCATTTTAACTCCAAGTGATAGTGACAAAAGATGTGTGATACTTTCGATTATGATAAAATATGGTTAAGTATAAGTTGAAAGGAATGATTTAATGGCCATTCCGAACGAAAAAGAGAAATATTCATATGCTGATTATCTAACATGGAATGAAGGGGAAAGGCTTGAATTAATTGATGGGGAAATTTTCAATATGTCCCCTGCCCCTTCACCCAGGCATCAACAGGTTCTTAGAGAATTAACTACAGCTTTTTCCGTTTTCCTAAGAGAAAAGGAATGTGAAGTTTTTTTTGCACCTTTCGACGTAAGGCTTTTGGCAGATAACAAACAGGACGTTGATATAATTAATGTTGTTCAACCCGATTTATTGATTGTATGCGATAAAGAAAAGCTTGATGAAAAGGGGTGTAAAGGTGCTCCGGATATGATTGTCGAAATCCTTTCACCTTCATCTGTTAAGTTAGATCGTTGGAAGAAATATCAGCTGTACGAAAAAGCAGGTGTAAAAGAATACTGGCTTGTTGACCCGGTTAACCATTCTGTAGAAATACATCTTTTAAACGATGCTCAATACAAGTTTCAAGGAGTCTTTACAAAAGGTGATACAGTTACCGTTAATCTTTTTCCCGATTTTAAATTAGACCTGGATCGAATATTTATTTAGAAGCATTGGGAACGGATGCCACATTTCTTCTTTGAATAAAAAAGTACCTTTACTCCCGAATAAAGTCGATTAAATTTGACAAATTAGGGTGGCGACGGGTACTTTTTTATAACACCAGAATTTATATGTTAACCCACATTACATTACGGGTTCCCATTACCTGAAATCCTTTTCCGACAGCGACTTTAAATGGCATTCACCACACACTACATTATACCTAGGACAGCTAAAACAGAAACAGAAGGAAAAAAAACACAAACAGCCTGGTTATAATTCTTTTATAGCCAACACCAGTATAAAGGGACAGAAAAAACGCCAATCTGCCCCAATAACACGAATTAATTTTTTGTTACTCTTACATTATCCAGGTACACAGCAGTTGCAGCATTACCGCCTGAAATGTTTCCTAATTCAAATACAATTTTTCCATCTGAGAAGGTTTCTTCCATCATAGTAAAAGTAAAACTGAATCTTTTCATCTCACTTGTTAAATCAAAGGTTTGAGTCGGTGCATATGCCGTAAACCATGGGTCAGATGAGAGTTCTTTCCCAATATTGACGTTAACTTTTCTTGCTATATCTGCTTTTGCATCAAACTCAACCGTATAACTCGCACCTTTTTCAAACAACAAGTCCTTTTGATAAACTTGAGGAGAGTAAGTGGCTCCTCCGACTTGCGAGATTTCTACCTTTAACTGACCGTTTTCTACAGTGTAGGTTCCGCCAGCATAACCGCTCCATTGATCCCCCCACCACGAAGACCAGTGATCGGTCCCTTGGTCAAAGGTTCCATTATCAATTCCAGCCGTAGAGGTTTCCTGTGCAGGCGGCTGCATGCCTTTCACTTTTAGGACAACATTATCAATGAAAACATCCCCGTTTTGTCCTCCAAGGTCAAAAACAAATTGCCCATTCACGTCCGTCACCGTTTCCGGCATTGTAAAGGTAACTGTTTTTTCATCCATTTTTGGAGTCAATTCGACGGTTTGTGGACCAGAATAGCTAGTTGTACCGTCCTGACTCCTAAAATCCACTTGAATCGTTCTTGGTTCATTTGATCTTGCTATAAAAGTTGCTTCGTAATCATTTCCTTTTACGAGGTCTATCCCTTTTTGGTTAATCTGAACTGCATTGGGATGTGGACCGCCATCTGTTATTGAAACATGTAATTCACGTGTTGCTTCATCTACTGATGCCCATGCTGATGCATCCTGTGTTACAAGGTTCCAGTAGGTCATTCTATAATGCTACATATAAACTAGACAATAAAAAAGGAGTTTCTTAGTTGTATGTCAACCACTCGAAGAAAGTTTAACCCAGAAGAAAAAGCGCAAATTGTACTGGAAATCCTAAAGGAAGAAAAGTCAGTTTCACAGCTCGCTTCTGAGCATGGGATCCATACCAATGTCCTCAACCGGTGGAAATCCGAGGTGGTACAAAACCTCTCACAGCTGTTTGTTGATGATCGTAAAGGTATCACCAAAATGAAAAAAGAATATGAACAACAAATCAATGAACTCTACGCCGAGGTTGGTAAGTTAACCACCCAATTGTCGTGGCTTAAAAAAAAATCTGGCCTCTAACTTTACTCGTGAAGAGCGTATTGATCTCATAGAATGGGATTGCTCCGAACACTCCATCCTCGTACAAGCGGATTTACTTAATCTAAACCGCACCAGTCTTTACTATAAGCCGGTCCCTCCCTCTCCGGAGGAAATTCGCCTCAAGCACCGGATTGATGAGCTATACACAAAGCATTCTTTTCTGGGCTATCGAAAGATAGCTGCCATTATGAATCGAGAAGGGGATCTTATTCACGAAAATACAGTAAGAAAGTACATGCGAGAGATGGGTATTATGGCTATCTATCCCGTTCCGAACCTTAGCAAACGGGATCTCCAGCACCGGATCTACCCCTACCTACTTCGAGGGCTAAACATTACTCAGCCCGACCAGGTTTGGAGTGTGGATATCACGTATATCCGGATGAAGCAAGGCTGGATGTACCTCTACGCCATCATGGATTGGTATTCTCGCTTCATTGTGGATTGGCAATTGGATCAAAGCCTTGAAATCGGGTTCGTATTAGAGACTATGAGAAGGGCGCTAGCCAAACGCAAACCCGCCATTATTAACAGTGATCAAGGGAGCCACTTTACCAGCCCACAGTACACAGATTTGCTAAAGGAGAACGAAATCCGCATCAGCATGGATGGCAAAGGCCGTGCAAAGGACAACATCGTTATAGAACGGTTCTGGCGTAGCCTGAAGTACAATGAGATTTATATCAACGACTATACTAGCCCGCGAGAAACGAGGCAAGGTGTGGAACGCTATATCCATCTACACAACCACTACTTACCACACCAGTCATTGGATAACCATACACCAGCTGCTGTGTATAACCGGGATGTTGTACTGTTATCCACATGTGAATAACAGTAGCGGTGTTCGTCAAGAAAGTTGTCTTATATTTATATCTAAACTTAAAAAATCCTACCGCGCTTCGCTTGCTGCCCTCTTCATAAAAGATTCGTTCTAACGAACCAATCTTTTATGAAGAGGATGAAATTTTACCAACATTTCAGCGCTTTGGGGTGATCTTGGGTGTAGGAGGAAACCATTTCTCCCACGCCTTCGCTTATACTATGTCCTCCACCTGTGGACAATGTCTAATTGGCGCTATTCCCCTCAATTTCCATACAGGAAGAGGAGATCAAGACCTTTGTATTATAGAAATATCTAAGTAATTAATCTTGTATACACCTTAATTTTTCAAAAAAACTGTCTTGACTTCTTGTAGCACCATACACCAAGTGAAGGGTGCCTATCTGTTGATCGAGATATAAATGGGTTCGTACCAAGATATGAGAGAATTAAAGTGAAAGGGTTTAATTTAGAAGGAGAAGAAATAATATTAAAACTCAATGGCTATTCCTCTATTGTTATTCAACATGAAATAGATCACCTAAATGGAATTATGTTTTATGAGCGTATCAATAAAGAAAATCCTTTCAAACTACCAGAAAACTGTAAAAGTTTATACTGAGATCATGCATTAGGTCGGTATTCAAAGTGGGTAAGCAATGAGTTGTTGTTTTGACAGCTCATTTTAATTTAATAATCATTAAAAAGGAGAAACTAATTATTTAAATCACTGTAATTTTCATACAATGACTAAGGTAATGGTGAAGAGGGCCTTTTAACCCTCTTCCTGCACTATTTTCCGGTTACTCCTTTTTATTTTGGAACCTTTAAATGTTGCAAAGCGGATGAATGGAGTCTATGCACGGTTCTCATAGAAACATTAAGGTTAACACAGATTTCTTCCCAGTTAAGAAAGTTAATGTATCGGTAGCGAAGAAGCAGCTTCTCATCCACGTTTTCCATCTGGTTAATCGCTTCACGGATATCTGATTTCAGCTTTATTAATCGCTCAACCTCTTGTTGTATCTGTTGCTCCAAGTCTACTATTCTAATCACATATTTTTCAAAGGGTGGGTCAGTACTCTTGGTTCTACTGACTTTTTCCTCAAGAACGGGGGATGAAACACTTCTTGATAGTTCCCTTAAGTTTTGTAACTCTTCAAGGTCGGAATTAATCAATTCATTCAAGCGATAAGCCTGCTTTAAGAATTCCTTAGCTGTCATCATCGCACCACCTCCTCTTGTAGCTGTTGAATTAACATGTCAGGGTTTAGAGAAGTGAGGACATTGAACAATCCAGAATGAAAGAAGCACTCTACCTCACGTTTCGTATATAAAGCAGAATCATTGCGAGGGTGCTTTGCTAATCTTTTCAGTGCAAAACGATAATCCTTGACCGCCTGTAGAATAATGGCATTTGCTAGTTTTTCAAAAGCGTCCATCAAACAGCATCCCTCGCTTTCCCAAGATTTGCTTTGACCGCATTAATAAGATCGGATTGTGTCTTTTCCTTTCGTCTCAAGGTATTCATAACATCTTCATCAATCGTGCCTTTAGTAATAATGTGATGAATAACCACTGTCTCATTTTGACCTTGTCTCCAAAGTCTCGCATTTGTTTGCTGATAGAGTTCTAGACTCCAAGTAAGTCCAAACCAGATAAGCGTTGAACCTCCACTTTGTAAGTTGAGACCGTGTCCCGCTGATGCAGGATGAATAACCGCTACAGAAATATCGCCGTTGTTCCAATCCTTGATATCCTTGGAAGTTTTAATTTCTCTGACATTGAATTTTGCCTTAATACGCTCTAAATCGTGATTATACCAATAGGCAATAAGCACTGGTTTTCCGTTAGCACCTTCAATTAAATCCTCAAGAGCATCTAACTTGCGGTCGTGGATAATATGAGTGTTTTTATCATCATCATAGATCGCACCGTTTGCCATTTGCAGAAGTTTTCCTGAAAGGACTGCTGCATTCATGGCATCTATTTCCTCATCAGCAAATTCAAGAACCATCTCTTCACGAAAGCGATCATATACGGATTGTTCTTTGTCATTTAGATACACAGGCACTTCATTGATCATGCACTCTGGCATTTTGAGAAAATCCACCGACTCCATGGAAATGGTAATATCCGAAATGAGCTGATATATGGCATCTTCAGCACCTGGCAATGGTTTATATGAAAATACGATTTGCTGATTACGTTTATCTGGTGTAAAGAAGGAATTGCGGTAGTGAGTTATGTACCTGCCGAGTCTTTTACCCATGTCAAGAATACGAAACTCTGCCCACAAATCCATTAATCCATTACTCGATGGTGTACCCGTAAGACCCACAATCCGTTTTGCCCTTGGTCTGACTTTTAGTAGACTTTTAAATCTTTTGGCACCATAGGACTTAAAGGATGATAGTTCATCGATGACCACCATGTCATAATCAAAAGGGATGCCACTTTTATTTACTAACCAGTCAACATTTTCTCTGTTTATAAGATAGACACTTGCAGGTTTCCTAAGAGCTGCCAACCGCTCCTGTTCTGTTCCGATGGCTACCGAAAACTCCAGTCCTTTTAAATGCTCCCACTTATTTATCTCAGCTGGCCAAGTATCCCTCGCCACCCGAAGTGGAGCAATGACCAGAACCTTTCCAATTTCAAAACGATCAAGACATAGGTCAAATATAGCCGTTAGAGTAATGACACTTTTGCCAAGACCCATTTCTAAAAACACCGCAGCGATGGGATGCTCTAGAATGAAGTTCGTTGCATAGGTCTGATATTTATGAGGATTGTATTTCACCGAGTATCCCTCCAATCTGCTTAACATCATCAATGACATAGCAGGCAAAGCCTAACTTCTGTAATTGCTTTATTCTTCTAATCTGTAACAGGCGAGGTTTCTTTCCGGGAGCCTTTAATTCCACAAATGCCATCTTTCCATTTGGTAAAAGCACTAGGCGGTCTGGCATCCCATCTAAACCTGGGCTAACAAACTTCGCCGCAATGCCTCCCATCTTTTTTACCTCAGTCACCAGTTTCTTTTCGATATATTTTTCAAGCATAAATACCTCCCATGTAAAAAGGCTCGGAACAAGAAAACAACTTTGACCCAATTTTCCTATACGCGCGTGTATGCGTGTATGCACAGGCTACTATTACTTCTTTTTATTATTTATAAATAAATAGGTTACTTCTTGTTCCACTTGTTCCGAACCGTTGATTTTCCTTATCCTTACTAGCTTTAGGGAAAGAACAAGTATAGGAACAAGGTAAGGTACAACTTAGCTTTGTTCCTCGACTCGGGAATAAGCTCGTTGCTTTCCGTAGACAGGAAACGTCACAACACCATTCTTGTTCCCGGTGTACTTGTTCCACTCACTGATCTTTCTCATAATGGCACCGATGGCATAGGAATCCGATGGTTTTAACATGGATGCCTCTTTACCGAAACACTCACACCAAATTTCCATATTGCAGACAAGGGTCCTTTTTACTGTTCCTACACGGGTGCCGCCGCCAAATTCGCTACCGCCGAGGAAATTTCTACGCTCGTACAAAGACATCGTGTCCCAATCATCCGGCAAGAGCGTATCCAGATAGGTACGAACTAGTCCTTCTCGTTCATCTGTTTCCATCGCATCAGCCTGTTCACTCGTTGCCATGGATACATCATCACCTTCAAGGTAGAGTTTTTCACCCCTCTCATAAAGAACTAGTGCTTCTGCCCAAATCTGCTGTACTTCCTCTTTGGTCATCTGCCAAGCTTTCTTTTTACCGTTACCGTTAATGCGGACTGGCCAAAATCTGCGGTTGCCCGTGATATCTCGAAGAAATCCACTTTCTGCATTGGTAGAACCTACAATTACGCATTGACGGGGATGGCTTTCGACGTTGACCCCATAACTGGCACGGTACTTATCATCCGCCCTTGAAATAAAGGACTTTACAACCTCCACATCCGTCTTACGCATTCCAGCAAGCTCTCCTAGTTCCAGTAACCAATATCCCTGAAGTTTCTCAGCCCCGGATTTATCCTTCATATCTGTAATAGTCAAACTATCTGAAAACCAGTCTCCAGCAAGTTTGGCAAAGAAGGTTGACTTACCGA
This sequence comes from Neobacillus sp. SM06, assembly GCF_050496765.1. Lineage (NCBI taxonomy): Bacteria > Bacillati > Bacillota > Bacilli > Caryophanales > Bacillaceae > Neobacillus > Neobacillus sp. SM06. Next base: position 81,531 of record NZ_JBNWEO010000007.1, read on the forward strand.
TACCTTGAGGCCCGTTTAAGATTAGAACACTATCAAACTTTGTACCGGGTCTATAAATGCGGGCTACCGCTGCAACCATCGTTTTGCGAATCACCGCTTTTGTGTAGGAATTATCTGTTGCACCGAAATAATCAATGAGTAGATTTTCCACTCGACTAATACCATCCCATTTTGGCAGGGAGTCGAGATACTCCTTAACAGGGTGGTAGGCTCGTTCTGACGCTACAGCTAACACAGCATCTTTGGTCTTGGTAGGGGAATAGACTCCGTATTTACTGCTTAAGTACACCTTAAGAAGCGCGTTATCCGAATCATTCCAACCAGCCTTGATCTGTTCCCAAGGCAGACCACCTTTGGCATCAATACCATCACGATGGCAGTTGAAAGCGATATGCTGTAATTCCTTGTCATGCCGAATAATCAAGACAATGTTATCCAATGTGTCTTTTATCCGACCTTGCTTATCCAGTTCCAAACCTGTCTGCCAATCCTCTTCACTAAACTCCTCTTCAGCCTGAGCCTGTCTCTCCTTTGCGAACTCAGCTTTTACCGCTTCATCTTTTATAGCAAACTCGCACATTGCCACAAAAGACGGCATCCTGCCAGGAGCCGTTGTAGTGGAAGCTCTATCATCTAAAGAGCCGAATTTATGAATACGAACGAGATCAAAAGCATTAAGAAGCAGGCCGCTTGCTGGGTCAGTAGCATGGTGGCTGTATGCAAATTTATCATCATAGATAATCACACCCGCACTACTGTCAGCTGGAATATAGTCATATCGACCTTCCATAGCAGATGGCGCATAAACTGCACCTAAAAATTTATCAATTGCTTCACGAACGGAATAGGCACGACAGAAAGTTCCTACCACACCTTCCTTTAAAAGCGGATCGGCTTGTTCTCTAAGACTGCGATTAATAACCTCAGACTGCCTGCTTGATACTGGCCAAGTTGACGTATCTCGCCAGTTTTCATATTTTGCAAGATAAATATCCGGGTCAAGTAATGCTCCATCCTGCTCTTCGTAGACAAATTCACCGTTAGAGGAAGTGGATGGCCAATACATAAGGCGATGGGCTTCATATGTCGTATCATCGAAAAGATCAATACCAATTTCTTTTGCCACCATACGTCCAACGGCTGCATATTCTTCTTCGCTGATCTCACGAGCAAGGGGAACGATAAGTCTGAGTCTTGGATTTTCTGGTGTGTGCTTATGAGTGGAGTAAACGCAACATTTGAAATCGAAAAGCAGACTGATTTGCTCCCAGATATTCGGTCTACCGTAATCCATATCGAGGGTAAGCAAAGAACGACATAGAACATTGCCCTTCTTTCGCCTTCCTTCTTTTAAATGTCCTCCGACAAAGCCGCCCACATCCTTGATATCATCTTGCTGCCCTTTTTTAAGTTTCCGATATTCTTCTACTGTTTCCGTAGTGCGTTGCGTCGTCTTTACACGGGAGCAAAAATACTCCCAGGAGATATCTTTGTTTTTCCATTTTCTATCCATCCGGCTATTGCCTACTGCAATTTTCATAAGCTTTCAACCTCCTCATGCTCCGGATTAAAATACCTGACCGTTTGTCTGCGTTTCTTGGCTACTTCAATTTCCCTCGCCATACCGCTTGAGATGGTATTGCCTAGCACCCAAACCTCGGAGCATTTGCCCATAAGAACGATGTCCATAAATATGGCAAGTTCACGTTCCTCTGAATTTTCATCATCCATAAACTGCGGAAACATAAGGTGGGGAGCAATTGGGATACAATTACTCTCCAAGGCAAATCTACAAAAGTTACGAGCCTTTTTAACGTTTCCTTCTACATCACCGGAATAGGGAGAACAGATATATACAAGCGGCTTAAAGGCAGATTTTTTCTCTGCCTTTTCCTTTCTCATTATGTTGGTTAGTGCTTCATGGGGAGTTGGGTCATGGTATCCTTCATGGTTAAATTTGTTGATTCCCATTACACACCCTCCATTTCTATCTGAGGCAAAATACCGTCCGCCTTCATAAGTTCGTAAATGAAGAGTCTGCCTTTTTGAGTCCAATATGTATGGACCTTTGTATGCTGTTCACCGTTACTGCCAAGGTAGCTATGTGTCTTAGTACTGGTGTATCCTTTTTCCGCATGCTTCTGATATAAAAGCCAGATACCACCTTGCTTAAACTGGACGCCCTTTTTATTAAGATAGCGGTTCATCCAAATAGCTGATTTGCCATAATCTTTGGCAATTGCTGATGTGGAAATGAGGTCTTTGCAATTTAAAACCACATCGTAATAAGAGACTTTCGGTTTCATTTCTGCAATTTGCTGATTCTGAACAGCAACCGTACCTTCAAGCACTTTATTTTGATTCCTTACTTGAGTTAGTTGTTGATTGGCAAACTGTAATGCCCTTGCCATGATTGCCTCTGGTGAATTCCATCTTCTTTCTATTTCAAGAAAGTATTGGCGACACTCTTTCCTTTTTGGAGTACGCTGTATCATGCATAGCTCTTTTGCCATGTCAATTGTTAACTGATGGTCTATGCTTGGTCTGCCTCCAGTACTTTCGCTCAAAAATGAGCTAAAGTCTGACCCTTCCTCAAATCCGTACTCACACATTCTTGGAAACCAGTCTTTATAAGCGGTCTTTACTTCCAAGGCTTCATGTAAATCACGACCGAGTACGGTTGGTCGTTGATTTTCATAATTGATTTTTACTAATTCGTCCATACGAATTACCTCCTGCAATATAGTCAGAGAGGAAACCCCTCTACCTAATAGCCACAGGAGGTAATGAATGTTGAGGATTTTGAAAAAATTAATTTGGAATTCTGATTATCATGCGGAATTTGTGTATGTTAAAATGGAATCAAAGACTGATTCAATAATAGTGGTCAATTCAACTAACGGGCCATTATCTGGAATAACGCATTGTGCAATTTATTGTGTGGAGAGTCAAATTTTAATAGTGATCCTACTTTTTTAGGCATGAAATGTCGGGTAAATAGTATCTAATCTGTATTAAAGTAGGAATTGAAAGGGAGAAAACCATGGATTGGTTAGAAAGAATGAATAATGCATTGGACTACATTGAAAATAGTCTAGATGAAGAAATAGACTACAAAGAGATTGCAAAAGCAGCTAATTGCTCCGAGTTTCATTTTTCAAGAATGTTTTCTTCAATTTCAGGGGTATCGCTTTCAGAATATATTAGAAGAAGGCGATTAACTCTCGCAGCATTTGAGATTCAAAAAAGTGATATTCGAATCATTGATGTGGCAATTAAATACGGTTATGTTTCTTCTGATACTTTTTCACGTGCTTTTCAAAAAATGCATGGAATAAGCCCCTCCAATGCTCGTAATAAAGGGGTACAGTTAAAAGCCTTTCCGAGAATTTCCTTTCAAATTTCTATTAAAGGAGATACCGAGATGGAGTACAGAATTGAAGACCTTGATTTTGAAATAAGAATTGTAGGAAAAAGCAAGCCAGTAAAAACAAATAGAGCATTTAAAACAATCCCTACACTCTTGAATACTGCAAAAAAAGATGGGTTTATGCAAGAACTAAAGGACATGTCATGGGAAAATCCAAAATGTACGCTTGAAAGCCTTTTGGGGGTTTGTGGAAAGGAAGCTGCCATAACAGATGAAGAGTTTTCCTACTTTATGGGGGTAAGATACGATGGGGTTCCACCTTCAGATATGGAAACGCTTATTATTCCTGCAAGTACATGGGCAGTTTTTCCAAATATAGTAGATGCATGGAAACGTTTATATTCTGAGTGGGTTCCAACATCTGAGTATGAACTTGCAAATTTACCGTGTATCGAATGTTATTATGGTCCGAAGCATAAACCAAGACATGAACTTTGGGTTCCTGTTATCCCTAAGTAAAATGCATATTCCATTATCGGGCGATTGTGGAACAAACAGGATAGCACTTACTAGTTATAAAATAAGTGCTATCCTATTTTCGTTATTTAACATTTGAAGGTCTGTTAACCTCATTCCACAAGTTAATCCGAATACCCAATTATATATAACTTAATCTTTTTTATAAAACTGACACTCATAGCCGTCAGCACTAAGTAACAGACCATTTGCCCAGATTGGTATCCTAGCCATCTGCTCACAGATAGCAGAAAGTGACATTCCCATATCTGCCTCGATGATAATTTCATCGTGCACATGAGCCACAATGGAACAATTCTTTAATGTCTGCATGGCATGACACAAAATATCACGACTGATTGCTTGAACAATATTCTCTACAAATTTGGGACCGTAGCTTTCGATTCTTTCCCATTTCTTCGTTCCACCGACACCTTCATAAGTAACCGACTCACCGCCAAACAGATTCTCTCCCATACGAGGTTTCACATAGGCAAGCCGTCTACCAGAGGGGAGGACAATAAAGAGCATTCCACTTTGATAGATAAATTTAATGCCGTGTATCTCTGTAGGAGTTTTTTGCTTAACACAAGTTTTTACTGCACGGTCAACATCCCACCAAAGTTTTGTGATATTGGGATTGGATTGTCTCCAAGCCGTTACAAGGGGCTGAAGTTCCTCTTCTTCAATTCCCATCTCCAAAGCACCCATTGATTTTAATGCTCCAACAGATCCACCATAACCGAGGGCAAGTTCGGCTATTTTCCCTTTCTGACGAAGGTGACCGTTCACACCATGCTTTTCAACAGGTACATTAAACATCTGAGAGGCACTGGCACAGTAGATGTCACCGCCGTTTTGGAATACATCTATTCTCCATTTTTCTCCCGCAAGCCAGGCGATAACGCGAGCTTCAATCGCTGAAAAATCTGCAACTATAAACTTCATGCCCTCCTGTGGTATAAAAGCAGTTCGGATAAGTTCCGACAGTACCTCCGGGATAGAATCATAAAGTAAGGTAAGAGCATCAAAGTTTCCGCTACGAACTAAAGCACGAGCCTGTTCCAAATCAGGCATATGGTTTTGGGGGAGATTTTGCAACTGAATCAGCCTGCCTGAAAATCTACCAGTTCTGTTTGCACCATAAAACTGAAACATTCCTCTTGCACGACCGTCACTACATACCGCATTTTCCATTGCCGTGTATTTTTTCACCGATGATTTTGCAAGTTGTTGCCGAAGTTCCAAAACAGTGCCTAGTGGTTCAGGAGCCGTCTTTAACATCTCAGCAACCGCTTTTTTACCAAGTGTATCTGTTTCTAGCCCATTGTTAGCAAGCCAGTCTTTCATTTGTTGTACAGAGTTTGGATTCTCTAAATTGGTTATTTCTTGCATTGTAGCCATTAGCTTTTCACGGGAATGTTCATCCATCACAACAGCCTGTTTTACGAAAGCCATGTCAATGGCAATGCCACGATCATTGATTTCCTGGTCGAGATGATACTCCTCCCAAATGGTCTCCGGCATCGGAAACTTAGATAATCTCTGTTGTATAGCTATTTCAGCTTCCACATCACGAAGGTTATATGCTTTAAAACGTTCCCATTTATCCTCGTCATGTTCTGGCAGATTACGAACTCGACCGCCATTTGATTTAGTAGGGGAGCAGGGTGTACAAAAATATTTGATGAGTTCTTTACCCTCTGTTAGCTTTTGTTTCTCCAAACCCAAAACTGCACCGACTCCCTCCAAAGAAAGTGGTAATCCCATATATGCCGACCATATCATGGAACATTTCCAGGATGCGGGGTCAAGATATTCAGTAAGGTTAAGCCATTTTGATAGACACACACGCTCAAACATTGCATTAAAAGCCCACTTGGTGACGGAATTATCGATAAGTGCGTTTATAATTTCATCTGGGATTTCCTCTCCACAAGCAAGGTCAACCACCTGTACTTCACCGCCATCCACTGAATAGCCAAATAGTAAAATTTCAAAATCATCACTCTCGGTATAACGGTAAACACCAGACTTTTGAAGGTTGGCGCTACTAAACGTTTCAATATCAATAGAAATAGAATTCATGTATTACCGCCCTTTCCAATGCAAACGAGGTGGCAGAAGAACAACCTCCACCACCTCGTCTGTATTTATTCTTTATGCTAAAAAATCATCATCTTCAATGGTTGTGAAATCATCAGCAGCATTGGTTCTTCCACCTAAAGGCTCTCCATCCCTTATCTTCTGAATGTTACCAAGTCCGCAGGCCACACCCTTATTGCCATTAGAGTTAAAAGCATAGAAATTTAGGGATACTCTTGCATAACAACCGCTGTAAACCTCGTTGCGATCCAGGATAGGTCTAACTGCTTTATCTACTATTTGGGGTGGAGTCTTGCTGTTGGCATTTACAAAGTAATGTCCTTTGTAAGCCTCGTCATCACGTTCTACGTCACCATCTCGAAGTGGCAGTTTAATAGCCGCCTTATTCGGCTTTTTACCACCAAACTTTGCAATGCCCTCTTCAATGGCTGCATCTACTGCTGCATTGATAGCATTGATGGTTTCCTTATCTGTTTTGGGAATCAATACGGATACGCTGTACTTTTCCGCTCCGCCATTGATGGATACGGGTTCCCAACCGTGAAAATAGCTAAGACGTGTGTTGATGCTTGTAACAACCTTCGTTCTGTTTTGATTATTCATATTCTAATTCCTCCGTTATTTCATTAAATTCGTTTTTTACGTTTGATATATTCATAGCTGGCCTCTTATCCGAAAGTGGAACCAGCGTTGGCTTACCTGGTGGTTTATGTATGAGACCACCGAGGATTTCTTGAAATTTCGATTTACCCATCAGCTTCTGCATTTCCGTAAGGGTAATAAGACTCTGACGATAGATATCATTATAGCCATTTGCCTTGGCTGCTTCAGCCACGGCCTCTTCGTCCTTATATTTACGGATAGACCTGCCCTCGACTACCTTAAAGCCGTGCCACTCTTTCCCTTGATTAACGGCAGCATCCGTCGCATAATCAATGATTTCATTTGCCCACTTTGTAAGGTCGGACAGTTTAGAGAGAACTTCCTCAATTTCGGAATCCGTAAGCAGGGGAGGCAGTTTAAATTCCATCTGTGCTAATTTCAGCTTTTCTTCTGCTCTTGCACGGCATTTAACAGCCGCTCGACAGAATGTACACCATTCACCTGGAAGGTAGTTACCTTCGCCTTCATAAGCTTTTTTGGCCTTTGGTCTAAGCTCGTTTTCTGCCCAGTCTTTTAATTCATTTACCGGGATTGTCCATGTGCTGACATTTTCCCTGCGAGGTTGGAAGATGGTCATGGAAACCTCTTCGATGTCATACAAGCTATCGTAGATTTCCAAAGCTCCAAGGGCGTACAATTTCATCTGTGGGTTTCCTGCTGCATCTACTAACACACCCATGCCGTACTTAAAATCGATAATATGAAGCTTTTTATCGCCAATGATGATGCAGTCACCAGTTCCGAACCCCTGTGGTACATAGCAGGAAAAATCAAGACGTTGTTCAATAAGTATTAACGGGTCCGTACAGCTTTGTTTTGCCAATTCAAACTGCTCCATTACAAATTCAACATAGGCATCGCTGTGTTCTTCCATTTCATCAGAGTTATACACCGAGACTGGCCGTTTACTTCTCATGTGAAGTGCTTTTTTAAGTTTGTGTTCACAAAGAGCATGGGCGGCGGTGCCTTCAGCAGCTGCATTGGATTCGTTATTTTCAAATTCTAGTTCCAATCTTGCAGATGGAAGGCAATTCAGCCACCTATGGGACCCCGATGCGGAAAGTACTGCGTGATCACTCATTGCCTAGTACCTCCGCATCTTTCAGCATGTCTGCATAATGTTTCGGGTCAACTTCGCTTAATTTAGAGCCACCGTATTTTTGGATGATTTCTCTTACTTGGGCAGTAAGACCGGCTTGGCTCTTTTCAGCGAGTTTTGCTCTGACTTCCTCCAGAGTGATTTCCTTTTTCTTTGGCGCAGGTTTTTTTACAGGTGTAGTCGGTTCTTTTGCTTCGACAGGTTCATTGCCCGCCATTGCATCAGCAACCGCTTGTATACTGTCTGCCAAAGAGCGCATATCAGAAACCACATCAAGAAGAAGTTTGATTTTGCTCATGGTTTAATCCTCCCTCCTTAATCTCACTAATGGCGAGTTCCTTTACGGTGTCACCCGGGACAAGGATAGTCAGTTTCTGCTTATCACCAAGTAAGAAACGTAGGAAACGCTCCCTTATAGTGACATTACGACAGGAGACAATCCCGCCAGACTGTGGAGTTTTTGAAACACTGATTTTCAAGTTGTGTTTCATGTTCTTCACCTCTTTCCGAGAGCGTTTATGTACTGCCCTCTATCTATTAGCCGTGGCAAGAGGGAAAAGTTGAGGATTCTGGAAAAACTTTTTTGAAATTCTTCTTGGCTGTATCTAAACGGTGTGAAATAGCACTTTTACTTACACCCACACTTTTTGCATAGTCGGTCATTGACATGCCATCAAGATATACAGCAATAAAAGGTTCTGAATGTTTCGGCTTAAGAATGGTACGAATAATCTCACAGCAATACTCATATTCTTCTTTTTTCTCACGAGTCTCTTCATGTGTGTTATCAGAGAAATAGTCCATATGATCGGTTTCATCTACAGCTTGGTCATCTTTACGGAATGGCTTCTTTGGCATCCCTCTGTTTCTATCAAACTTGTGCCAGTTATTGTAGTCGGGCTTGTTAAAACGCTCGTCCATAATCTCCTGTGGTGAACGACGAGTTACCGTTTCCTTATCTTCGGCACAGGATAGCCTGTCCTCGTAATCTGCATCAATCATTAAAGTAAAGTCCTCGTCTGGTACCTCCAAATAGGTAGGTTTGTTGTCGTACATAATTCTAATTTTCATTTTGCATCCTTTCCGCCGGACTGCATTGGCGGCAAAGGATACAAAAATAGGTCTGTGCCTCGAAGTACACAGACCCTTTGTCCTGAAAATGAGCGCAACAAGGTAAGGTACTTCTATTGCAACGCATAACAATCCTTAACGGACTGAAACGTAACAATATGTATCCTTTGCCCTTATTGCAAATCAGGCATTTGATATATTTATAGCTGGTAAGCGAACGAGTTTTTCTTTTTTGCTAAAAGTAAGCTTGTCTTACCATCTATTTAAATTTTATTAATTTGGACATCTGAAATCCTCAGCTGACACTCTGCTGATACTCCGCTGATACTCCGCAAATCTTTTTCATTTTCACCACGACAAAAAAACTAAGCATTCGTAAAGAAATGCTTAGTATTTTTAGATTATTGATTGAAACACGCTTAGTAAATTGCTATAATAGTAAATACGCATTAATAAAAACCATCCAATAGTGCTTGGAGGGCGTTAAAAATGGCATTTAGTTATAATAAACTATGGAAACTTTTAATTGATAAAAAGATGTTGAAAAAGGATTTAATGGAAAAAACAAATTTAACTTCAACAACGTTAGCAAAAATGGGGAAAGATTTACCGGTAAGCATGGATGTGTTAGGAAGAATATGTAAAGCTCTTGAAGTTAACATAGGCGATATCGTTGACTACATCGATGATGATACTCCGAAGAAATAAAACTATTGAAGGAGGCGCAATGTATGAAAAAGTTATGCTTTGGTACTTTTGCAACAATTTTAAAGAGATGCAAGGCTAAAAGAATTTCACAAAAACGATTGTGTGGTACCATGCTGCTTTCTATTGCGCCTACCTATGATATTAGTGGAGAAGATGGTACCGTTTCAGATTTAATACTAGGTAAAAAGAATCTATCCCCTATAGTAACCGATACCGCTCCTGGTGCAGACCCTCATGCTATCTCAGATTACTTTAAGCAAAACATTCTCCAGATGTTGGATAGTAATAAGAGAAATCTAATCGTTTTAGCCTTGAAGGACATTATTGCATCTGATGACTCTATCAAGCCTGATACAGTTGTTGAATTAGTAAACAGCATGACAAAGGAAGATATCATAAAGCGTAATGCCTTTGTATTAGAGGACTTTCTTGCAGGCATCCTACTTTATACAGTGCTTAACGTCGAAAATCGAAATTGTGAGGGTAGTGTTCGCGAGATAACAAATGAATACATACAGTCCTTTGAAGATAAAAGATTAGACATAAGCCTTATTAATACATATAGTAATTTGACTCCAAAGACTGCTTACGAAATTGCGATTGATGCCCACTCCCTCGTATTGCTTGCAGAAACAGGGGGCAAATGCCAAAAGTGCGGAAGAGTTTTAGGTATAAAAAAAGAAGGCAACGACATTAACTACGCTAAGGTCGTTCGCCTTTCAGAAACTGATGAAGTGGTTCTATGTGTTAATTGTGAACGTGAAATGCAAAGTGCCTCCGAAGAAGAGAAATTGGCTTTACTCTCGGACAAGCGTGACTTGGAAAATCTTATGATGGCAAGAGATGCTACTTCACGATATGTAATAGAGAAGCAAATTGAACAAGTACTTCGGGAAGTCGATTTAATGGATGTAACCGATGATACACAGTTAAAAATCGAACCTGTTAAGGTAGAAAATAAAATTACCGAAAAACGGTTGAAAGACCGGGTGCTCGGAGATGTTCGGCAGTTATATGAAGGGGTCAACGATTCATTATATAGGCTTGCAGGAGAAAACAGTTTAAACGTTGATAAATTTGCTAGAAATGTTAGGCGGATGTATGAAGATGCAAGTGAATCACATATATCGCAAAGCGAAATTTACTATCTGCTTGTTGAAACATTGTTTGAAAAGACAGGCCGCAAATATAGAGGTGCGTGTGAGATTATAATCTCCTACTTCGTACAAAGGTGTGAGGTGTTCGATGAGATTACCAAATAAAGTAATTCCTTATACTAATAGCGTTATTGCTCTGTTCCCAGATATCTTAGAGGCATTGGCACAACAGGACATGTCCCCTAAAGAATTGTTTGAAATAACAACTTTTCGTAAAAAGGACATGGCTGATTTCCTGAGTGCTTTAAATTGCTTGTTTGCATTAGGTAAAATTGAATTAATTGAGGAAGGGAGGGTGCTTCGCTATGTTAAAGGAAATTCAGTGTGATAAATTTGCACCGGATCATCGAGTTATCCGGTTTAATTCAGGCCTAAATACAGTTTTAGGTAGCGCAGGCGGTAGCAACGCAATCGGAAAATCAACATTTCTATGGATTATAGATTATGTATTCGGCGGTGAAAGCTATTACTCCCTAACTGATGATATAAAAAAGGAAATAGGTTCGCATATCATCTATTTCACTTTCGAGTTTGATGAACAGCCATACTATTTCTATAGAAGTACGGATGATCCTAAAAATGTATATCGAAGCGATGAAGAGGGCCGATTCATTACAAAATTATCGCTAGAAGATTTTCGGAAATTTCTGTTTCAGGAATATAAAATTGAGCTTCCTGCCCTTACATTTTCAGAAATAACCGAGCGTTTTTTCCGTATCTATGGTCGTGAAAATACACTTGAAAAGTATCCGTTGCTGGTAAAACCACGTGAGCAGGATGAAAAAGCTGTAGATTTTCTATTAAAGCTATTTGGGCATTACAGAATTCTTGCTTCTATAAAAAGTATGGAGGAAGAACTCGGAATTAAATCATCACAACTTAAGTCACGTCAGCGCCAGAAAGTGGATATAGAGAAAATTGAAAGTAACCAAAAAACAATAGAGTCGTTGAGGAATAGACTTCAAAAGCTAATGAAAAATAGTGAAGAAGCTCAATTAGCATTGTTCGGATTTGACACTCAAACGTTTGAACGAATTTCAGCAATCCAAAAAGAGTTGAATATCTTTGTTCGCAAGCGTAATCGCCTCCAATCACAGCTAAATGCTATAAAGAACAATATTGCTGATAACAAAGTCGACACCGCAAGTGAATTTGATTCCTTGGTACATTTTTTCCCAAACACTAATTTAAAGGCTTTTGAAGAGATTGAATATTTTCATAAAAAAATCAGAGAAATTCTAAGTGAAGAAATGGATGAGGAAATCGAGCGATTACAACCACTAATCGGTGAATATGACAAAGAGATTACGCGCCTTAATCGAAAAATTGAAGAATCTGGTCTTGCAAAAGAGATGTCTGAGAGGGTACTATCCCAGTGTGTTAATGTGTCTAAAAGCATCGATAAACTTGAAGAAGAAACAGCTGAGTTAATTCATCAAAAGGAACTTCAAGAAACACGAGCTGAATCGGAACAAATACTTGAACAACTGTTGTTGCAACAAACAGAAAAGTTGGAGGAAATACAAGATGACATAAATCTGCGCATGGAAATAATAAATGGCGTAGTAACTGAGAGAGAGGAGACCGCTCCTCTTTTGTATATTACTCCCCAAAAGGGAATCATCTTTGAAACACCTAGCAATACAAGTGAGGGAACAGCATACAAAAGCCTTGTTGTGTACGATTTAAGCATACTTGAATTACGGCCTATCCCTGCACTTATCCATGATTCAAATATTTTAAAGCGTATCGAGGATGTTCATCTGGAACGCATATTGGAGCGTTATCAGGCTAGTAGACGTCAGGTTTTTATTGCATTTGATAAAGCTGACTCTACAACTACAAAGGCTCATAAAATTTTAGAATCGACAGCAATCTTACGCTTATCGGACGGAAATGAATTATTTGGTCGTTCGTGGAGTAAATACGAATCGAATGATTATTAACATAGGAGGATCAAAAGAAATGGCTGCAATTGATGATTTATTGCGCCAAATTCCGGACACTTCCTTGCGTAGCCGCTTGGAAGAGGAATTTGCCCGCATTTCAAAAAATAAAAAATTTGGACTTGTATTTGAGGAACATATCCCTGAATGCACTCCACTTTATGAGGTTTCTATCAAACGTGGCTCTACTGTTGCACAAAAAACAGGCCATATTAATAATGTATATACGGTGCTGAAATTAGATGGAGATACTGCCCTTTGTCGTAACAAAGCAACTGGTAATACTGAGAACATACCAATCACGGAGCTAGTTTCAGTTGCTCAATTTGGCGAGCCAATTTTCCCCACCCTCCAGCCTATTGATTCAGTTAAAAATGCACCTGATAGTAACTTATGGCATACAATCATTGAAGCAGACAATTATCATGCCCTTCAGTTACTGGAATATCTCTACCCTAAGAAGGTTGATTGTATTTATATTGACCCCCCATACAACACCGGTGCGCGGGATTGGAAATACAATAATAACTATGTTGATTCTAGTGACAACTGGCGACACAGTAAGTGGCTCTCAATGATGCAAAAGCGATTAAAGATTGCAAAAAGAATACTTGCTGATGATGGTGTTTTGATTACTACAATAGATGATAATGAATATGCGCATCTATGGGTTCTTCTTCATGAGATTTTTCCAAACCTAACTCATACTTGCGTAACCATTCAGCATAATCCCGGTGGAACTCAGGGTAAAAAATTCTCTGTAACTCACGAATATGCAATATTTTCATATTCAGCTGATAGTATTATTTACCGTAAACAGCATACTGGTGGCGATGTCTATAATCTAAGACGTTGGGGAAGTACCTCAGGTCGTTATGAAGGCGCAACATGTTTCTATCCCGTAATTTTAGACTCGAATTATAACATTATCGGTTTCGGTGATTTACTTGATAAGGAATTACATCCATCAGCACAAGTAGAACACAATGACGATGGTACCATTTATGTCTGGCCTATTGATAAAAATGGCATAGAAAAGAAATGGAGATATGGACGAGATACTGTAGAAACTGTTAGGGATCGAATGTATGTTGAAAGGCGAGGAGACCGAATAGAAGTAATTCTTCGTAGGGAAAGTGAACCACCTAAAACTGTCTGGACAGATCCGTTATGTAATGCAGAAGCCCACGGTACTGATATGATCAAGGCCATACTTGGTGGTGGCTTCTCATATCCCAAATCACTCTATGCAGTCCGCGAAGCGCTAACATTCGCAGTTTCGGGTAAGAAAGACGCATTGATTGTTGACTTCTTTGCAGGAAGTGGTACCACATTACACGCAGTAAATTTACTTAATGCTGAGGACAACGGAAACCGCCGCTGCATTTTAGTAACTAATAACGAAGTCTCAGATGATGAATCAAAAACCTTGAAAAAAAATGGCTATAAGCCCGGTGATATTGAATGGGAAAAACATGGAATATGTCGTGCTATAACTTGGCCTAGAACAAAGTATAGTATCCTTGGAAGACGTGATGATAGCTCTGTCTTAACGGGTGAGTACTTTACTACTCAGACTGTATCTGATGAAGTAGACCGTTCATTCTATCAGTTAAGTTTTGTCGATAACCCTACAGAATTAACAGCAGCTGCAAAAAAGCAAATTGTTTCTTTACTTCGAAATAAGGAAGGAAAGTCACAATTGCCGCAATCATTAGTAACCAAAGACTGTAAATTCATTGTTTCAAATAAACATACAGCATCAATTCTTTTTGATGTAAATGCAGTTGATGAGTGGTTATCTGCCATTGAAGAACAGGATCAAATATCAGACTTTTATATAGCCTCAAAATCGACTGCCATATTCAAGTCAATTAAGACACGTGTTTCAGAATTGCTAGGCCCCATTATTGTAACATCACAAGTTAAACGTCCAATGAGCGATGGTTTTCCTGCAAATGCTGAATACTTCAAGCTAGAATTCTTGGATAAAAATCTTGTTTCATTGGGCCAACAGTTCCACGAAATACTACCATTACTTTGGCTCAAATCTGGAGCTATTGGAAAGCGACCAGAAGTAAATTACAATGAAGAACCAGAGATGTTAATTCTTCCGCAAAATGGCTTTGCTATTTTAGTCGATGAAACACGGTTCGCAGAATTTGCCGAAAAGCTTTCTGAAGAGAACGGTATCCAAATGGTCTATTTTGTAACTAACTCCGAGGAAGCATTCCGGGAAATGGCTGCCGGAGTAAAAGTAAATAACACATATCAATTATATCGAGATTATATCGATAACTTTGTGTTAGGAAGCAGGAGGGATTCATAAATGAGAGATATATTATTTCCTTTTCAGGAAACAGCCCTTGGTGAACTGCATTCTGCAATTAAGGATGCTCATGCAGTATGGCGTGAAAATAAGCCTCAGATAATCTCGTTTTCCGCACCAACTGGTTCGGGAAAAACTATTATTATGACGACTCTTTTTGAAGAAATACTCTATGGTAATGAGGACAACATTGGAGATCCAGATTCAGTATTTGTTTGGCTTTCCGATTCACCAGAACTTAACGAGCAAACACGCTTAAAAATTGAAAGCAAATCAGATAAAATCCCTGTTAGGGACTTGGTAACTATTGATTCAAACTTTAGTGCTGAGTATTTCGAAGGTGGTCACGTTTATTTTCTAAATACACAAAAACTCGGTTCTGATAAGCTACTGACTTCATCATCTGATAAGCGGCAGTATTCCATATGGGAAACCCTTACTAATACTGCTAAACGGATTCCTAAAAAGTTTTATGTGGTGATAGATGAAGCACATAGGGGAACTTATACATCTGTGCAAGCAGAAAATAAGGCGCAATCTATCATGCAAAAATTCATTAAGGGTAGTGAAGATGACGGTCTTTGCGTCATGCCTTTAATTATAGGTGTGACTGCAACTCCTCAGAGATTTGATAACTTAATTGCCGGAACGACTTCAACGGTTCAAAAAGTCATCGTCCCTCCTGAGCAGGTTCGTGAGTCAGGTCTTTTGAAAGATAGAATTATTATTCACTATCCAGATATTCAATTTAATGCTGATATGACCATGTTTAAAGGGGCAATTGATAATTGGCGCAAAAAATGCACTCATTGGAAGACTTACTGTGAGCGCGAAGATGAAAAAATGATAAACCCTATTCTTGTTATTCAAGTTGATGATGGGAATGATCGTATAGCAACCCAAACCGATTTGGGGGCTTGCATCGATTTACTAGAAGAATCGCTGGGACGCAAGTTACAGCCTGGAGAAGCAGTACATACTTTTAATGACCATGGCACACTTAAAGTACGTGATGTTGAAATTCAGCAAATTGAAGCATCCCGAATTCAAGAAGAAGAAAATGTGCTGATTGTGTTTTTCAAAATGAATCTTTCCACAGGTTGGGACTGCCCGCGAGCTGAAACGATGATGTCATTCCGCAGTGCCCAAGACTATACTTATATTGCTCAGTTGCTAGGACGTATGATACGTACACCTTTGGCAAGACGGATTTCTTCTGATGCTGAGCTTAATAGTGTCAGCCTATTTCTTCCATACTTTGATGAAGAAACAGTGAAGAATGTAGTTAATGCCCTGCGTGACAGTGAGGCTGCTATGCCTACCGAAACAGGCACTAGTAAAGAGCTTGTTACACTTGGACGAAACCTTGCCTATTCCGATGTATTTGAGGCAATGGATAACCTCATAACTTATCGGATAGATTCATCTCGAAAGCAGGCACCACTTAAATTATTAATACAGCTTTCACGTGCACTGACGATGGATGGTATTGACTTAGGGGCGCAGAAAACTGTTAAAAATGCTGTTTTATCAAAAATGGATGGTGAGATTTCACGGATAAAAGAAAGTGGAGACTTTGACACTCGAGGGGCTTCAATTACTGGTTTTGCTCTCGGTACACTGATATTTGAATACGGAGACAATGCCTACTCCTTTGATGAAGAAACACAGACAATGACCATGTCCGATTTTGATATTTCCCGACATTTTGAGCAAGCTGGAAGGTTGTTGGGAGAGGGTTTACACAAGGAATATTGGATTCGTCATAGTACCCGAGACCATATTGATGTAAAAAAAGAAATCATCATTCTTACACATGATACTGATGCAATGGAAAGGATTAATGACTATGCTGAAGAAGAATTCATAACACTGTACGAAAACAACAAGCGATCCATTGCTAGACTTAGCGAGGCACGAAAGAATGTCTATGAAAGATTAACTAATGCTTCTGTACAACCGATATCTGTACCATGGATATTACCAGATTCTATTGATTTTTCTAAACCAGATAATAGCAGTAAATTTGAGCAGCATCTTTATTGTTTAGAGGACGGCACATTTGAAACATCACTGAATCCATGGGAAAGCGGAGTTATTACAGAAGAGCTTAACAATGGTGCTGTATGCTGGTTACGTAATCTTGACCGCAAAAAGTGGTCACTAGAAATCCCTTACGAAGTCAGCGGTGTCACCACTCCTATGTTCCCGGATTTAGTTATTGTTAGATCTGATGCACAAGGTTATGTTTTTGATATTTTAGAACCACACGATCCTAGCCGAAAAGACAATTATCCTAAGGCAGTGGGTTTAGCAAAATTCGCAGAGAAGCATTGGGATATATTTGGCAGGATTCAGCTCATTCGACTTAAAAAAGGTGTAGATGGTCGTGAACATTTCTATCGACTAGATATGGGAAAAACAACGATTAGGAATAAAGTTCGTGGCATAACATCAAACGAGGAACTGGATAGAATTTTCGATACAGATGCTGTACGAGAAGATTAAATAATACATCTATACTGTCTCCTCAACCCCAATAAAAAATCTAATCTATCAACTCGACCCTATCGTTTTCAGGGTAGTTGATATGTTTCCTCAAAGAATAAAAATGAGGGTTTCCCGACTTTAACATCCTCGGCAAAGTAGCCGTGAGCAAAGTTCAATGTCAGGAAACCCTTTATTTATCAATACTTTGAATAGAGCTTATTCCTCAACCCTTGACATCAAGACAACACACTCGACGTGGCTTGTCTGCGGGAACATATCCACGGGCTGGATGTATTTCACTTCGTATTTTGGGCTCAAGGTTTGGATGTCTTTTGCCAAGGTGGATGGGTTGCACGATACGTAGATCACCTTTTGCGGCTGGACTTTTCCTATTGTTTGCAGGAGCTGTTGATCGCAGCCTGTGCGCGGCGGGTCGACGATGATGACGTCGGGATGCCAGCCCTTTTTTACCCATTTGGGCAGGACTTCTTCCGCTTTTCCCGGGACATACTTTGTGTTGGTGAAGCCGTGCCGTTTGGCATTTTTCTTGGCGTCCTTGATCGAATCAGGGATGATGTCCATCCCCCGGATTTCACCGGCTTGATCGGCAAGCCAGAGGCCAATTGTTCCGACACCGCAGTAAGCATCCACCACTTTCTCCTTGCCAGTCAACCCGGCCGCTTTTTTGACTTCATTGTAAAGCGTAACGGTTTGCAGCGGATTCAGTTGAAAGAAAGTGCGCGCGGATAATTCAAATTGCAAATCACCCAATGTCTCTTGAATGAACTCTTTGCCGGCCAGTGCTTCGGTTTCTTCACCAAAAATCAGCGATGTTTTCTGACCGTTGATGTTCTGCACAATCGACTGAACGTTTGGCAGCCTTTTTTGAATTTCCTGAATCAATAAGTCTTTTTTCGGCAACTCCCTTTGCGTGGTGATCAGCACCACTTGAAGTTCGCCTGTTTGCACGCCGACGCGGGTGACAATCGTGCGAACCATTCCTTTGCGTGACCGCTCATTATATATTGGAATGTGCAAATCTTCCAAAATCCTTTTAACCATGGCGGTTGCTTCATTCGTTTGCCCGTGCTGAACGGCACAATGGTCAATATCGATTAGCTGATGTGTATTTAGGCCATATAAACCAGCGAGCACCTTGCCGTTTTTTTCTGCGAGCTGGAAGCTGCTTTTATTGCGGTATTCCCACGGGTTGTCCATTCCGATCGTCTCGCGGATATCGAGACTGTCAATGTTTAGCTTCGTGTGCCGTTCCAGGGCTTGAATGACGATATCACGTTTTTCCTTAAGCTGCTGGTCATAACGCAAATGTTGAAGCTGGCAGCCGCCGCATTGCTCATAGACCGGGCAAAGAGGTTTGACGCGGTATGGGGATTGGCGGCGGATTTTTTTCAGCTTTGCTTCGGCAAACTTCGGGTGGATTTTGTTCGCTTCCACGACTACTTCCTCGCCAGGCAAAGCACCAGGGACAAACACGACTTGCTTTTTAAAATAACCGACCCCTTCGCCATTAATTCCAAGTCGTTTTATGGTTATGGGAAAGGTTTGTTTTTCTTTTATTTTTATACCTTGTTCGCTCATTTCGTTCACTCCATCTACTCGATGCTTCTCCACAAATACAAAGAAGCATAGCTCAAGTACGGTTCCCATCCCTGTTTGAAGCGTTCCATTTCTTCCTGGGTTGGTTTTTGCTCAAGCTTGTATAGTTTTTTTAAAGCATTTTGAATGCCAATGTCTGCTGTTGGAAAAAGATTTTGCCGACCGAGCCCGAACAGCAGAAAGTTTTGAATCGTCCACGGCCCGACGCCGCGAATTTTAATCAGGTTTTTAAAAATTTCTTCTTCGTCTTCCTGTTTTAAGGCTGAAAAATCGAGTTCCCCGCCTGTCACATTCCTCGCAATGCCAATCACATATTCCGCTTTCCTGCCGCTGAACTGCAATTCTCGGAGCTGCTCGACGGTTAATTCCGCAATTTTCTCAGCATCCGGATAAAACCAGACATCCTCAAGTTGTGAGCCAAATGTTTTGACAAACCGTTCTGTTAAGGTGAAGGCAAACGATAAATTCAGTTGTTGGTGGATGATGCTTTTTAACAGCGAAGAGAATGGATCAAAATCAAGTACGAGCGGGGTGCCGAAATGTTCGTTAAAAAGTTCAGTTAAATCCGTTTGCTGAAAGTGATCGTAAACAGGTTTTAACGGGACATTCCATTGGAAAATTTCAGCTATTCGCTTGATTTGCTCTTCTTTGTTTTCATCCTTTTTTCCGGATAAAAGAAAGGCAGGCGCCTCGGTCGTTCCGGTTCCCCTCACTTCGACAACGTATTTTTCACGATTCACAATGATCGGCACTTTGATTTCCCTGTGTTTTTTATCAATTTGGTTAAGCGGGTCGAGAGCTTGGCGTTCAAGTACCCGGTCAAAATTATATGGTGCATCGATTTGGATCTTTTTTTTCCACACTTTTTGCGACCCATCCTTTTTGCTTTTTTCGTATTATAGCATGTTCCTGAGGAAAATAGGAAAAACCGAATTCCGGGGAATTCGGTTTATTGGATGGTTTTTGCTAAATGGTCAAGGCTTTTGAATTTGTATCCGCGCTTTTTTAAGTCTTTGATGACTTTCTCCAATGCATCGGCATTGTCTTTGGAAACCGTGTGTAGCAGCATAACGGCGCCCGGATGAACTTGTTTCATAATATTGTCATATGAATATTGCCAACCTTTTTGCTGGTTTACATTCCAATCGACAAATGCAAGCGACCACATCACATGCGTATAGCCTAAATCTTTGGCCACCTTTAAAGTTCTCTCACTCAGGATTCCTCTCGGTGGACGTAAATACTTCATCTCTTTTTGCCCTGTCAGCTCTTTTGTCCGGTCTCGAACTTTGTCCAGCTCTTCCTGGATATCGGAATCGCTGTTTGTGGTTAGGTCGGGATGAAACCAGGAGTGATTGCCGACAATATGTCCTTCTTTGACCATCCGTTTGACAAGCTCAGGAGCAGAGTTTAAGTAATGTCCCGTGACGAAAAAGGTTGCTGGCACTTTTTCTTTTTTTAAAACATCAAGGATTTTTTCGGTGTACCCATTTTCATAGCCATTGTCAAAAGTAAGGTACACTATTTTTTTATTGGAATCGCCTTTGTAAAAACCGCCGTATTTTTGCAAAAGATTGTCGAGTTGGGCTCCGGCCTCGGCCTGTTGCTCATTCGTTCCTTTTTTGAAACCCCAATGGATGGGTTGATTGGATAGGGCAGCCTGTGCAGTTTGCGATAGAAGTATAAAAAACAATGGAAGAATGTATAAAAATTTCTTCATCCATGTCCCCCCTAAGCTCATTTAGGTTTAGTGTTTGTTTTAGGAAGAGAAACATGTTTGGAATATAGTGGATTTTTTTAAAATGGCTGGTGGTATACTTTTCCTTTTGTTGTACCCGTTGAGGAAAGATGAAGTTGGGAAAGATGGTAAGTCGCGATTCTGGCAGATGGAAGACGAAGAAATTCTCTCAGCTCCGCATTGTTGCCTGAAGTTTTGATCAGCAAGAAATAATCTTCAATAGCTTGGATATGGGTATTTTTTGATACCGTGTGACAGAATGGGCAAATCCAATGACCATGCTGGTAATTCATGCCGATTCGATCACATTTTGGACATTGAACCCCTGTTAGGATTTCGCTCTTGCCTAAGTCATACTTTTCCAAAAAATTGATCTGATTTGGGGTATGCTTCTTTAGCAGAAATCTCTTGATTTTATGAATCGATTTTTCATCGAGCTGATCTTTTTTGTAAAATTTTTCATATTCATCGATTTTCTTTAACAGGTTATCTGCTTTGCAGACCCTTTTTTCGGCTTCATGGTAGCCTGGACTGATCGTAATGGTTGCTGATTGATTGCTTATGCATACCAAATGTTCAAAAACCGGCCAAGGCAGCTCGTATTTTTCAAACAGATAGTTTAAAAGAAGTTTGTGACGGTTCACTTGGGTGAGCGGATTTTGGTAAATGGTATGTTCACTGTTAATTTCTTGCGCGAGCTGATTTTTATCTAAAAATAACGATCCTGCATTGTTTTTTCCTTCTATAATGAAATTGGCATTTGGCGATAGAAGAAGGGCGTCAATTTGGAAGAAGGAATTGCCGATCGGAAGTCTGATATCGTGGAAAATATGGTAGCGCTTTTCAGGAAGCAAGCTTAAAAAGTATTGGATTCTTTGTTCCCCCTTGTATCCCGCGTTTAATGTATCCCTTTTGTGCTCGATTTCCTCCCTTTTCCGGTGATTTGCAGGTAATCTTCTCAGCGCCGCTTCGTGCTGCAGTAAAATAATGGGCTTTGTCAAGTCTTTTTCAATCAAACGGATCCCTCCCTAAATTTTAGTCATGATAAGGTTCGCGAAAATATGCCTGATTCCTGCTTTTTTACTTGAATTTTTTAGAAGTTCAAGGTTTTGTAACAAATTTAAGGAGTCTGGTTGTTGCTGGGGCGATCGAAAGGAGAAACTTTTGGTAAAAAAAGGACTCGGCCACGTTTTGGGTTGTTATTCGGCAACATGATTGGCAGAGTCGACGCGTTTGGATGGAAATTCGATATGTTTGGATTGGAATTCGACGCTTTTGTCGATTACGTCTCGCTTTTTTAGCCTAATGCAGAGAACTTTTTGGCCTGCATTATTTATTCGACGTATTCATACTGGGATTCAACCACTTTGAGAACGAATTCGACGTGTTTGACCCGGAATTCGACGGCAACTCTAAGCGAATTCGACGTGTTTGACCCGGAATTCGACGCAACTCTAAGCGAATTCGACGTGTTTGACCTGGAATTCGACGCTTTTGTCGAATGCGCCTCTCTTTTTTAGCCTAATGCAGAGAACTTTTTGGCCTGCATTATTTATTCGACGTATTCATGCTGGGATTCAACCACTTTGAGAACGAATTCGACGCAACTGTGTGCGAATTCGACGCGTTTGACCTGGAATTCGACGCAACTCTAAGCGAATTCGACGTGTTTGACCCGGAATTCGACGCTTTTGTCGAATGCGCCTCTCTTTTTTAGCCTAATGCAGAGAACTTTTTGGCCAGCATTATTTATTCGACGTATTCATACTGGGATTCAACCACTTTGAGAACGAATTCGACGTGTTTGACCCGGAATTCGACGGCAACTCTAAGCGAATTCGACGTGTTTGACCCGGAATTCGACGCTTTTGTCGAATGCGCCTCTCTTTTTTAGCCTAATGCAGAGAACTTTTTGGCCTGCATTATTTATTCGACGTATTCATGCTGGGATTCGACCACTTTGAGAACGAATTCGACGCAACTGTGTGCGAATTCGACGCGTTTGACCTGGAATTCGACGCAACTCTAAGCGAATTCGACGTGTTTGACCCGGAATTCGACGCTTTTGTCGAATGCGCCTCTCTTTTTTAGCCTAATGCAGAGAACTTTTTGGCCTGCATTATTTATTCGACGTATTCATGCTGGGATTCAACCACTTTGAGAACGAATTCGACGCAATTCCAAGCGAATTCGACGCGTTTGCCCCGGGATTCAACGCTTTTGTCGAATCCGCCCAACTTTTTCCACCCAAATGCAGAGGACTTCAACCGCAATAAGACCCCAACCATGATCCGATTGGGGCCTTACATACCTATTTAGAATACCCGCTCGTTGAACTGGGCTAATTTTTCCAAGGAGGATTTGTCGACGTCGGCGTGCAGGCTGTTGCCATGCGAATCCATTGTGACGACAGCGGTGAAGCCTTCTACTTTCAGATGCCACATGGCTTCTGGGATACCGAAGTTCATCAGGTCAACGCCTTCAACCGATTTGATGCAGTCGGCATAGTATTGCGCTGCCCCGCCGATCGCGTTTAAGTAGACGCCGCCGTGTTCCTGAAGAGCGGCGAGCGTTTTCGGACCCATGCCGCCTTTACCGATAACGGCGCGGATGCCGAACTTTTTCATAATATCGCCTTGATAAGGCTCCTCGCGAATGCTAGTTGTCGGACCGGCGGCTTTTACATGCCAGTTACCCTCTTTATCCTTCAACATAACTGGACCGCAGTG
Organism: Neobacillus sp. SM06; assembly: GCF_050496765.1. Taxonomy (NCBI): domain Bacteria; kingdom Bacillati; phylum Bacillota; class Bacilli; order Caryophanales; family Bacillaceae; genus Neobacillus; species Neobacillus sp. SM06. The sequence continues at coordinate 105,070 of NZ_JBNWEO010000007.1, forward strand.
GTAGACAATTTGGCCATTGAGATCAACCGGTGCATCGTGATCCATTAAATATTTATGGATCGCATCCCGTCCTGTGTACAGCATTCCATTGATTTGCACTACATCGCCAACTTTTAGCGAGCGAATTTGTTCCTCGCTGATTGGGGCCTGAAGAGTGATTACCTCGTCGGTCGAAGCGGTAGCGGCTTGTTGACCGGCCTCAGTTTGGGAAAAGTCAGTGTCCTCGCCTTCCTGGTACATCCAATCGTTAATTTCGCCGGTTGCGGCATCAATATGGACACCTAAGCGGCGGAATGCCCAGCAATTGTAGGCAACTGAAACATAAAAGCTTGCAGGAATCCGGTTCATCACGCCAATTTTACAACCTAAAAGGGTTGCTTCGCCGCCAAAGCCCATTGTTCCAATTCCCAATTGATTTGCTTTTTCCATAATGTATTCTTCCAACTTGCGAAGATCTTCATTCGGATTCACGTCATCAACGGAGCGGAACAGCTGCTCTTTCGCTAAATCGTAACCGGCGGTGCGGTCGCCGCCAATGCCGACACCAATAAAGCCGGCGCTGCAGCCTTGTCCTTGAGCCTGATAGACTGAATGCAAAAGGCACTTGCGGATTCCATCCAAGTCGCGGCCGGCACGACCGAGGCCTTCAAGTTCGCATGGAAGGCTGTACTGAATATTTTTATTTTCACAACCGCCGCCTTTTAAAATTAAGCGAACTTCGATATAATCTTTCTCCCATTGGTCAAATTTAATGATCGGTGTACCGCCGCCCAAATTGTTGCCGCTGTTTTCGCCCGTTAACGAGTCAACGGAGTTTGGACGGAGTTTGCCTTCTTTTGTTGCCAGAACGATCGCATTTTTGATTGCCTCTTTAAGTTCCAATTGATTCACGCCAACAGGCGTTTTAATTTTAAAAGTAGGCATACCGGTGTCTTGGCAGATCGGCGAAACATTATCGTCCGCCATTTTAATATTGTTGGTGATGGTTGCCAGACTCATCGCCGCTCTTGTGCCGGCGTTTTCCTTTTCCTTTGCGGCTTTTACTGCGCGCCGTACATCTTTTGGAAGTTTCGTTGACGTATCCACAATCAGCTTGTACATGCTTTCTTCAAACTTTGCCACATTCATTTTCGTATCCCTCTCCCCTGTGTCCAAATTGCCATCTTCTAAATTTTACAACGATTTACGGCTATAATTATACTCCTATACGAAGTTGATTAAAAGATTTTGCAAACGATTTCACCTCATCCGCAGATCTAAAAGCAATGCATCGCATCTTGGGGAACCATTCCCATGAAAAAAAGAGCCAATTTCGTCTGGCTCTTACAGGTCGCGATGCTTGAACTCGCGGATTTTGGAATCAAGTTCGTCAATAATGGAAATCATTCTGTCAACGTCTTCCAACTCAGCCGCCTCCGGATCAATCGCATCCAATAGTTCGAGAAACATATTCAAACGCTGTTTTAAAAAATCTACTTGTTTATTCTTGTCGTGTATGTCTTTGCCCATATTGTTCTCCTTTCCAATCCCGTATTCATCCTATCGAAATCTTGTCAGGTTGACAATGCCTACTTTTATTTTACCCAGAATAATAACTACTAAGAAAAACCGAACAAAAGGCATCCGCGAAAAAAAAGAACCACAGCGTTTCGCTGCAGTTCTTAATAAATGTCTCATTACTTTTGGTTTGGCGTTTCCTGGCCGACATAGGTATGTTTCCCGCTGTCGGTGTCGGAATTGAGACTTACTGACTGACCCTTGTTTTTTTGACTGCCGTAAGTTTCATTGTTGTCCTTGAGACCTGCTGACTGACCCTCGTGTTTTTGACTGCTGTATGTTTGTTTCTTGCACTCCGTGACACCCGCCGACTGATCGTTTGCATTGGCATCCCCGGCTTGTCCACTTTGATCGCTTATGCCGAAACTGCTCTCGGTACCAAACGTTTCAATTTTCTCACTGCTGTTGCCGGCCGCTTCTGTTTTTAATTTTTCACTCTCATTGCTATTTTCACCAGCGGCTGCATCTAATTTTGCGTGTTCATCTGTTTGGGAACTTCCTCCCACCGAATTTCCGGAAGAAGAGTTCTCTCCTTCATTCCCACCAGGCACGTTGGTAATCCCTTTTAACTCACTGCCGGCGTCGACAATTTTAGAGCCAATTTGCTTCAGGTCGTCTTTCGCTCCTTTGACAGTGCTCAAAGCGTCGCTTGAGACGGCTTTAAAATCGCCCATTTTGCTAAATAAGTCTTCGTTCAGCCGTTCGTAGAGCTTTTGGGCATCGCTGAGTGCTTCTTTTAAAACATTTGTCACCTGATTAAATTGCGAAACCATCTGCTCTTTCATTTCACTCGGATTTTCCTTGACACCGCTAAGCATTTTTTGCGAAGTTGTTTTCAAATCAACCGCTGTCTCTTTCAATTGGGTTCTTGTTTTGGCGTCGATCAGGGAAAAAACACCCCCGATTAACCCGCCAATCACAATTCCTTTCATCAACATGCTATTTTTCTCATTTTCCGTCATCTGCTGTGCCATCCGTTATTCTCCTCCATTTCGTGTTTTTACAAGCTTGTATAGGATAACTTCCCGCTTAGCCGGAAAAATAAACAAAAACTCCTGCTTCAATTGAGCAGGAGTTTTTTTGTTGATGCGTATGTCCAATAACATTGTGAGTTGGGGCTTCAATTGAGCAGGAGCTGTATTTTTTCATCTTGGCCGTTCAGTCGCTAAGAAGCCGAACGAAACATAATCTTGAACCGGGATCCATGCGCCAATCCCTTGAGAGGTAACATTTTTAATCACGATAAACTTTTTGCTTCCTTTTAGCATCAAGTAGACTTCACCGTAAGTTACTTTGCCTTTTTCGTTTACAGCCGGTGCATAGGCGTACAAATACCCGAGCCGGTTTGCTGGAATGTTGTAAACGTGGTCGTTCTTTGTTCCGCCACCAATGACTGTTTCAAACGCAAGCGGCAATTTCGTTTTTTGCGTTGCTTTCAGAAGCATCATTTTTTTCACATCTTCAGCATTTGAAATTTTGGCTGTTAAACCGCCACGAATGATTTTCTGTGTTTCCTGAACGTAATGAATTTGATACGGTACCTTTCCGCCGCGATTGTCAAAATAATTGGTATTGATTTTTTGAAACTCCCAATTTGGCGAAGTTTCAAGCGACTCATAATTTAGTGGCCATTGCCCAAGGTAAATAATTGCCCGGTAACCAAGCGCAAATGGCGTGCTATTAATTGTCGTTTCATTCAGCATGCGAATTAAATCAGGATTTTCAATTTTGATTTTTGAAGTCTCGATTAACCTTTTCGTTAAATCGCTTGGCTGCAGCAACGGCAAATCCTGCGTTGGATTTGGGTACGTATTTTCTTTTGTGATATTGCGAACGGAAGAAGGCACTTGATACTTCATCGGTTCTACTTTTTTCGTTGCTTTTTCAGCTAAAGCCGCTGGTAAAAATAAGAGCATCAATGACAGCGCAAGCAGGATAGAAGTAAGCTTTTTCACGTTGTTGACTCCTTTCGCATATGGCATGTCAATAGTTTTTTCGAAGTTAAGTGATATTATCCATCGAAGCAAGAAATTCCTGCATGAAAACGTAATCAAATTGTAATATTGGATGCCTTTACATTAAATTTACTTTTTCCTATAATAAACTTAACCTTTTACAGAGGGGGGATGAAATCAATTCGCTCGAGATGGATTTAAAGGAGGTTGGGATTTATTCAGCATTCGTGTTTTTCGCTTGAAAGTCAAACATGAAGGTCGGTGATAGATGGTCCCAAAAGCGATTGATTGTTCCCATGATAAATCATGTATAGATACTTAGTGAAAAAATAAAGAAGACTCTGCGCTGACTTTGGCACAGAGTCTTTGTTTTTTATAGAAGAAAAAATCCGAGGCCCATAATAAAATAGGCGGCAATCAAGGTTAATCCTTCGAACCAATTGGATTCACCATCATTGGAGATCACCACCATCAACAATACAGACGAGGCCATGGAAATTAATTCCGGCCAGCTGAATAATAGCGGCATCGTTTGTTCAAAGAGGAGCGAGATCAGGACAAGGACGGGAAGGACAAACATTGCGACTTGCAGCGTTGATCCGATAGCGATCTCCACGGCGATATCCATTTTATTTTTGAAAGCCATTAGAACGGCGGAAGCATGCTCAGCCGCATTGCCAACAATCGCTACAATTATGACACCGATAAACAATTCGGACCAGCCAAAAGTGTCCGCAACATATTCAAAGGTTTTGACAAGATGTTCGGATAGATAGGCTACTGCCAATGTTGCCGCGGCTAAAATCGCCATGGCCTTCCATTTCCCCCACTCAGGCTTTTCTCTAGCATGCTGCACTTCTTCGGATTCATGCTGATAAACACCGCGATGGGTCACAAGTTTAAAAAATAAAGCGGCCAGATAGAGAATGATGAGAACAATTGAAATACCAATGCTTAAGGACAAGGTTTCACTGTTTTTCAAATTCAATGAAAAAACTTCCGGAATCACAAAAGCGACGATGACCGCAAACATTAACAGGCCGGAATTATGCCGGGCATCAAAAATATTAAATTCCTGGCGTTTAAACTTCAGTCCGCCGATAAAGAACGAAAGACCAGCAACAAGGAGCAGATTGCCGAGTACAGACCCCGTCAATGAAGCTAACACAACAGCCACAAGCCCCTCTTTTAAGGCGAAAATTGAAATGATCAATTCGACAGCGTTTCCAAACGTTGCATTCAAAAGGCCGCCGATCCGCGGACCGGAAACAATTGCAAGGCTTTCCGTTGCTCTTCCCATGTAACTGGCCAAAGCAATGATCGTCAAACAGTACAAACTAAACAACACAATATTTGACCAGTGCAGCCATGTTCCCATCACGGACAAAGGTACACCAATAAAAGTCATTAACATAAACACTTTATTTACCACGATTTTCCCACCAACCTTTTACAGGAATTTGTTTGATTGGGCTCTATTCTATTCTATCCAACCGAAGCCAATAAATTGCTTTTGATTTGATGGACGCGAAAAAAGAAAAATGTCCCAGAAAAAAATTCATTAATTTTTCACATTTTTTTGCTACAATCCCCCTAGTCACATTCAAAAAAGAAGGGGTGGTAATGACATGATTGGAAATGATTTAGTTAGTATTGGCGGTTTTAAGATTGCAACACACGGGGTCGGAATTGCCGTTGCGTTTTTAGTCGGGATGTGGCTATCTGTCCGGCTCGCGAAGCGGCAAGGTTTTGACTCTGAAATTGTGTTGGATTTCATGATTTATGCAATCATTGGCGGCGTTTTGGGGGCACGCTTATGGTATGTCATTCTGAACATCGGCTATTATGCGAGCAACCCGGCGAAAATCCTTGCTGTTTGGGAAGGTGGCCTGGCGATTCAAGGAGGGATTTTGGGCGGGATTGCCATTGGCATTTGGTTTGCGAAGAAACGAAATATTTCCGTTTGGCAACTTGCCGATATACTTGCGCCAGGACTTATTCTCGGGATGGCGATCGGCCGTATCGGTGATTTCTTGTCCGGTGGTGAATATGGGATTGTTTCCGAAAGGTTTGGTTTTGTTTATCAACAGCCGGGAACAGACGCCTACATTGCAAACGGTCCTGTCCCCCTTGTTCCAGCCGTTTTGTATGAAGCATTAGGGGATTTACTGATCATGTGGTTTTTGCTTGCCGTAAAAAAAGACAAGTTGCCTGAAGGTTTTAAATTTCTATGGATGCTCATTCTCTATTCGATTGTCCGCTTTTCATTGGAATTCGTCCGCGGCGATAGTATCTTAATCTTTTTTGGCTTGCGCAGTGCTCAAGTAACGAGCGTATTAACGATTCTTGTTACCCTTTTTATTATGAAGCGACGAAAAGAAATGGTCCCAAAGAAAAGTTAAGAAAATAAGCTTTTCCTTCTGGGTTACGTACCTCAAGTGACTCATTTAAAAGACCAAAAAAGCATTTTTCTAACCTCTACAAACGAAAATATGATATGATAAATGAGAATCGAATAAGTCACTTTTTGCTGTCATCTCTTTAGATGACAGCTTTCGTCTTTTTTAGGGGTAATGACGTTGATTCTTTTTCTCAACAAAATGTAGCGGAGGGGATAACTATGGGTTGTCATACAGAGGGGTTAACAAAAAGAAAGGAGCAGCCGGCGACGTTTACGGAAAAGATCAAACCACTTGCCGAATTAATTGCTGCAATTACAAGCGGGGTTCTGATCGCGGCTGGCTGGTTGCTTGAGAAAGGGGATTTCAGCACGGCCGCAGTCCTAATGTTTCTGCTTTCGTTTGTCATCGGCGGATTCGCAAAGGCAAAAGAAGGTATTGAAACAACCATTGAAACGAAAGAATTAAATGTTGAAATGCTGATGATTTTTGCTGCCATTGGTTCGGCGATTATTGGCTACTGGGCGGAGGGTGCGATTTTAATCTTTATTTTCTCGCTCAGCGGCGCCCTTGAAACGTATACAATGAACAAAAGTCATAAAGATATTTCGTCCTTGATGAAGCTTCAGCCCGAAGAAGCCCTGCTCATCAACAACGGGATTGAAAAAAAAGTTCCGGTTTCCGAGCTGGATGCCGGCGATCAGATTCTCGTTAAACCAGGCGAGCGGATTCCAGCAGACGGGGCGATTGTAAAAGGGCATACGAATATTGATGAGGCAGCGATCACAGGCGAGTCAATGCCTGTCTCAAAAGAAAATGAGGATGAAGTATTTGCCGGCACTGTCAATTTAACAGGCTCGATCACCGTAAAAGTCACGAAAAAAAGCACTGAAACGTTGTTTAGCAAAATTATCGAACTCGTCCAGTCAGCGCAAAGTGAAAAATCGCCATCACAGCTTTTTATTGAACGCTTTGAAGGAACTTATGTTAAAGCCGTGCTTGCTGTTGTTGTTTTGATGATGTTTCTCCCCCACTTTCTGCTAGGCTGGAGCTGGACGGAAACATTCTACCGAGCGATGATTTTATTGGTTGTTGCCTCGCCATGTGCCCTTGTCGCGTCAATCATGCCGGCAACTTTGTCCGCGATCTCACGCGGCGCCCGGCACGGCATTTTGGTGAAAGGCGGCGTCCATTTGGAAAACTTAGGCCACTTGGAAGCCATTGCTTTTGATAAAACAGGCACCTTGACAAAAGGGAAACCGGAAGTAACAGAAGTGATTGTAAAAGAAGGGCTTGATCGCGAGGAGTTTATTTTAAAGGCGGCATCTATTGAAAACTTCTCAAACCATCCGCTTGCCCAGGCCATTGTCAAATACGCCAAAAGCAATAGCAGCAACAAGCTTTTTCACCCGGATAGCCTTCAAGATTTCCCAGGCAAAGGGGTCAAGGCCAAAATCGGTGAGGAAGAGTGGAAAATTGGCAAAATGGATTTTGTCGGCGGCAAAGAGGCTGCGGAAGCCTTTGCAGCAGGAAAAGCAGAAGAATGGGCCAGCCGCGGAAATACCCTTGTTTTTGTGCAAGTGAATGAAGAAGTTTGCGGCATGTTTGCCCTGAAAGATACGGTAAGAGAAGAAACAAAAGCAGCGATTGACGATTTGAAAAGGGCAGGCATTTATACGGTAATGCTGACAGGCGACAGCGAGAAAACAGCCCAAGCGATTGCGGCCGAAAGCCATGTTGACGAGTTTTTTGCCGAGTGCTTGCCTGAGGAAAAGGTCGAACAAGTAAAAGAATTAAAGAAAAGATTTCAAACGGTTGCCATGGTCGGCGATGGGATCAATGACGCTCCGGCTCTAGCTCTAGCAAATGTAGGCATAGCCATGGGTGAAGGCACTGATGTAGCGCTCGAAACGGCGGATATTGTTTTAATGAAAAATGATCTCCCACGGATTGCCGAGGCCATCCAGCTGTCGAAACGGATGAACCGGATTATTAAGCAAAACGTTATCTTTTCCATCACCGTAATCGCGCTGCTCATTTCATCCAATTTTATTCAAGCTCTCGATTTGCCTTTTGGTGTCATCGGCCATGAAGGAAGCACCATTCTTGTGATCTTGAACAGCTTGCGGCTGTTAAAATAAATGGTGAGTCCCTTTGACGGAAGTTACCACTCGTTGTCACCACATCCTGCCGCTGTGCTGCTTGCGATGAAAATGAAAAGGACCGACTGAGTCGGTCCTTTTTTAATGATATCCATTGGATCCGTTTGCTGAGCCGGATGTTTTATGCTTTGGACGGCTTTTGCCTTTTTGCTTTGTACCGCCATCTTTTTTCGTATGTTTTGTCATTTTGCATCAACCTCCATGAAAGTTGGCTTGGTTCCCCGTTTTTTAGTGTCGTCATCTTTCGCAATTTCATGAAGGAAAGTTATGGAGGCTAGTCGCATTTCTGTTTATTTTTTTCACTGTAAAACGCATTGATTTCCCCGCCTAAAATAATAATAAATGCGGTCATATACATCCAGGTCATTAACACGATAATGGCTCCAATACTGCCATATGTGTTTGAGTAATGCGCAAAATTGCCAACATAAAAGGAAAGCGCCCAAGAAGATACGATCCAGCCGACCGTCGAAAAGGCAGCTCCCGGAAAAGCACTTTTGCAGCGCAATTTCACGTTTGGCGCAATCCAGTACAAAACGGTGAAGATCAGGAACAAGATGACAGCACTAACGATCCAGCGCAGCATATTCCAGACAACAAGAAATTCGTTTGTAAAGCCAAATTGTGAAAACAGAAAAACGCCGATCTGTCTCCCGAATACTGGTAAAAGCACGGCGGCAATCAGGACAAACACCATGCCGAACGTTAATAAAACCGCCATCCCTCTTGATACGATAAAGGAGCGGGTTTCCTTCACATTGTACGCTTTATTAAACGCGAGAACAATGGCATTGACCCCGTTTGATGCTGACCAAATCGTTCCGATAATTCCGAAAGAAAGCAGCCCGCCGCGACGATGATCCATAATATCGTTTAAATTTTTTTCAATTAAATTCATCGCTTCTGTTGGGGCAAATCCATTTAGCAGGCTAAGCATATAATGCTGGGAAATGGATAAGTAGGGAAGCAATGTAAATAAAAAAATAAGAAATGGGAACAGCGAAAAAAGAAAATAGTAGGCCAATTGTGCTGACATGCCTGGCAAATCATCCTCTTGAATTCGATGCCACAGCTTTTTTACCAATGAAGAATTCAGATCATCTAATTTCCCCACTATTCCACCTCTTTCGTTTTAAATCACTTGCTGGTTATCCAGATCATCTTCCTTTTTTGTAAAAGTGTCTTTTGTTTCTTTGAGAAGCTTCGTTACTTGCGGTGTTGTCTCCTTTAGCTCTTCCACTTTTTCCGCGATGAACGCCAAATCTTCCCCAACTTGCTCGACTGTCGTCCGTACTCTTTGGGCAGTTTCCTTGATTTGGCTTGTCACTTGTTTCGGATTTCTCACCATCTCTGCTGTCCCATGTGCAGCCCTTTTCCAGTTTTCTTTCATTGCCGCTCTCGTTTCTTTGTCCAATAAACTTAATGCCCCGCCTGCCAATGCTCCAATTAACATGCCTTTCCAGAACTTGTTTGAATTTGCCATGGATACCTCTCCTTAAACAAGATAAAAATCTTATCATGTTCTGTATGATTTTCTTCCCGCGAACTGAGCGGGACAAACATAAATTCAGTATAAAACTTGCACAGTCACAATTGCAAAAATGATTCTCTTTTCATTTTCTTCGATGCAGTTCAACCTATGCAGGGATTTCACTGCTGTTTTCGATGATTGACAATTGGAACGGAACGTGGAAAGATGAAAGTAAAAAGCGGAGAGGATGACAAGCATGGATTTATCGATAAAAACCGTTGAAAATGTTGAATATATGATTGAAGCTATTAAGGAAAAACTAAAAGTATTAAACTTGGGAGCGATCAAACCATCCCACTTCGATGAGGAAATGTACGAGGAATTGAAGGAAATTTACGAAATGGTCATGAAAAAAAATTCCTTCAGTCCAAACGAAATGCAAGCCCTTGTCGAAGAACTCGGAAACTTGCGAAAGCAATAGCCATTGCATTTGCCAAAATAGAATGAATGGCTCAAGGTTTTTTATGAGCCATTCTGTAATGGTAAAAAATTACCTGCTTCTGAAATACATTTGCAATACCTTCTTACATATGTGGGACGATACTAATTGATTAATTTCGTCAAAAAAGAATAAAATCCTTTTTCACATTCATTTTATCAAAAAGGCCACGCTGCTATTTTATGTTCATCAGAAGGTTCGAATATAATAAAAAAGGATAACCAGCTAGTCAGGTGGTTATCCTTTTTCCAGTTTACTGATTTTTGCTTTCTCTTGCCGCTTTTTTTCGGGCTTTTTTACTTTGAGAAAACTCTGCTGCGAATTCCGTATCGGCAGCTTTGCTTCCGCCAGTATGCGGCTGTTTACGATTGTCATTGCGATTGGTCATGTGTGCTCCACCTCGTATAAGTAACTTCGGGTGTTGAAAAACGGAAGAATGTTGCTGTTATGACGTTGTTTTCCAACACCATTCATTATTTTCCTTCTTCGGTGCAGAACTATACCTTTTAAATTTGAATTCACTCTAAATCACCAATTTCTTCAAACTTCCTGGTCCAAAGCGAAAATTCCTTCGAAAAAACGGATGTGCATACCTCCACATCATTTTGATAATTTTTCAAAATGGGTAGTTGACTCAATATGGATGAACCGTGGAAAACAGAGACAATAATCTTATGAGCGCTTTCTATTTTCCTCGCTTGTTCATACAGTTTTTGTAAGTCTTCAGATGGAATCTCTTTGTACAATTCGATGAAAAGCTTTTTTGGATTCTGAAAAAATTGATTGGCCAAGGTACGTAACGGCTCATCTTTTAAAACATACAATCCAATCATAACCAATGCATCTTCTAGCATATTTTTCAAAGTTGGAATCCAAACGATTTTTTGTTGCGTTGACTTTTCCATTTCTGTCCTAACAGGTGTAAGAACCCATGCAGGACGATCATTTTCCGACAAATACAGTTGATGAGTAATATTGATGATTCCGCCATCATAAGAATGCTTTTTCCCGACCAAGATTTGACAAGTACTTGCACCCATTTTACATTCCTCCATTTTTCGATTTTCTTAAAAAGTTTATGTGATCTTTAAGGTTGGAAATATAGCTTGCAGTCAACCAACCTTCTGCACCTCGAAGAATTTCTTCTTCATACCAAAAGGGAGGTGCCGTTTCTTCTGCTTTATTTTTCACAACAAAGGTTAATGCCTCGACTTGCTTCCCGTCCACCTCAATCGTTACAAATGTGGGCCGATACGCAGTTGGTGCGCCTTCGCGTTTGTATAAATAGTTATCTAACGCTTCAACAGGTAGATCATAGACTTTTCCTTCGACGATTCCGCCTTCTTCCACAACATCTGCACGACCCATACCATCTTCTGATGATTTCCTGGTAAACCTTAAGGTATAGTTCGCTAACACACCCACCCCTACCATGTTTTGAAAGTAATGAGCGCATCCCTTCTCAGTGAATCGTTTGTGATCCATGCAGCTTCCATAGGCAAAATAAAGCACCGAATGATTTTTTCCAGACTGGAGATTGTATTCCTTCCAATCGTCGTTTCGTATTTTCTTTTTGAACAAATCAGCATTTCCCGCCACAAACACATATGCATTTGTCATGCCGTTGTCTGTATAGACAGTTTGCGTCACTCTTTCATATAAGTTGTTTGTTCCTCCAGGAGTAAAGCCCTCTAATTGGTCAAGTCTCCTCAGTTCCTCTTTTGTGACAGAATATAGTTCACCATAAGTGCGAAAACCCCTTGATTGTTTCATTGCTGGATAACCATAACCGCTATCATACAGCAATCCATCCGTCCAGCATTGCTCCGCGATACAGGCTGCGTTTTTTAAAAATCCTGAATTTGATTCTCCTTTGCGTAAAGTTCCATAAACAAATACGTTGATCATCCTTGTTCACTCCTTTCATTTACTACCCTAATATTAAAACAAGAAGGTTGGGATCGACCCAACCTTCCATTTTCCAAGTTTATAATTGTTTGATAAGATTTGTTGGAACGGAACACGTCCACTGATAGCCGCCCCCTCTCTTCCCTAAAATAATTTCGCTATTTTCCTCTAGTAAGCAAGCCTTTACCTTTGTTCGGATCTTTGAAATATATGATTTGATGGTGGCCATTTGGGGTTGTTCGCCCTCTTCCCATAAATTCACCAATTCTTCCTTCCGAACAAAACGATTTTTCCGCTCAATCAAGCACCGCAGAATTTCGGCTTCTTTCGGTTCTAAACGTTTACAATCGCTAGGACCATAAAACGTCGGATAAAAATGGCTTAAATCCAATACGGCTTCATGATCCGATTCAGCATCGACCTTAAAACTTTCGACTTCCCCTGTTGTAATAAGTAGGGTTGCGCCGTCGGCGAACTGTACTAGTTTTCTGCTTCGGCCATCTTCCGTAATGAACCGTTTGATCTCTTCAATTTCATTGGTAAAATTCCGTTCTTTATCGGCTTCAATCGATTTTTGCAAAAAGGAATGTGACATATCATATTTGCAAATATGGTAGTAGGCTTTAGAAACAGTGGAATACACTCGAAATCTTCTCGTTTCCGACAACGGCTGTTCTAAAGCTTCCAAAAAATAAGCAATACACTTGTCGAATTTCTCCTTTTCATAACAGATATGGCCCAAGCGATATAATGCCTCTGCATCATGTGGGAAAAGCTCTAACACCTCTTCAAATAAACGTTGTGCATTTGTTAAATGAACATATCTTAGCTTTTCATCCGATCCACTACGAATCAAAAGCCTTGCCAAATCAGTCTTGTATTCTATGTTCTCAGGATTCTCATTTACTAGTTTTCGAAAAATCCGAATTCCCTCCGATAGCCAAGCCGATTCTGTAATCAGCCCCTCCTGATTCTTCCAATTCCTTATTTCACTCATCAGACGAACTCCCCCTATCCTTTTTCAGCATAACATTCTCCCTTTACATATCTTCTTTAATAGGAAAAATTCGACCATTAAGCTGAATAACCTTTTTTGTCAGGTTGTTTTTCGATTTTTTAAGTGCACCATCCCAAAATAGATCCATAAAACGCCAATAAGATCCAAACCAATAATAAAGAAAAGGATAACAGCATCATTTCAACTTTTTGAATAGGAAATGTTGCTTCTTCGGTTATCCAATAATGTAAAATGATCGTCCATATTGAACAATAACTCCATGTACTTGATGAACCCACATGTATCCCTATCATTGCTTCTTCTTCTGCAAATCAAATCGATTAACAATGGAAGAGACTAACGTATGCAGCGGATTGATTATAGCCATGGATGTCGTTTTTTCTACTTGCCGGGATGCTTCAACCATCGATAATTGGGCAACTGATATTACTTTGTCTTCCTTTTCTATAATATTATTTAAAAATTTAGTAATTTCTTGATTGTATTCTTTTTTTCGCCCCTGCATAATCAGTTCAAATGTGTTGTTTAAGATCATAATCTCTATATCTAACGATTTGTTGTTGTCCCTGGCAAAATGATAAAGGCGTTCCATTGTCCCTTCAACCGTTGCAGGGTTTGAAAACAGGATAATCTGAGGTTTTTGGATAGTGCAGATCTGTTCAAAAAAAGGTTCATCGATTTTTATAATCGGTACAGATATGGAGAGTTGCACTTCTTGCAAAATGACAATATAGTTTGTACAAGTAATAAGGATAGCCTCAACATGGCATTGGGCAATCCATTCTATTTGCTCTTTAACTTTGCTTTGAGCATCTGCCTTTTTAACGTTTTCATTATGCATTACTTGATACATTAATCCGGGATCAACAAAATGGATTAATTCAACATCAAATGGAGAAAACACATTTTCAATATATTCTATGTTCGAATAATGAGCGTGTAAGCATCCCACTCTTTTTCTCAATTTCTCTCACCTCTAATCAACGCAAACCGCTTTTGGCGGGGCTACAAGCAATTAGCTTTCTTTTGGCCAAAGTATTTAAAAAATCATAAATACCCAAAACAAATGCACATCCATTCCTAAACTGGAATGGATATGCATTATTGCGTATTTTTCAAATTTCGGTAAAAAAACGACTCTTATTACACGAATCATCCCATTCTTACAAGTTTTTTTATGATCAATTTTTTACCCCCTCTGCAAAAGTAAAACAATATTTATAGGACAACGAACATTGCCCATTCTCTCCTCTTAAATTTTACCATCCTTTTTGTTTTTTTAAGCTGTAATCTGTGCAAAATGATGGTTTGCATGCAAAGCGTATGTAGCAATCAATTGTTCAATTGTAAGAAGACCGCTTTCAGGATGGCGTACCGTTCTTTTAAGTTTTTCATTGGCAACAGATTAAAGAAACTTTATAATAAAGAAAACAATAATTAAATTTTTAAAGAAGTTGTGTTTTTTCTAAAAAGGGGGAATAACTTATGGTATCAGCTACTTTATTGAAAGGAAGAGAAACCATGAGTGATATCAATGGCAAGCCTGTTCGTCGTCGTGTGAAAGTGTCCAGTCAGAGACAAATTACAATTCCAAAGGATTTCTATAACGCCTTGACCCTATCTGATGAAGTTCTTGTTGAATTTACCGGAAAGGAAATTATCATTCGGCCTGCTGAATATGAAATAGTTGACTTTTCAGAAGATATTTTAAAAGATCTTGTGCATCAGGGATACAGTGGCGAGGAATTAATACAGCAGTTTAGCCGCATAAAGTCGGAAATACCGAATGCTCTTGATCGGCTAAAGAAAGAGACAATGGAAAATCCAGTAATTACAGGAAGTTTGGATGACTACTTGGATTCGCTGGAGGATGACGAGGAAAATGAATAGTAATGGTTTATTGCCCTTCAAACTAAGTGGGCTTGCAGCAAAGCAATTAAAAAAAATCCGAAAAACAGATCGGGTGCTTTACGATAAGGTTCATAATGCCATTACAACGATTCGCCAAGACCCAAATATAGGTGATCCCAAAAAAGGGGATTTAAAGGGATATAGCTGCATTGATATTAGCCACCTGAGAACAAATTATGAACTTTGTTATACAATGAAAGAAGATGCAAACGGCCAATTGATCCTAGTGATTATGATGGGACCAAGAGAGAACTTCTACCATGATTTGAAACGATATTTGAATAGTTGAACTACTTACAGGACGGTTATTTACCGTTCTTTTTCTTTATGAAAAAGGGCAATTGTTCCATAATTTTTTCATCAGCATCTTTATTTGGCCGCCTGAATTGTTGCTTTTAATTAAAATGGCAGGTTAAACTGCCATGAAACGCCAAACCGATCGACAATCCAACCAAATTTTTTGCTGAAACCATAATCACCAAGCGCCATTAATGCTTGTCCGCCTTGAATAAAGTTCTCATAAAGGCTGTCAATTTCCTCCTCAGAATCACAGGTGATGAATAGTGAAAAGGATGGAGTAAACGTAAACTCGTGTTTAATATTACTATCCAGACACATAAATTCCTGTCCCTTTAATGAAAAAGTTGCCTGCATGACGCTTCCCTCTTCACCTGTTTGATTGGCACCATAACGAATAATGCTAGTTATTTCGGATCCCTCAATCAGAGAAGTGTAATAATCCATCGCCTCTTCAGCCTTACCTTGAAACATTAAAAACGGGGTAACTTTTCCCATTTCTTTTACTCAACTCCTTAATTTAATTATGTGAATTGTTAATTTGTACGAGTAAAACAAATTTAACATACAACCTAAATCCCTGATAGGAATAGTGAAAACTTAAAGAATCTATTTTAAGGACCGAAAGCTCCTCGAAAGCCCCTATTCACCAAAAACAAAGGAATTCGGTCGAGAAGATTTCATCGAATATCCCTGTTTTAGAATCACTTCACACTACGGCTTAACATTCATTTTAAGTGATTAAAATTTTTAAAAAAAGAAAATCATTGGGCAAGTAACTATTGTATAATAATTCTTTATAATGTATATTTATTACTATCTAACTACAGTAAATCGTTTGAATTTTACATAAGTCAGTTCTTATATTATCCAGGGGGATTTTAAATGCTAATTCGAAAAGCGGTTATGAGCGATACAGAAAGTATTTATCAATTAATATCAGAGTATGCCAAGGAAGGAAAACTTTTACCAAGAACTTATCCTTCCATCTATGAAAATTTGCAAAGTTTCATTGTAGCTGTTTTAGATAATGAGGTGATTGGGATTTCCAGTTTGACGATCCTTGACCGGAATTTAGCAGAGGTACGGTCATTAGCCGTCAGCCCTGCTTATGTCGGAAAAGGAGTCGGAAAAGCACTGGTGAAGCAAATAATAAAAGAAACGGAAAACTTGGAAATTACGAAACTAATATCCTTAACGTATCAAGTTGAATTTTTTTCAAAATTAGGATTTAGTCGGGTGGATAAAAATGAACTGCCTCAAAAAATGTGGAAAGATTGCATAAACTGCCCAAAACTGCATTCATGTGACGAAACAGCAATGTTCATTGACGTTTTGCCTAAGGGATGAATTTTGATCCGTGACTAAAAACACACGCGTTTCTCCATGTGAAATATCGTGTGTTTTCCCTTGCTTTACCCTTTGTATCTCTCAAGGAAATCAATTACCCTGTCTTAAAATTTCTCGGTTAAAAACTTATTTTTATGAGTCTTCTCTTAAACTGTAAAACTTTTTCAATCAATAAGTTCAGGAACAACTGCAGAATCATGATTTGCAATAACTCGAAGGCAGTCGTTCCTTTCTGAAAAACCTCGTATCCATTCCAACGATGATCTTGCATCTTTTTTATTCGTTGTAATTCCTGGTAAAATTATGTCAGTCCATGATTTTGTAGCATATCCAACATCACTAGCCAATAGCAACCACCCTTTTTCCATTTTAACCAATACAGAAAACATTCCATCAGTATGTCCGGGAGTATGAACTAAAAATAGCGAACCATCTCCAAACAAATCAAAACCTAATTTAAATGGGCCAAACGGTATCTCTTTTAAAGAAAATGTTTCAATCGAAATGCCATCCCACATTGATTTTACGTAACCAAGTTTTTTATGAGCAGCTTTCCATTCCATTTCGCTAGTAAGAATTCTTTTCGCATTTTTTACATGCTGTAAACCACTGACATGATCCGAATGAAGATGTGTGAGTAAGACAACATCTATTTGATTGCTTTGAATACCAAATGCCTTAATTTTCTCGGCAATTGATTCACCTGATGGAAGATCACCTTTAAACATTGAAAATGCTAAACTGCCTAAATGTTTTTTCTGATTTACTCTTATATCCTCGTGCCAACCAGTGTCAACCAATATCAAACCTTTTGGATGCTCTATTAGATAAGAAGATACCGGAACCCATATTTTCTTTGCTTTCCCCCTTAGCCACCCTGTGTACGGCATGGGATGCAATCCTTTTTCTCTAAATGCTAATGCCCGATCGATGTATACTCTCCCTGTATGCCATATATGTACCTTCACAATTTATTCCCCCTCATATAAGAGAAAACTTTAATACATCTTTTTCGCCATAAGTTCCCCCTGTATTTGTGCAGTTGAGCAAAGTATACCATAATATGGTGATTTATAGACGGAAAACAATTACTAAACTGTTAATTTTCCATCCAAAATGGTTACTGCCTTACCGGAAAGTAAAACATCGTCATCCAAAACTTTGACTCTTAAAATTCCTCCTCTTTCCGATGCTTGATAAGCTGTAAATTCTGTTTTATGTAATTTATTTTTCCAATAGGGACCTAAGCAACAATACGACGAACCATTCACATAATCTTCAGCAATGCCTTGAGTTGGAGAAAAGAACCGCGAAACAAAGTCAAATTTACTGTTACTGGATTTACTGGTAACAATAACACCGCGGACGGGCAATTGGGCAATTAAATCGATATTGGGATTTAAACTTCTGACAATCTCTTCAGATTCCACTTCAACAAAATAATCGAATTTACTTTTTCCGACATATATAGATTTGACACCTAAAGCATTTATTAATAAATCAGGTGCATCCGCCGTCTCCAAGCAAATTGCAGGAAAATGTAATTGGATCCAGCCATCTAATAACTGTACTTTAAGAGTTCCACTTTTTGTGTGAAAAGCAATACATTTTTCTTTTTCAACAAATCCTTTTTCCCATAAAAAATAGGCACTTGCCAATGTTCCATGTCCACAAATGGGTATTTCAGTAGTTGGGGTAAACCAACGCAGGTAATATTCATTATTAAAAAAACGGATAAATGCCGTTGTTGGTAAATTCAGCTCTTTAGCAACGGTTTGCATCCAGTCATTGTCCTTTATCTCCCTTAAAAAACAAACCGCGGCGGGATTACCTTTGAAGGGGTCGTCAGTAAAAGCATTTAAAATAGATAAATTCATTTTTTTCACTCCAAGGTTATTAACTTTAAATTCTCTACTATGTGCTTGGCTATTTATAAAAACAGGCACTTTGATAAAGACTATAAGCATAACAAGCGGTTGTTGCCCAGAAAAATGATGGATGTTTGAAAGGCTATTTGTATTTTTTTCGATAAGTGCGGGTACTAATGCTATGTTGACAAAAACTAAGTGACGCAGGCCTGCACTATCCTTCCCGTTCTTTTTTAATTGTTAAAAAGAAAATAAAGATCTAAAAGTGGAAGGTTGTTGTTAATCCTTTCCTTTTTGTGAATTTCGAATGCTTGTTTAGAGCGCCCGATCATGTTCTACCTCCATCAAATTTATTCGCTCTCTTTTTCTTTCTTATAAGCACTTAAACCAAAAATATGGCTTTTTAAGGATATTGCCCCTTACTTCAAATACCATTTAACTGCATTTTTGTATAAAATTTTTGCTGCCTGTTCTTCCTCGAAGTTATTGAGAATCAACTCAACATCTGAAAGTTGAAAAGGTCTTTTGGCTCTGGTTGATGGTAAATCAGTTCCAAACAGGAGTGCATCTGGATTTAAAGAATAAATGCTTTTTATTGCTTCGATTGGGTCAAAATCAATCCTTCCAAAGCCGCTTGCTTTTACTTTCACGCCTTGATCGACCAATGAGAAAAGATGTTTAAATCCGCCCTTCGATAAACCAAGATGGTCTACTGAAACAGCAGGAAGTTTTTCAATGATTGCTGCCAGTTCCGGCAATTGTTTAGAATTTATATATATTTCTGTATGCCAATTAACTACTTCATAAACTTTTCTTGCAAAATAGTCCAGGCGAGAAATATCTTCAGAACCCCCACGATTTACATTAAATCGAAGTGCTTTAACTCCTAATTGATCCAGTCTGATGATTTCTTCATCAGGTGTGTCAAAAGGCAGCTGGGTAACTCCAACAAAGTTTTCCCCAAGTGTTTGGATTGCTTCTATTAAATAGGATTGGTCATAGCCTTGAAATGAACCTGAAACGACCGCTCCGCCCACTACATTCAACTTGTCGGCACTCTTTCGATAATCTTGGCACGAAAAATAATTTGGAAGGTATCCCTGATTAGGTATTAACGGAAACCGTTTATCAATGATATGCAGGTGTGAATCAAAAATTTCCATCTACATTCTCCCCTTTTTTTATCAAAAAAACTGTACCCATCACTAATTTCCGATATTGGTACAGTTTCTATATTTTATTTATTCCATCTCCAGAAAAAAACTCCCGCCTCTTTTTCAAATAAAAGAGACGAGAGCATAAAGGAGAAACCCTTAATCAGTATATACGATGTATAAACTAATAGCAGAGATTTGCAATGAAAAGCGCTCACTTCCTTACTTTTCATCTTGTTCGGTTAAAATGATTGGGCCTTCGCTTGTGATGGCGATGGTGTGCTCGAATTGGGCGGAATAGTTGCCGTCGATGGTTCTGGCTGTCCAGCCGTTTGCATCCATTTTTGTTTGGTATTTGCCAATGTTCACCATTGGTTCGATCGTAAAGACCATGCCTTCCTTTATGCGCGGCCCTTTTCCAGGCAAGCCGTAATGTGGGACATCCGGCTTTTCGTGAATCACGGCGCCGATTCCGTGGCCAATAAAATCGCGGACAACGGACAAGCCTTCACTTTCAACGTATTGCTGAATGGCATGGCCAATATCGCCAATCCGGTTTCCAATTTGCGCTTGTTCAATTCCTTTGTAAAGCGCCTCTTTTGTTACCTTTAACAAATGGTCTGTCTCCTCCGAAACATTTCCGACCGCGTAGCTCCATGCCGAATCGGCCAGGGCACCGTTGTAGTTTACAACCATATCAATGGTGACAATGTCCCCTTCATTTAGTGGCTCTTTCCGCGGAAATCCGTGGCAGATTTCATCATTTACACTCGCACAAGTTGCATACTCGTAGCCCTTATAACCTTTTTGTTCAGGGGTTGCACCATGCTTTTGCAAGAATTGTTCAACAAACGCCTCGATTTCCCAAGTTGTAATGCCCGGTTTGATGAGTTTGGCAATTTCTTTATGGCAGGAAGCAAGAATTTTTCCGGCTTGTTTCATTGCTTCAATTTCACGGGCTGATTTTAAAACAATCATGTTTTCTTCCTCTTTTCTATAAACGTATTGTCAAAAGTTATATATTAAAAAGTTAATAAATCCTTGATTTAGTGGGCTTTAAAATGCAAAAAACTTGCCACCCCCTAAAATCTAAGGATAATTGAGGTTACCCCACACACAACATCCCAGATTGGAAGTGACAAGTTTGTACCCTCAATTATTAACTTATTTAATGGAATTTATCAAGCATCAAGATCAGGTAATTCGAACATTACTTACACTTCTCGTTGGAAAGGGTATGTTTGAAAAACCTGAAGAAACGCCTGTTAATAAACCTTATCGAAAACTTCAAGTCGATGAACTTCCTATCATCGAAACCTTTGAAAAACTTGATTATCAAAAACTCCTCACCGATTATCTTGAGAAAAACGGTAAACCCTTAAAACCGGTTCAAAGACGTTCAAATACAAAAGCAATTGTACCTAAGTCAATGAACTGTCCAGCGTGTGGTGCTCCATCGGATTATCTTTATGCCAATAATGGAGG
This sequence comes from Neobacillus sp. SM06, assembly GCF_050496765.1. Lineage (NCBI taxonomy): Bacteria > Bacillati > Bacillota > Bacilli > Caryophanales > Bacillaceae > Neobacillus > Neobacillus sp. SM06. The sequence goes on from NZ_JBNWEO010000007.1 coordinate 126,104, forward strand.
CAAAGGACAGTATCAATGTAAGGTATGTTCCTGCCTTTTTAACAATAAGAGTCGTTATTTGAAAGAGGCTATTCTTAAGTGCCCTCATTGTTCAAAAACCCTTGAAAAAGTTAAGGAGCGACAAGATTTTGACGTGTTCAAGTGCAAAAATAACGATTGTCCCTATTACCAAAAGAAACTAAACGGCATGTCTTCCAAAGAAAAGAAACGGTTTAAAAAGGATCCGCAGGCATTTAAATTACGATACATTTTTCGCCGGTTTCACCTTGATTTTAAGCCTCTTTCCAAGGAATCACCTGAACTTCCAGTAGTGGATTTGTCAAAGATTTACGCATCTCCACATACATTGGGGTTGATTCTAACTTACCATGTCAACTATGGCCTTTCAGCTCGTAAAACAGCTGCCATTATGCAGGATGTCCATGGTGTATCCATTTCACATCAAACGATTTTGAACTACGAAAACAGCGTCGCTCTTTTGCTTAAGCCATATATTGATCATTACCCTTACGAGCTTTCCGATCAATTTTGTGGCGATGAAACCTATATTCGAGTGAATGGTCACTGGCATTACTTATTTTTCTTTTTCGATGCGGTGAAGAAAATCATCCTTTCTTATCCGGTCTCACCGAATCGAGATACGGTTTCCGCTATTCGTGCAATGGATGATGTCTTATTGAAGATGAAAGAGATTCCAAAAGATTTAACCTTTGTGGTAGACGGAAATCCGATCTATCTGCTAGCCCAACATTTCTTCGCACAGCACGGCATTTCCTTTGATGTGAAGCAAGTGATTGGGCTGACAAACGACGATCCTGTTTCGACGGAATACAGACCTCTTAAGCAAATTATCGAGAGACTTAACCGCACTTTTAAGGGCAACTATCGTTCCACTCATGGCTTTGGGTCGGAACATGGTTCAGTTTCTTTTGTCACGTTGTTTGTGGCGTACTTTAATTTCCTTCGTCCACATGCAAGTTTAGAGGGCAAAGTCCCGGTAGTGAATCCAGAACTATCAGGGCTTCCTACAATGCCCGCGCGATGGACAAAGTTAATGGAATTAGCTCAACGCTGGATTATCCAGCAGCGGTCTACCTAACTTTTTGTTTAGCAGAGCCCTTGAATAAAACTAGCATCCGGCGAAGCGAACTCTTGACAAACCGAACTAGCCAATGGTTTAAAATGGAAAAACCAAGGGCTATTTAGCATGCCTTCTTTTTGTCCCCGTCGCCCTTGGTAAAGTAAACGCAAACCATTGGCGTGTTTGTCAAGAGCGGTTGCGGGGGCATACCCGCCCAGTAAATGGAAGAAATATTAAATCGCTAGGTAGTTTTCATAGAACTTTTGACACTACCTCTATAAATTCTTCGCTATTTATGCATATTCCGTTGAAAGTGCATCCATTCATACGCTCTTTTATATTAGCGCTATTTGATCAATTTATCAAAACAGTTTGCAAAGCTCGTTCCGTAAACAGAAAGAATTACGCAATTGCATGGAACTTTCTCTATTCTTTTGATAAAATGACTTTATATCTATACAGATAGGTGTGTGAAGCTCCATGATCGGTGATCGTGTAAAAAAACTTCGTTTGGAAAAAAAAATGTCTATATCAGAACTATATAAATGGAATTAAAGGATTTTAAGAAAATTTGTCCAATTCTTATAGGTAAATAAAACCTTTAGGAAGGCGGACACATAATGAAAATCCTTCAAAATGAAAACATGGATTCAATTCAGGAAGTTAAAGCTTGTATGCATGGTTTAAGGGATCTACGGATGTTTAAACGTTATCAGGCTATCCTCATGCATTTAAAAGGACGGACTTATGTAGAAATCGCTGACCTTTTAGAATGTACGGAGCAAACTATATATAACTATGTTCGAGCCTATAAAACTAACGGTTTGGAGGGATTAGTTCCCGGACAATCTCCCGGACGCCCTTGTCAACTAACAGAGGAACAAGAAAAGGAACTCTATCAGTTAATTGTTGAAAAAAAGCCAGCTGCTGTTGGATTTCCCGCAGAAATGAATTGGACTTCATTTCTTGTTCGCGATTGGATTAAGCAAACATTTGACATTGTTTATACGGACCGGGGTGTAAGGAGATTGTTGACTCGTTTGGGATTTAGTTACACAAAACCAACGTATACCCTAGCAAAGGCTGACCCCGAGAAACAGGAAGCGTTCAAACAAGAATTTGAAACGATTAAAAAAAATGATGAATGACGAAATTGATCGAATTCTGTTTCAAGATGAATCCATGATCAGGGACTACCAAGCTTTAGCCAATACATGGTTTCCTAAAGGGCAACAAAAAGTGATACCTACTTATGGAAAACATCACGGGGTTAAATTAATTGGTACCCTCGATTACGAAACAGGCGAAGTGTTTGTCACAGAAGAAGAACACTATGATGCTCAAGTTTTCCTATCTTTTCTTGAAAAAGTTGTAGTCAGATACAAGGGTGAGAAGATTGTAATGATACTGGATAATGCTAGAATCCACCACTCGAAACTGATTCAACCTTTTCTCGAAGCCCATAAAGATCATCTGCAACTTGTTTTTCTCCCACCATACAGCCCAGAGTTAAACCTAATTGAAGGACTGTGGGGATGGTTAAAAAAATCAATTATTTATAATGTTTTTTATAAAACGGTAGAAGAAATTAGAGTGGCTGTCCAGACATTCATTACACAAATCAATAAAGACCCTATGAAAATCGTTAATCGTCTATGTCTTAAGCTTTAACTATTGACTCAATTACACCTTTAGCCAGATTGCCAGGATCGGATTGAGCAATAAATAGCCTAAAACGATATTCGACAAACTCCGATGATTGCAGGTATATTGTGCTTAAATTTTGTAGAATATTGTCATTAATCTAGGAAATCGTTACAGAACCAAATTGTTTAGTTCCATATATATAGCTGATCAAGCTGGAGTGGCCAAGTCGTATTTAAGTTCGCTTGAACGAAATCTTCAACGGAATCCTTCCATTCAATTTCTTGAAAAAATTGCAAGCGTCCTCAATGTACCTGTTGACCATTTAATACATGAGCAAGAAAATCAAGAAGAATTGGATAACGACTGGATGAATCTCGTGAAAGAAGCAATGAACTCTGGTATTTCCAAAGAACAATTCAAGGAATTTCTTGAATTTAACAAGTGGAGGATCAATCAGCAAAACGACAATTAAGAAGCAAATCCGTTTCGATTGTAGTTTTTTCTAAAAAGTGTATTTTTGTTCCATTTTTCCATTAAACAACATTTTCGATCCGTTTACCTCTTCCATTTTGTCAAGATATGCTGAATATCGATGCAATTTGTAGCAAAAAAAAATTCCAAATAGACAAAAAAGAACACTCTGATTCGAACGAACTAGGTATAATCTACCTATGAGTGTAATAAAGTAAATTAGTCCTAAAAATAGAGAGCAAATTTTGGGGGAAATACAGAAAAAGGCAAACCTGTTGAAAGACAGGGACGCAAAGCTGCGGGTCTAAGGCGGAAATTTCATTTGCTATGATTGCCGGGTTGCCTGGAATACGATCGGTACTTGTATTTTAGGGGGGAGAATGTGATCAAAACAAAGGAACTTGCTGAAGAAATTGACCGGGATTGGATGGCACTAATGATCGAAGCAAAAAAAATGGGGATTTCAAAAGAAATTGTTCGTGAATTTCTGAACCAGAATGATATAAGAGAAGCAATTTGTAAGAATCCGTCAACTACATAAGATCAAACAGAAATGGTAGAAAGTACTCGTCGCCGAGTACTTTCTTTTTTTACGAGAATAATTCACGTTCTTGGGAGTATCAAAATTTCAACCCTTCGATTTTTCGCCCTGCCCTCTGGCGTGTCATTGGATGCGACCGGCTGGTACTCCCCAAAACCTTTTGCGCTGAACCAACGCGGATCCAGTTTGTCATTATGCAAAACGATCTTCATAAAGTTCACTGCGCGCATCACACTCAGTTCCCAGTTGGACTCAAATTTGGAGTTTCGAATTGGTACATTGTCCGTGTGACCACTGATAATAATATTTCTTGGCGGATTCATCACAAGCAAATTGGAAATTTCACCAGCGGTTTTCAGGTCAATGCTGCGGACTTCCGCACTTCCAGAATCAAACAGAACATTATCGCGAATCGTCACAAGCAAACCTTCACTTGTTAACGACGTTTGCAGCTTATTTGCTAACTGGTTTGCTGTGATGTACTGATTCACTTTCACTTGCAGCTCTTTCAGTTCTTTTTGATCCTCTTGCATCGCTTTTTGCTTTTCCTGCTCTTGTTTTAATTTTTGCGGATCTTCAGCCATATATTGATTTTTTTGTAAATCTTTTTTTCGCACATCCGGGGCGTCCGAGCTGCCTTGCGGAATAGTAGTTTGATAATTCAATAAACCTGTTTCCCCAGTGAACATTTCGTTAAAGGCTTTTGATAAAAGCTGGAATTTTTGCGCATCAACGGAACTCATGGCAAAGAGAACAATGAATAATGCCAAGATCAGTGTTAACAAATCTGAGTACGGCAAGAGCCAAGCTTCACTCATTTCTTCCTCTTCATGCTTTTTCTTGCGACGTTTACTCATCACGACCCACAACACTTTCTTCCAGAATCTTCTTCCGTTCTCCTGCTGGCAAATACGATGCGAGCTTTTGCTCAATCACCCTTGGTGCCTCGCCTTCCAAAATGGATAAAATTCCTTCAATCATCATCTGTTTTACTTTTACTTCCTGCTTTGATTTACGTTTTAATTTATTGGCAAACGGATGCCACAATACATATCCAGTGAAAATCCCGAGTAATGTAGCAACAAATGCAGCCGAAATAGCACGTCCGAGTTCAACAGTATCGTTCATATTGCTGAGCGCGGCAATCAACCCAAGTACGGCGCCCAATACCCCGAGTGTCGGGGCATAGGTTCCAGCTTGGGAGAAAATTGCGGCACCGGATTGATGGCGCTCTTCCATCGCCTCAATTTCCTCAGAAAGCACATCCCGTATGTAATCAGCGCTCTGCCCATCAACTGCAAGCGACAGCCCATTTTTTAAAAAAGGATCGTCCACTTCGCTCGTTTTCGCTTCAAGGGCGAGCAGTCCTTCTTTTCGTGCTAGCTGGGCCCAATCGGAAAACAGGCGGATCAATTCCGCTTGATTGACCGCCTTTTGTTCTTTAAACACAACGCCAAAAAGTTTTGGCACTTTTTTAATTTCACTTGTTGGAAAAGCAATGGTTACCGAAGCAATGGTTCCGGCAATGATAATCAGAAATGCCGCAGGGTTCGCCAAGGCGACCAAGCTGACCCCTTTTAATACCATTCCTACGCCAATTGCCACAAAGCCAATAATCAAACCTATAATTGTCGTTAAATCCATTTATCTCTCACCTGCATCGATCGTATTCGCTTCGAATTTTTCTTTCTTAAAAAAACATCCTCTTTCTCTTTATTTCGACAAGATTCACTGAATCTTAATAGCTTATAAGAATTTTCATTAAAGATGCAGGAGGAAGTTGTTGATCTTTTATGCCAATCGGAAATCCTCCTAAGATTCTGAGTTGCCTCGAGCAGCAGGAGCGTTTTCATTTAAAAGCTGAATAAACGTTTCGGTTGCCTTTTTATTTCGCCCAAAGGATGAAAATATGTAGGAAAATTTCCGGATAAATACTTCGTCTTTAATTGGAATGATCGAAAGATGATGATTTTCGACTTCTCGTGAAATGGCATACTCCGAAAGCAGGGACAGCCCCATATTTCGGATCACAGCTTCCTTTACCCCGTGGGTGCTGCTAATCGAAATCATGTTCTTTGCCTTCAACGCATGGGAACGAAGAACATGTTCCAAAAAGACCCTTGTTCCCGACCCTTTTTCCCTTGAAATCCACACTTGGTCCTGGAGCTGTTCAACTGCCATTTCTTTTAGCGAAAGCGGATGATGGTGTGATGCAACAATTTTCAACTCATCTTTCATAAACGGATATACAGCTAGACTTTTTTCATTGCACTGCCCTTCAATTAAACCAATATCGACGTGAAACAGCTTTACGTGTTCGATAATTTCATCCGTATTTCCAATAATCACTTCGAGCCTGATCCCTGGGTATTGCTTGCAAAGTTTTTCCAAAAGACCAGGAAGAACGTATTCCCCGATCGTAAAGCTTGCGCCGATCTTGAGTTCAAGTTCAATCGAGTGGTGATGGTCGGCAATCTCTTCCTTGGCTGTGTCATAGATTTGCAGGATCTGCTTTGCTCGTTCATACAACAATTCACCAGTGGAAGTAAGTTGAAGCTGCTTTGGGGAGCGGACAAAAAGCGATGTATCAAATTCCTTTTCCAAATTTTGAATGTGAACACTGACACTTGGCTGGGAAATTAGCCGTTTTTCCGCTGCTTTTGTAAAATTTCCCTCCTCAACGACTGCGACAAACGTCCGTAAGGCATCATAATACATTTAATTGTCTCCTATCATTAAAATTATTAATATTTTACATCAATAATATGTATTTCACTAATACTCTATCATACGCTACAGTTAACTTACAGAGAAATGGAGGGGAAAAATGGTGGAACAACAACAACAAATACTCGCCAAATCACAATCCAATATACTGCCTTTTATCAAAGGCATGTTACTGACACTTATCATTGCGCTTGTGGCAAAGGCTTTGGCAGGACTTCCGATTTTATCGATTATGGGGCAATTGGTTCTTGCTATTTTGCTTGGTATGATTTTCAGTGCGGCATTTACGTATCCTGTCTCCTACAGTGCAGGAATTGCTTTTTCAAATAAAAAATTGCTGCGGCTTGGCATTATTCTTTTAGGCATGCGGCTCAATTTAGCCGATATTTATCACGCGGGCTCGAAAGTGTTTTTCATTGCGGTTATTAATATCATCTTCACATTGATTATCGTATATAGCATCAGCAAATGGTTTGGGGTGGAAAAAAATCTTGGCATTTTGACTGCCTGCGGAACGGCGATTTGCGGCGCAGCCGCCGTTGTGGCCATTGCCCCGCAGATTAAAGCAAATGAACAGGATACAGCAATCGGCGCTGCAACAGTTGCCGTTTTGGGTACCATTTTCACCCTGGTTTATACTTTTTTGTATCCGATCTTGAATTTAACGGCAAAAGGATATGGCGTCTTTACAGGTTCTACCTTGCATGAAATTGCCCATGTCATCGCGGCAGCAGCTCCCGGCGGCGCGGAAGCAGTTGATTTAGCGGTGATCGTCAAATTAACGAGGGTTGCCTTATTGGTGCCTGTTGCGATTATCATCGGCTTCATCGCTGAAAGGGGAAAGGAAAAATCGGAAAAACGCAAAAAATCGTTCTCTTCCTTGCCCATTCCATGGTTTATCTTTGGCTTTCTTGCTGTCAGCGGCATCAATACGCTTGGAATTGTGCCATCATCCGTTGCCCAAACGATTGTGACCATCTCCTACTTGCTAATTGCAATGGCTATGGCCGGTCTTGGCTTAAACGTAAACTTGCAAGCCTTTCGCCGCTTTGGATTCAAGTCGTTTTTGGCCGGATTAGCCGGATCCGTGCTTTTATCGGCCTTGGGATATGCACTTGTGTTTGCATTTCATTTAAATTAATGGATAAAACAAATCGGCTCTCTCGTAAAAAGGAAAGAGCCGATTTTTGTATTTCTCCTTACATTTTCAATGGACTTCTAAGGCTGAGGCATTGTTTTTTAAAGTGTGCCCTTAAAATTGGCATTCAAACTGCTTGGAATATAGCTGAGCATACACTCCGTCCCGTGCAAGCAGCGATTCGTGTGTTCCTTGTTCTGCGATGCCGTTTTTGGTTAAAACAATAATTCTTCCGGCATTGCGTATCGTCGATAGCCGATGGGCAATCACAATCGTTGTGCGCCCTTTTGCCAAAACTTCCAATGACTGCTTGACATAGTTTTCACTTTCATTATCTAGAGCGCTTGTCGCCTCATCAAACAATAGAATGGGCGGGTTTTTCAAGAAAACACGAGCAATGCTCAGCCGCTGTTTTTGACCTCCGGACAGTTTAACGCCTCTCTGCCCGATCTCGGAATGATAGCCATTCGGCAAACTCATGATAAATTCATGGGCATTCGCATGCTTGGCGGCAGCTATCACTTCCTCTTCTGTTGCAGACGGCTTTCCGTAGCGAATGTTCTCCATTACGGTTCCTGAAAATAGATACACATCCTGCTGTACCATTCCAATATTTTTTCTCAGCGACTGTAAGTCATGATCGCGGACGTTGATTCCGTCCAAGAGCACTTCCCCTTCAGTTGCCTCGTAAAAACGAGGAATGAGTGAACACAATGTTGTTTTTCCGACTCCAGATTGGCCCACTAGGGCAATATACTCTCCCGGCTCAATGCAGAGCGAAAGATTTTCGAGTACATTTTTCAAATGCTCTTCATAACGAAAGGTTACTTGCCGAAATTCAATTCTGCCCACTACCGGATCAAGCACGATCGCATTTGGTTTACTTTCTATCGCCGGCTTCAACTTCATGATTTCCATAAAACGCTGGAAGCCGGTGATCCCTTCCTGCAGCTGTGTGCTCATATGAGTCAGCCGCTGAACAGGCTCAATCATAAAATTGGTATACAGCAAGAAAGTAATCAAATCCGCCAAATCTAAAGTCCCATGGACGATATTGACACTGCCGTAGATAATAACCGTAATCGTAATCAGCTGAATGATGGTTTCAAATGTATTGTAAAACAGGGCTTCAGCCTTGTATGTTTTTTTGCGGCTTTCAAGAAAGCGTGCATTTTCACGGTTGAATTTTTCAATTTCCATCTGTTCATTCGCGAACGATTTGACAACGCGAATCCCTGCCAAACTGTCTTCCACCTGGGCATTTACATCCCCAATTCGCTCTTTCGTTTTCCGATAAACTTTGTTCATTGCTTTATTCGAATAAAAGGCTATAGCGCCCATGATCGGCAAAAAGCCAAATACGGCAATGGTTAACGGCGCATTAATCGTAAATAAAATAATAAACGCTCCGATAAAGCGCACGAGATATTTGATATAGTCTTCCGGCCCATGATGGTACAGCTCCGAGAGCAAAAGCAGGTCATTGGTAATCCTTGACATCAATTGGCCTGTTTTTTCTTTATCATAGAAGCTGAAGGAAAGCTTTTGCATATGTGCGAACAGCTCGCTTCGCATATCACTTTCCATCCTTGCCCCTACTTCATGCCCTTTGTAATCCACAAAGTAGTTGCCAATATTCTGGATTCCAACCAGGACAAGCATCAATCCGCCAATCCAATACACTTTCTGGAGCGCCGTGGTCAAATCTCCCGCCAGCACCTCTTTTGTTATATATCGGACAAGCAGCGGATACAGCAATGTAATGGAAGAAACCATTAAAGCAATAGCCAATATAAATAGAAACAATCTTAAATACGGTTTATAATATGAGAAAAACTTTTTCAATGGATAACGCATGTTTTGCCCCTTTTTTGTGTTAGTTTGCGAACCACATATAAGGGGGGCACAAACTATTTACGAAAGCGTTCCACCCTTATATGTTTGTCTGATTTTTTCGATTGTGTTTTTCATGTAAATTGCCTCCTCTTTTGTTAATACTTTCATTGTAAACGATCTCTTTCACCGTGAATAGATCTATTTTATGAACTTTAAAAAGGCTTGGTTGAACAACCAAGCCTTTTTAATCAATTTTTAGTTTTTCGTGGATCTTTTGCTGGTAATTTTTAAAACCGGCTGAGTTTGTTTTCACTCTTCGATTGGACATTAACCGGTTATAGCGAAGCAGCTTTTCATTTAATTGCTTTTGAAGCTTTTCTTTTTCATCATTATTTTCAACCTTTTTGATCAAATCTTCAATCGACAGCATCTCTTGTCTTAACCGGTTTTCTTCATCCGTAAAACCGGCGTTTTTCAACAATTTATAGGCAATTCTCAATTCTTCAGGTATGCTCGATAAATCCTCCAGTTCGAGAGGTTTTCCAAACCCGGGAAGCCGGTCGAATTCACCATCGTTGTAGGCCTTTTTGATTCGATCTTCGGAGACAATCTGAAAAAATTCGATCTTTATCCCTCCTTGCCGCATTGTCTCCTTATTATATCGTTTATACAGGCTAAAAGTTTAAATATGTCCGATTTTTTTAGGATCCCGGATAATGCCGGGTTCCCCCGGCTGCCAATTGGCAGGTACTCCCTTGCCCGTCTGTTTCGCAAATTGAATGCCCTTTAACAGCCGGACATGTTCCGCAAGATTTCGGCCGACTTCTTTCGGATAAATAAATTTTGCGGCGATGATTTGATCAGGATTGATGAAAAAAGAAGCTCTAAATGCCGCACCCGAACGCTCATCCAATACCCGATACGCCCGGCTGATTTCTTGATTGCGGTCACTTACCATCGGAAATCGGACATTTTTTAAAGAAGGCGACGTTTCAAGAAAAACTTTATGAGAAAAAACACTGTCCGTGCTGATGGCCAATATAACCGTATTGATGGTTTGCAATTCTTGATGTACAGCGGCGACCGCCGCCAATTCTGTCGGTCAAACGAAGGTGAAATCACTTGGGTAAAAGAAAAGCAGTACCCATTTTCCGACATAATCGGATAAACTTACTTTTTTAATTTGTCCATCGGTGATGGCATCTGCCGTAAAAAGCGGCGCCGGATCGTCTCGGCTTGCATCGTAAAAAGATGGTCCAGCCGCCAAATCACTTGCATAGATATGGCTCGTCATTCAGGTTCCTCCTCTTGTTTTGCTGCACTATATACATATGCACAGGCTGGGTGGCTGGCCCGTAATATTTTCCATTGAAGTCGGACATGCAACCTCCATCTGCTGATAATAATTCTTTAAGGGTGGCACGCCCGTAATATTTCCCATTGAAGTCGGACATGCTAATTTCAGTATATGAAAGGGGTGTTTTTATTGGCACGAGGAGAGCATTTCAATCATAAAAAGAAGCATCATCCCGGCAATTTTCCAGAGAATAGCCTAACAGAAAAACATACGAAAGAAGCCGTTGAAGACGAAGAACTAATCGTCACCCAAGAAGCATTTAAAAATCGCATCGAAGAAGACTAAACATGGCTCGTGGCGGGGAAATTACTCCTCGCTCTTTTTATTTATATGTAGGAAATTTAATTTGCGGGATTTCAGGAATTACCCGTATTTTGGAGATCTCCTTGGCCCGCGGCGGTACCCTTTTCGCGGGCGGATTCGATTTATCCGCGGAGTTTGGTCTTTTATCCGCGAAGTTGAGACGTTTATCCGCGGAGTTGAGACGTTTATCCGCGAAGTTAGTCCGTTTATCCGTGGAGTTTTTCGTTTTATCCGCGGGTTTTCCGTGTTTATCCGTATTTCGGGGGATCCTTGTCCCGCGGCGGTACCCTTTAAGCGGGCGAATTCGATTTATCCGCGAAGTTGGTCCGTTTATCCGTGGAGTTTTTCGTTTTATCCGCGGGTTTTCCGTGTTTATCCGTATTTCGGGGGATCCTTGTCCCGCGGCGGTACCCTTTAAGCGGGCGAATTCGATTTATCCGCGGAGTTTGGTCTTTTATCCGCGGAGTTGGTCCGTTTATCCGCGGAGTTTTTCGTTTTATCCGCGAAGCTTCCGAGTTTATCCGTATTTCGGGGGATCCTTGTCCCGCGGCGGTACCCTTTTCGCGGGCGAATTCGATTTATCCGCGGAGTTTGGTCTTTTATCCGCGAAGTTGGTCCGTTTATCCGTGGAGTTTTTCGTTTTATCCGCGGGTTTTCCGTGTTTATCCGTATTTCGGGGGATCCTTGTCCCGCGGCGGTACCCTTTAAGCGGGCGAATTCGATTTATCCGCGGAGTTTGGTCTTTTATCCGCGGAGTTGGTCCGTTTATCCGCGGAGTTTTTCGTTTTATCCGCGAAGTTTCCGAGTTTATCCGTATTTCGGGGGATCTCCTTGTCCCGCGGCGGTACCCTTTTCCCCCGGACGGATTCGATTTATTCACGGGATTTCCGATTTTATCCATATTTTGAGGTCTCTTTGTCCGGAAGCTGGATTTTTCCCACGAACTGGATCCGCAACATTCGCAAAACGAAGAATCCTCAATTTTCCTTTCCCGAGAGCATCGACATTACCAAAATTCTTCCGTTTCCGTTATACTGTAACAAGGGGAACTTTGCCCGAACGAAAGGAGCAGTTATGAAATCTCTTGTACTAGCTGAAAAACCAAGCGTGGCCCGGGAGCTTGCACGCGTCCTTGGCTGCAGCCAAACACATAAAAGTTACCTTGAAGGAAACCAATATATTGTCACATGGGCGCTTGGCCATTTAATTGAATTAAAAATGCCCGAGCATTACGACACCAAATACAAAACATGGAATCTCGAAGATTTGCCAATTATCCCCTCGAAAATGGGGCTGAAAGTCATCAAGCAAACAAATCACCAATTCCGGGCGATCGAAAATTTAGCCAAACGAAAAGATATAAAAGACTGTATTATTGCAACCGACGCCGGGCGCGAAGGCGAGCTCGTCGCCCGCTGGATTTTGGAAAAAATTCAGTGGAACAAACCGATCAAACGGCTGTGGATTTCCTCCCAGACCGACAAAGCGATCAAGGATGGCTTCAAGCAACTAAAGCCGGGCCATCAATATGATGATCTGTATCAGTCCGCTGTCTGCCGCGCGGAAGCGGATTGGCTGATTGGCCTAAATGTCACAAGAGCGCTGACAACCAAGTACAAAGACCCGCTCTCTGCAGGAAGGGTACAGACGCCAACCCTTTCAATGGTGCTTGAGCGCGAACAGCAAATCCAAAAATTTGTCCCGAAAGAATACTGGACATTGCAGGCAGACATTGGCCCGCTGACAGCTGATTGGGAGTGCAACAACGAAAAACGAATTTTTGCAAAAGACGAGGTCGATAAAATTGTCCAAAAAATCCAAGGTGCAAAAGCCGTCCTTGAAAAAATCGAACGCAAAAAGAAGTCAGAACAACAGCCTCTGCCCTACGATTTAACCGAATTGCAGCGAGATGCCAATAAGCGCTACGGCTTTTCTGCGAAAAAAACATTAAACGTGTTGCAGCGGCTCTATGAACAATACAAACTGGTGACCTATCCGCGAACCGATTCCCGGTATTTGACAACGGATATGGCTAGTACGATGGCAGATCGGCTGCAAGGAATGGCTTCCACATACAAGGAAGAAATCCGGCCGATTGTTGCGGGCAAAAATCAAGTTCTGGCCAAGCGTGTGTTCAATAACGAAAAAGTAACTGACCACCATGCGATTATTCCAACCGAACAGCGCTTGCACCTAAGCGATCTGGATTCCGATGAAAGAAAAATTTATGATTTAATCGCCAAGCGGTTTTTGGCTTTATTTTACCCGGCATATGAATACGAAAGCATTCTGGCTGTTTTCAATGTTGAAGGGGAAACCTTTACGGCCCGCGAAACAGCCGTCCTCGAGCTTGGTTTTAAAAAGCTGGCAGGCAAGGAAGAAAGTCCGCTTGTCTCCCAAAGCCTGCACACATTTGAAAAAGGGCGGACACTTCCCATTAAAAATCCAACTCTTACGCAAAAATGGACGGAACCGCCGCAGCGGTATTCTGAAGCCGACGTCTTATCTCAAATGGAAAAATTCGGTCTTGGAACTCCTGCCACACGGGCAGAAATCATTGAAAGACTGGTGGAAACAGAGGTCGTTGAGCGGCAAAACGGACGCTTCCATCCGACGAAAAAAGGAAAACAACTCATTGACCTGGTCAACGATGAATTAAAATCACCGGAACTGACCGCAAAATGGGAGCAAGAGCTGGAAAGAATTGCAAAAGGCAAAGCCGATCCGAAAGCATTTTTACAAAAAATCCGGAAGCAAACACAGCAGCTTGTCTCGGAAATTAAAACAAGCGACAAAACGTACCGTGCTCACAATTTGACCGGATCGAAATGCCCGGAGTGCGGTTCCTTTTTAAAGGAGCGGAACACAAAAGAGGGCAAAATACTTGTTTGCGCCAATCTTGAATGTTCGTACCGCAAGCGAAAAGATCCAAAGCTATCAAACAAGCGCTGTCCGCAATGCCACAAAAAAATGGAGATGCATGAAGGAAAGGCCGGTCTCTATTTCCAATGCCGCAAATGCAATATCGTTGAAAAAGCGGAGGAAAAAAAGAAAGCAGTCAATAAACGCGAAGAACGCAAGCTCGTTCAAAAATACACACAAAAAGAAGATTTCGGCACAAGTTTAGGCGATTTGCTGAAGCAAGCTTTGAAAGATCAAGAGTAAACGATTTTCAAAAAGGTAAGCACATTTTGTTTCGTGCTTGCCTTTTTTAAGCCATTCTTAAGAAAGGAGGGTATCGCCATTAGAATACGTGATTGGGATCAAAATTTAAAAGTTCGCTTGTTTGGCGAAGCCTTAATGAATATCTCCTATTGGATGTTCTTTCCGTTCCTGACGATTTATTTCGCGGATGCATTCGGAAAAGACCGTGCAGGACTCTTATTGATTTTTTCACAAATTTTTTCGGTGATGGCCAATTTGCTGGGCGGCCATTTTGCAGACCGCTTTGGCCGCAAACGAATGATGGTGCTGTCTGCAATGGGACAGGGATTGTCCTTTATTGCTTTTGGATTCGGCAGCACTCCATGGCTTGTTTCCCCAGGGCTTGGGTTTATTGCCTTTACCGTTGCTGGTGTATTTGGTGCTTTCTATTGGCCTGCAAGCCAAGCGATGGTCGCAGATGTCGTCGATGAAAAAAATCGCAGTGATGTGTTTGCCATTTTTTATACTTCGATTAATATTGCGGTTGTCATAGGTCCGCTGCTCGGCGCGATTTTTTATGTCAACTACCGTTTTCAGCTTCTGCTTGCAGCCGGGATTGTTTGTGTTTTGTTGGGTTTTATTTTACTAAAATGGACGAGAGAAACGGCGCCACTCCGGAGTTATACACAGAACAGCTATCCTGGCAAATGGTATTCCATTTTGTATGACCAACTGAAGGACTACTCCCTTATTTTTAAAGATCAGGTTTTTCTTATGTTTATCCTTGCGGGCGTTTTAGCCGGGCAGACATTCATGCAACTCGATTTGTTAATTCCCGTCTATATGAAGGATGTCATGTCAGAGGGGCAAGATCTAGTAACGGCAGCCGGATGGAATTTCACGGTAAAAGGTGAACAGGCCTTTGGCATCGTTCTGGCGGAAAATGGATTGCTTGTTACCTTACTGACCGTTTTTACAACAAAGTGGATGGCGAAGTACCATGAGCGGAATGTGTTTATCCTCTCCTCCGTTCTGTATGCTTTGTCGGTCGTTCTTTTCAGTCAAACCCATTGGATATGGGGGTTTATTTTTGCGATGGCGGTTTATACGTTCGGGGAACTGGTGTCAGCCGGACTTCAGCAAAGCTTTGTCTCCAAAATTGCTCCAGAGCAGATGCGCGGCCAGTATTTTGCTGCGGCCAGCTTAAGGTATACGTTCAGCCGGACGATCGCCCCCATCTTTATTCCGATGACCGTCTGGATCGGTTACGGATGGACATTTTTTACCCTTGCTGTCCTTGCTCTATTGAGCGCTGTTCTGTATTGGCAGATGTTCAAGCTTTTTGAAAAATAAAGAAAACTCGCCGATTGACATCGTTCACATCTTCTCCTTTTAGTATTACAATCATAGTGAAAAGTCTTTCCATTACAAAAGGCGGTGGAACAAGATGGCATGGCTAGAGATTGTGTCATTCATTTCGTTATTTTCAATAGGGGTTTTTTTACATTTAAAAATATATGGAAGCAAGCTGCAGTAGGAATGAGTGAATTCCTGCTGCTTTTTTTAGCCATTGTACTTAATCCGGCTGATTTCTAATTTCATTGGAGAATTTTTTCATTTTTTCCATGAACTTCTCCCTTTCATCCGCGAATTTTCTTCATTTTTCTGTCCGGATTTCCATGCAAAAAGAAGCAACCACTTTTTTTCAACACCGTTTCATTTCTTTTTTCCCACCAAGTTGGCTAAAATAATGGTAGATACTGAAAAAAGGAGACGAAATAATGAACAATTTTCAAAAGAGTTTGGAAAAATATGCAGAGCTTGCAGTAAAGGTGGGTGTCAATGTTCAAAAGGGACAGACATTGGTTGTGTATGCCACATTGGATGCAGCCGAGTTTGTCCGGCTTGTGGTGAAACAAGCTTATGAAGCGGGTGCGAAAAATGTTATGGTGGATTGGAATGATGATACTGTTTCAAGATTGAAATACGATCTCGCACCAGATGAAGCCTTTGGCGAATACCCTGAGTGGAAGGCAAAAGAAAGAGAAGCGCTCGTCGAACAAGGTGCGGCATTCATGTCGATTGTCTCATCAAGTCCAGATTTATTAAAAGGGGTAAAATCGGAACGTATTTCCAACTTCCAAAAGGCGGCCGGAAAAGCGCTTGAAAAATATCGTCAAGCCGTGCAGGCGGATAAAATCAGCTGGACCGTGATTGCTGCTGCCTCTCCTGCTTGGGCAGCGAAAGTATTCCCGGACGAGCCTGCGGAAAACCAAGTGGCAAAACTTTGGGAGGCCATTTTTAAAGCAACCCGCGTTGACAGCGACAATCCAGTCGAAGCGTGGAAACAGCATGATGCCAATTTGCATGAAAAAGTAAATTACTTAAATGAAAAGCATTATGCAAAACTGCATTATAAAGCACCTGGAACGGACTTGACGATTGAACTTCCGAAAAACCATCTTTGGGTTGGCGCCGGCAGCATGAATGAAAAAGGAATCGAGTTTATGGCCAATATGCCAACAGAAGAAGTGTTCACTGTCCCTTTGAAAACGGGGGTAAACGGAACGGTCTCCAGCACAAAGCCCTTAAGTTACGGCGGCAATATTATCGATCGCTTCAGCATTACGTTTGAAAATGGGAAAATTGTTGGTGTGAAGGCTGAAGAAGGCGAAGAGATTCTAAAGCAGCTTGTTGAAACAGATGAAGGTTCGCATTATCTTGGCGAAGTGGCACTTGTTCCATTTAATTCGCCGATTTCCCAATCAAATATTCTCTTCTTTAATACACTATTTGATGAAAATGCTTCAAATCATCTTGCCATCGGCAGCGCCTATGCATTTTGTATTGATGGCGGCAAGACGATGTCTTCAGATGAATTAAAAGCAAACGGCTTGAACCAAAGCATTACCCATGTTGATTTCATGATTGGTTCGGCGGAAATGGATATCGACGGCATTACCGCGGATGGGAAAGCAGAAGCCGTCTTCCGCAGCGGTAACTGGGCATTTTAAGAAAAACCGGGCAAAAACCGCCCGGTCCTTTTTAGTTTGACGGATAAACGGAGTCTGTTGATTTCCACTCCAGGCACTCGCTTTCCGGGGGGCGTTCCGGTGAAGCCAGTAGTGACCGGTTTGGCCTGAAAAATCGGAGAATCGGGCATTACAGAAGCTAGTAATGACCGGTTTGGCCTAAAAAATAGGAGGATCGGGCATTACGGGAGCTAGTAATGACCGGTTTGGCCTGGAAAATCGGAGAATCGGGCATTACGGGAGCTAGTAATGACCGGTTTGGCCTGGAAAATCGGAGGATCGGGCATTACGGGAGCTAGTAATGACCGGTTTGGCCTGGAAAATCGGAGAATCGGGCTTTACGGGAGCTAGTAATGACCGGTTTGGCCTGGAAAATCGGAGAATCGGGCTTTACGGGAGCTAGTAATGACCGATTAGACCTGAAAAATAGGAACATTGGGCATTAGAGAAGCTAGTAATGACCGGTTTACCCTAAAAAATTACAAGAAAAACCGGGCAAAAGCCGCCGCCCGTCCCTTTTTAGTTTGGCCGTATAGAATAAATTCCTTACATGTATACTTTACATGTCACAGATTCATGATTTTGGTCAAAAAGATTCGTTTCAGAATATTGGAATCCCTGTCTTACTCTTCAGGCAATCGTTAAAAAGGGCAACATATAAATTCTGATATTATAAAGAAAACTCGCCGACTGGCGAGTCCTTTGGACGAAGACAGAGGCGTAGTTGAATTTACCACGCTCGCATACCTGCCACATCCTGGCACTCGCCTGACTAGGACGTCCTGTCCATCGTCCGTTCAGAATTTATCCATATAAATTCTGATTAGCTAAGAAAAAAGCAGGGGATCCCTGCTTTTTTTATTTCCCGCGCGATCATCATAAAAAGGCTAAAAAAGCCATCCTATCAATGACACCTATTTTGGCCAATTCATTCATCAATTGACCCATTGAACCCTTGTGCTGTATAAAAAGCAAAACAAGGGAATCATCTATATCTTCGATAAATTTTTATTCATTCAACGAATCCCCAAATTGACTGAGCAGTTCATTGAGTTGCGCTATTGGGGTCATTCTTAATTTGTCCATAAAGGGAAAAAAACGCGTTGAAAATCATTTCCTTTACGGATTGATTGAAAACAGCTGGGGTAAAGGTTAAAATGTCCATTTATGGTACATAATGAGTTGCTGGAGGTTGTTTTAAATGTGGAATGAATTTAAGAAATTTGCGATAAAAGGAAATGTGATTGACCTTGCTGTCGGGGTCATTATCGGCGGTGCTTTTGGCAAAATTGTTTCTTCCCTTGTCAAAGATGTCTTGATGCCGCTGATTGGCCTGTTAATGGGCGGAATTGATTTCACCAAACTTGCCTTTAAAGTTGGCGACGAACAGTTGCAATACGGGCTTTTTATTCAATCGGTTGTCGATTTCTTTATCATTTCGTTTTCGATTTTTCTTTTTGTAAAAGGAATCAATCACTTTAAATCGAAAGAAGAAGAAAAGGCGAAGATGGATCGGACGGAGGAGCTGTTAGCAGAAATCCGCGATTTATTAAAACAAGAAAACAGAAAAAATGAAACTTCTTGACCACTTTTTCGTATATAATAGTGATAGAAACATTTAACGAGGTGAAAAAATTGTATACACAAACTGCTAATCGGTATATGCCATCCGTTTTAAGAACATTTGCTTTCTCCCTTGCCTTTGCCTTTCTTGGAACAATGGCAGGTGTATATGTTCCGCCGGCACTCTTTATGCCGCTCGCTATTCTGGAATTGATCATGCTTTTATCTGCTACATTTTTCAGACGAAGAAAAGCAGTTTCTTATTCGTTTTTGTATATTTTCACATTTATTTCCGGGATTACGATTTATCCAGTTGTCGCTTATTATCTGGCAACCACAGGCGCCAACACAGTATTGCTTGCCTTTGCAACAACGACAACCGTTTTTGCCGGCCTTGCCATTTACGCTTCAAAGACAAAGCGGGACTTAACATTTTTAGGCGGTTTCTTGATGGCTGCCCTACTCGCACTTGTGGCGATTTCCATTTTTAATATTTTCTGGCCGTTAAGCACGACCGGAATGCTTGCCTATTCTTTTATCGGCGTCATGGTATTCAGCGGTTATGTTCTCTTTGATTTCAACCGGATGAAGCGTCACGGCGTTCGTCCTGAAGAAGTACCTTTGATGGCCTTAAGTTTGTATTTGAATTTTATTAATCTGTTCTTGGATTTGCTGCGGATTTTTGGAATCCTTTCTAGCAAAGACTGATAAATGGCAGCCGGGTGAAAACGGCTGCTTTTTTTATTGATAAAAATCCCCTTTCATGATGCGGCTTGTTCCTTTTTTCGCTTTCGCCCATCAAGAGTCCAAAATGTTTAAGCTTGTCCTTTTAAGGGTAAACTTCTTTCAAACCCAAGAAGGAGGCGGCGAGAAATGAAATATCCTCGTTCAGTGACTTCATATGTTTTGGCGGGAGTGGGTGTGGGATCCGTCCTTTGGATGGTAACGAAATCCGGCCGGTCAAGCGTAAAGGATTACTACCAGATGATAAAAAATAAATTCACTTCTTCTGACAATAAAGGCTTGCCAATTAAAAAAGCTGGACATCCCGACCCGATGGATATCGAAGACAATAAAATGGTAAGTGAAGGCTCTCTGTATGGCGTACAGTACTACAATAAAACAAAGCAATAACCTAAAGGAGCTATTCCTTTAGGTTTTGTTTTCGACATTTTTTCTTAAACAAAAGAAGCGGTGGTGAACCAATGAGATTTATCATTCTTTATATCGTCATCATTTTGGCAGTGATTGAAATCAATGTCGTCCTATTTACCTTAACCGGCCTTGACCACCGTATTTCCCGATTTCAAGTGATCTCGATGCTAACCGGTACCGGCTTTACAACCGGGGAATCGGAGCTCATTATTCAACATCCGATCAGGAGAAAGCTTGGTGCCTTTCTGATCTTGTTTGGCGCTTTTTCGCTTGCCGTCATTATTTCGTCTATCAGCAATATGCTTTCAAAAAATCTGTTTACAAAAGAAATCGCTTCTATTGCCGGAATTCTTATTGTACTCATGCTAATTTTAAAGCTCCCCTCCTTGCAAAAAAAACTCGCTTCCCGGTTCGAGGGGGAAATCAAAAAGGCCTACGATTTAAAAGATCTGCCGATTCGCGATGTCTTTCTAAACGAAGAAGAGGATTGTTTCGCAGAAATCTCCATTCATCCATCGTCTTTCCTCATCGGTAAAACCCTATCGGATCTATTTGAAGGCGAAATGGATCTGAATATCCTATTTATTAAACACGGCGATATTCAGATTCGCCAAAAAAGACAGAGTACCGAGCTGCAAGCTGGTGACCTTTTGATCGTGTACGGAAACAAGCCGCTTATTCACAAGAAATTTAAAGCGGAATTGCAAGCAGCAAAAGAAAAAGAGGCGGAAGCCGCTGTACTAAACCCCCTCTAAAAATGGCTGCTACCGATCGGTTGGCTTATGCACTGGTGGCTTAAGAAAAACCGATATGCCGATTTTTTTACAAACGGTAACATAATGCATAAAAGCGAGCAAAACCGCTTCCGTATTCATTCCAATAATGACACCATCCATCCCCCATTCCGGCATGGAACCGGCCAATAAAATAATGGAATACGAAATCACAATCGACCAGATGGTTTGGATAAACAAATCTTTTAACAGGCCCAGTCCAATAAAAAATGCCTGCATTGGAATGATGAAGAAGTAAAACAAAAAAAACGGCCAAAGCATTTGGATATAGGAAGCAGCAGACGATGAATGGAAAAACAACGAGCTAAAAGGCTGAGCGAAAAAATAGAAGACAACGACCGCTGGTACACCATACAGAAACGTAACTTTGATCACTTGGGAGAGCATTTTTTGCAGGCCGGCGTAATCTTTTGTTGCAAATGTTTTCGATACAGCCGGAATCAGCACGGTCATCATCGAATGGGCAATAAATGCCGGAAAAAGGCCAATCGTTACCGCAACACCTGTAAGCATGCCGAATTGTTCGGTTGCCAACGTTGGTGTAAGCCCAGAACGAACAAGCGCCGCTTTGATTAAGAACGGTTGAATGGCATTGGCAACGGCTGAAAACAACCGCAACCCGGTCGTTGGGGCGGAAACGGCAATTAGATTTTTCCGGACAACGGTTCGATTCAAATTGGAAAAAGGCAGCCGTTTCATTTGCTGATATTGAATAAAAAAGGAATAGACAAGATAAAGAAACACAACGAGTTCGCTGCCAATCAATGTACTAATGGAAACAAATACTGCGGCTTCCGTTTGAAGGTTGAAAAAGCGAAAAAGCAGGAACAGAACCGACAGCTGAAACGTTTTTCGCAAAAAAGTTGAAAAAGCAATTCTCCCCATTTGATGCTTGCCCATAAAGTATCCCCTGGCGACAGACGTAAAGGTCATAACCGGGATGAGAATGATGACCACCCATCTTGTATAGGGATGATACGAATCAAAAACGGGCACAAACGGCAGAATGGCGGTTGCGAGCAACAAAAGCAGTGATGTAAAGACAATCGCGATCACAATGGCATGGTGTAAAATCGTGCGATGGAACTTGTTGTCTTTTTCGGCAATCAGCTTTGAAATCGAAACATGCAATTCAAAACTTGAGAGCAAGATAATCAAAAATACCGATGGAAGAATCGACATATACAGACCGAGCCCATGCTTCCCCAATTCCCTTGCCAGAATCATATTTACGAAAAACTCAATACTCTCCCCTATAAATGCGGAAATGGCTAGATATAACACACCTCGGTAAAAGATTGCCAATTGGACCAAATCTCCTTTGACTAAAGCTTACTTTATAAAGGTATGAGACAAGTCCATCAATTAGTAGGGAAATTTTCACTTCTCAAGATCGCAAGAATCGGTGCAGATCTAGAAATTCAACGTGTTTAGCCACGGATTCGAGGTGTTTGGCTGCAAATTCGAGGTGTTCAGCTGCGGATTCGACGTCTTTTCGCAACAATTCGACGTACTTCACCTCGGATTCGACGTCTTTTCACAACAATTCGACGTACTTTACCTCGGATTCGACGTCTTTTCGCAACAATTCGACGCATTTCACTGCGGATTCGACGTCTTTTCATAACAATTCGACGCACTTCACCTCGGATTCGACGTCTTTTCTTAACAATTTGACGTACTTCACCGCGGATTCGACGTCTTACACTATTAAAAAGCAGCCCCCTATCAAAAGGCTGCTGTGTTGCTATTTGATTAAAGAATGTTTAAATGCATAGATGACTGCCTGGGTTCGATCCTGGACCTGGAGTTTGCTTAAAATATTGCTCACATGGGTTTTCACCGTTTTTAAGGCGATGAATAGCTCATCGGCGATGTCCTGATTGGATTTGCCTTCTGCCATTAACAGCAATATCTCCAATTCGCGGCTCGTCAGTTCGTCGTGGGGAAGGTGCTGTGTTTGCTGGCGCATTTTCCGCATCATTTTTCCGGTCACTTCTGGCTCAAGGACAGATTGACCCTTGTATGTAGCGCGGATCGCTTCGGCAATTTCACTTGCCTTAGATGTCTTCAAAATATAGCTTGTTGCGCCAGCTTCAAGCGCCGGATACACTTTTTCATCATCTAAAAAGCTTGTGACAATAATAATTTTCGCCTCAGGCCACGCGTCAATGATCCTCTTCGTCGCTTCAATCCCATCCATTCCGTCCATAACCAGATCCATTAAAACAATATCGGGACGGAGTTCAAGGGTCAATTCCACTCCTTTTGCCCCATCGCTTGCTTCACCAGCCACTTCAATGTCGGGCTGGGCCGATAAATAAGCAGAAACACCGATTCTTACCATTTCATGATCATCAACCAATACGACACGAATCATTTTGCACCATCCCCATTCTTAACGAGCGGAACCTTTACTTCCATACGGGTTCCTTTGTTTTTCACACTAATGATTTTCAGCGTACCGCCAATTTCAAACGCTCGTTCATGCATATTTTGCAATCCGTAGGCGCCCGCTTTCGTTTCTTCTGGCTCGAAGCCAACGCCATCATCTGCCACCCGCAAAATGACGAGGTCGTTTCGTTTAATTAAAAGCACCTCTAGCTTTGCGGCCTTCGAATGTCTCAACGTATTGGACACAGACTCCTGCAAAATTCGGAATAAATGGTCTTCAACTCCCTTATCAAGCGAAAAATCCTCCACTTTCCACGAGATGTTCATCGAAACCTTTGCTGCTAACTCACGTAACAGCTCGTCAATACCTTCCTGAAGCGATTTATTTTTCAAGGCAATCGGCCTAAGGTGTAGCAGCAAAGCACGCATTTCAAGCTGTGACTGGTGAATCATGGCTTCGACCATTTTTAATTGCTTGGCAAGCGGTTCATCAGGATTTAGCGGGGTTTCATTAATCGCCGACATCATCATTGATGCCGCAAAAAGCTGCTGGCTCACGGAATCATGCAACTCCCTGGCCAGGCGGTTTCGTTCCTGTGAAATGACTTCTTGAATTCTGGCCTCCTGATCCTGCACTTTCTCTGTCGCCAGGCGCTGGGATCGTTTTGCCTGTTCGGCCATTTGCCTGCTGATTTTTTCCATTCGATTGGCAATTGCTTGGACTTCTTGTAAGGGAGACGCCTCTTTCAAGTCGATTTGGGTACCTTCTTCCAGCTCTCTAAGAGTTTGTTCAACAAAAGAGAGCTGCCTTTTCCAAAAATAGCCCGAAATAGCACCTGCCATACTTCCAACGGCAAGGCTCGCGGCCACAATAAATATGGCAAACGGAATATCCCAAAATTGACGATCCCATAAATCAGCCCAATTTGATAATGGGAAAACAATGAAAAAAACGGCTGTAAAAAGGATGATAAGCAAAAAGGCAAAGCTTGCCCCCCAGACAATTTGCCGCTGAATCGTATTCATATTCGGCTCACCTCAATATTTCCAACAATCAGCGAGGTGAGAATCTTAACCTTTTGATCTGCTTGATCATAACCAGGCGTTTTCGCATGATAAACTTGATTGAATTTTTTTACATCATGAAAATCAAATAAATCGGTGGAGCCGACCATAACGGAATGATTCAAACTGACTTCCATTTCATAAGGAATAAGGATTCGGATGTTTCCAATTAGATTGCGGATAAAAATAACTGTTTCCCCTTTAGGAAATACCGTGTAGCTTAAGTCAATCATCGTATCGCCAATAAAAGCCAAAATATTGACATCATTCCATTCATATACATGGTTTGGGGTTTTCAGCTGGCCAATGAGAACATTTTCAAACAGCGGCTTACTCGTGATAATTGTTTCCGATTGTGATTGCGGTTCAACCAGGATAGGTGTAATTGTATGTGGCTTTTTCTTTGAGTTGCCATACTGAATAATAAAATGTATCATGACGGCAACTAAGAAAAATTTAAAAGTCAACATATTGAAGAGGCTGGCGAAGAAGAAAAAAATCCCGCCCCAAAAGAGGAGTTTGCCCTTCTTTTTTCGCGCTTTTCGTTTTCCTAAATAAATCATTCCTGCTGAAAGAAAGAGAGAGAAGATCAGACCTTTGTTGAAAAAAAACACATCGAGTAAAAGCACCATGCTGCCAAGCAAAATCAGCCAGCTCATATAATCGTGCTTTAGATTTTTAAACATCGGCTCTTCCCTCCCTCGTTTCATCCATTTAAAAGGCGTAGAAAACTACGCCCTTTATTAGAATACCATGTTTCACCTAAGATATGGACTTGCTTTTTTCGTCAAATTGCATTTCTTTTTCAAGCTGGGCAATTCGTCCGTCGATCGTACTGCGCAAATAAGATTGATTTACTTTTTCCTCTAAACGATCAAGATACGTTTCAATTTCGTTAAATCGTGAAAAC
Organism: Neobacillus sp. SM06; assembly: GCF_050496765.1. Taxonomy (NCBI): domain Bacteria; kingdom Bacillati; phylum Bacillota; class Bacilli; order Caryophanales; family Bacillaceae; genus Neobacillus; species Neobacillus sp. SM06. The sequence goes on from NZ_JBNWEO010000007.1 coordinate 151,262, forward strand.
GGTTTTCCTGAAATAGCAGCCGATTCGAGCACTTGATTGATCCGGTTGTTGACCCTTGCAATATTTTCGCGCCCCATTAATTCCAAGCGGCGAATCTGCATATCTTTCAACTTATGCTTCATTTCTTCATATTTTCTTTCCAAATCGGCCAGCTGTCCGTTCATTTGCTCAATTGCCTGGTTTAAGCGTTCAGCTCGTTCAGCGTATTGGCGTTGCTCGGCAGCAGCGAATTCATAAAGCGCCATTTCCCCGGCCTTTTGGGCAATTTCTGCTTGATGCTGTCTTTTCTCTGCCAATTCCAAGGCAGAACGGTATTCGCGGGTAAATTCGTCCTTTAACGTGTATTGGCGTTGCAATAGCTTGCCAACTTTTTCAGTTTCCAGTTCCGATTCGCGCAAATATTGATTCAGCAGTGCAATCGGATTTTTGCTTTCTTTTTGATCCAAAACCTCGTGCAAATCAGCCATAATTGCATTTTTCATTCTAGTCAACAACTTCGTCATTTTCTATCTCTCCTTTAAAATTAACTATTTTTCAAATCGTTCCATTGTTTTTCAAAATTCACAAACGGATCGTGCTTTTCGCTTTTCACACGGCTGTTCCGATTCCATTTTTTATAAACAAGGTAAAGAACATATGCTGCTGCGGCACCGAAAACGGCTGGAACATTATGGAACGATGCCACAAGGACAATGAAACCGAGAATGCCATAACCGATTCTCGCTTTCACGGTTTTTGCTTTTAAAAATTGTTTAACAATGAAGTAAAGGATCACCAAGCTAACGGTAAGAGCAATCATTGGGCCAAGCGTTGCCAATAGGACGAGTGCGGCGATGCTTCCTGCAGCCAGTAAACCGAATTTTTTCATTTCTGTTTCCTCCTTTCGTTATCTTGGTATCATCTTACCTGTAATTCTTGTCGTTCATAACGAGCCAGAGCTTGATTTTCAGATCGGTCTTAAGGCGTAGAAAAGGTCAGCCTCATTGTGAGACTGACCTTTCCCATGCGCTGTTATTTTGAAATAAACATTTGTACCCAGTAATATCTTTGTGTGCCGCCCTTTGAGTAACCAACGCCGATTTGCGTATAGTTGCGGCTTAAAATATTGGCGCGGTGGCCCGAACTGTTCATCCACGCACGCATGACTTCTTGCGCAGAAGTTTGTCCGGCAGCAATGTTTTCACCGGCGGCCCGGTAAGCAATTCCGAAGTTTTTAATCATCGTGAATGGATCGCCATACGTTGGGCTTGTATGGGAAAAATAATTCTTATCGCGCATATCGTTTGCCTTATAGCGGGCCACTCGGGATAGCTCCCAATTCGCCGCAAGCGCTGGCAACCCATTTTTCGCCCGCTCCTGATTGACAATTTGGATTACCTGATTTTCAACCGTTTTAATTGCGTCATAGTTTGGAATGTTGACTTTTTCACCCGGATAAATTAAGTTCGGATTTTTAAATTGCGGGTTGGCTTGAATGATTTCCGAAATGCCCACTTGATAGCGCACAGCAATTTTCCAAAGCGAATCGCCCGGCTGGACTGTATAAATTTGCTGGGCAAACGAAGCCTTTGGAATACTAACCATTGATAAAACAAATAGTACAAAAATGAATAAAGTTTTTTTCATTTTGTCGCCTCCTCCGACTATATATTTTTGCTAAATCGTTCAAAATATACGAGATACAGAAATAATTTTTCAGAATGGAGAAACGAAATGAAAGATATAACGTGGCTGACCTACCTGATGTTCATTCTGGCAAGCTACCGCCTCACCCATTTGATCGTTTTTGATAAAATAACCGAATTTATCCGGAAGCCTTTTGTGAAAAAAATCAACGTGGAAACGTCGTCTGGAACAAAAACTAAAGAAGTGCCCAAATCGCTGTTTGGCTATCTGCTGAAATGCTATTGGTGTGCCGGCGTTTGGAGCGCGATTTTTCTTGCCTTTTTGTACTTGCTTTTTCCAAAGATCGCTTTGGTTTTGATCTTCATTCTCTCAATCGCCGGTGGCCAGTCGATCCTTGAAACATTTGTCGGCGTAAACCTTAAGAAAGTGGATTACTATGCGGAAATAGAAAAAAGAAATAGGGTATAGATAAACTATGATCTTTGCAAGGAGGAATGTGTGTGAGCCCTTTAGGGAAAATTCCCCAGTTTCCGAAACCCTACTGGCGGGAAATTGAATTGCCTTCGTTTCAAAAGTTGGAGAAAGATTTGACAGTGGACGTCGCCATCGTCGGAGCTGGCATGACCGGAATCACCGCTGCCTATCTTTTAGCCAAACAAGGAGTAAAAGTTGCCATTTTGGAGGCAGGAAGCGTTTTAAATGGAACGACCGGTCACACAACGGCCAAAATCACTGCCCAACATGGTTTGATTTATGATGAATTGATCCAGCATTTTGGTGAAGAAAAGGCCAGGCTCTATTACCAATCACATATAGTGGCGCTGAAGTTTATTGAAAAACTTGTTGCTGAACACCAAATTGATTGCGATTTTGCTCATGAGGATGCTTATGTATACGCGGTTACGAATAACGATAAGGGGAAAATCGATACGGAATGGCAAGCCTATCAGAAGCTTGGAATAAAGGGAAGACTTGCAGCCAACCTTCCATTTGCAATTGACATAAAAAAGCAATCGTGATGGAAAATCAAGCAAGGTTCCATCCATTAAAGTATTTAAAGCATTTGCTCGATGAAGCAGTAACGTCCGGCTGTGCTGTTTATGAAAATACGACTGCAGCAGATATTGAGGATGCTGATGGTTTGCCAAAAGTGGTGACACGAAGCGGACACAAAGTAACTTGTCGGCATGTTGTGATTGCCTCCCACTTCCCATTCTATGATGTTCCCGGTTTGTATTTTGCCCGGATGTACGCGGAAAGGTCGTATGCAATCGGCATCAAAACCGTGAAGGATTATCCGGGTGGAATGTACATTAGCGCGGACAGTCCGACTCGATCGATCCGCTCTACCCCTATGGAGGATGGGAATTTGCTGATTATTGGCGGGGAAAATCACAAGACCGGCCAAGGCATGGATACAATTAAGCATTATGAAGAATTGGAGGATTTTGCTGAAAAAGTTTTTGGCATTTCGGAGTATGCGTACCGCTGGTCTGCTCAAGACTTGGTTACGCTCGACAAATTGCCATACATCGGATCGATTACCGAGAACAAACCGAACATTTTGCTGGCAACCGGTTTTAAAAAATGGGGTATGACGACAAGCACGGTGGCCGCCCATTTGCTGGCGGATACGATCCTTGAAAGGGAAAATCCTTATCGGGAGCTTTATTCTCCATCGCGCTTCAATGCCGATCCAAGTCTGCGAAATCTGCTTACTACCAACGCGGATGTGGCTGCCCATTTGCTAAAAGGAAAACTAGAATTTGTTCCGAAAGATCCTAACGATCTCGAAAATGGGGAAGGTTCGGTTGTGATGTATCAAGGTCTTCGGGCCGGCGCTTACAAGGATGAAACGGGCAAGCTTTTTCTTGTGGACACCACTTGTACCCATCTCGGCTGTGAAACGGAATGGAACCACGCTGAGAAAACATGGGACTGCCCTTGCCACGGTTCGCGCTATTCCTATTTGGGTGAGGTGATCGAAGGCCCGACAAAAAAACCATTGAAACAGATCAAGATAGATTAGAAATAAGATTTTTTCATCAAAATGGAAATACGGGTAAAACATGCGGATTCGCGGATACCTGTGGCGGGTTCCTCTTTGGATGGGGCCAATGATCGAAATACGGATAAACGGGGTTTTTCCACGGATAAACGGGATTTTTTCGCGGATAAATTTCAAATTTTCGCGGATAAACCGAACTTTTTCGCGGATATTCCCTCGATTTTCGCGGATAACCCGCCGCGGGCTCCTCTTTGGATGAGGCAATGATCGAAATACGGATAAATGGGGTTTTTCCGCGGATAAACGGGATTTTTTCACGGATAAATTTCAAATTTCCGCGGATAAACCGAACTTTTTCGCGGATATTCCCTCGATTTTCGCGGATAACCCGCCGCGGGCTCCTCTTTGGATGAGGCAATGATCGAAATACGGATAAATGGGGTTTTTCCGCGGATAAACGGGATTTTTTCACGGATAAATTTCAAATTTCCGCGGATAAACCGAACTTTTTCACGGATATTCCCTCGATTTTCGCGGATAACCCGCCGCGGGCTCCTCTTTGGATGAGGCAATGATCGAAATACGGCTAAACGGGGTTTTTTCGCGGATAAATTTCAAATTTCCGCGGATAAACCGAACTTTTTCGCGGATATTCCCTCGATTTTCGCGGATAACCCGCCGCGAGCTCCTCTTTGGATGAGGCAATGATCGAAATACGGATAAATGGGGTTTTTCCGCGGATAAACGGGATTTTTTCACGGATAAATTTCAAATTTCCGCGGATAAACCGAACTTTTTCGCGGATAACCCGCCACGGGCTCCTCTTTGGATGGGGCCAATGATCGAAATACGGATAAATGAGGGTTTTCCGCGGATAAACGGGATTTTTCCACGGATAAATTTCAAATTCCCACGGATAAACCGAACTTTTTCGCGGATATTCCCTCGATTTTCGCGGATAACCCGCCGCGGGCTCCTCTTTGGATGGGGCCAATGATCGAAATACGGATAAACGGGGTTTTTTCGCGGATAAACGGGATTTTTCCACGGATAAATTTCAAATTTCCGCGGATAAACCGAACTTTTTCGCGGATATCCCTTGGATTTTCGCGGATAGGATCGGAGATATTCCAACTTAAAAAGTGAAAAAGCCCCCAAACCGGGAGGCTTTTTCACTTATTTATCAAGCGGGCGGTTGCGTTTGTAGTCTTCGCCTGTCGTAAACTCAACTAATTCAGAGCTTGTTTTCCCTTTTTTCGCATTGTTGTTTCGCTGGGCATTTTGGTTTCCTAATTTCGTTCTTCCCATCCATACCATCTCCTTTCAAAAATAGTATGGATGAAAGCATGCCCCGTTATGCTTCACACAGAACCAAGCTTTGGTGCTTTGCGGGCTTTCGTTATCTGTTCAAACGCGTAGGCAATTTCAATCAGTACGGGCTCGCTGTACGCCGTGCCCGCAAACGTCACTCCGACCGGTTTCCCGTTACTCGTATAGCCAACCGGAACAGCAATTGATGGATAGCCCGCTTTTGCGCTAATGTGCGATCCCTCATCGCTTGGAAAAACAAGCACATCCAATTGATCTTTTTCTAAAGCAAAATCAATTCCCTGCTCTGCCGCATGGTAAAAATCAAATTCCAACGTCTCGATATAGGCCGGTTCCTTTAAAGAACCGCTCGTTTCTTCGGAACGGATCAACTGAATTTGTCCATATTTTAACATTTCTTCAGCATTTTCATGATTAAACTCGATCAAATCTTGCAACGAGCGAATGGCAACGGAAGGAGCCAGTTGACTTAAGTATGCATTTAAATCCGGCTTAAATTCGTAAGTCAGCACATCATATTTCCAGTCGATTTCGGCCGAAGGAATTTCCACCTTTCCAACCCATTCCGCTCCGGAATTTTTTAAAATCGGCAAGACCTCTTCCAACACCGCTCGCTTTTCTTTGTCCACTTTTTCAAAAAAGCCATCCCAGGCGAGACCGATTCGTTTTCCTTCCAAACCTTCTTTTTTTAAAAAAACCGTAAAATCGGTTTCGCTTAACGGGTTGGTTAAGGTGACCGGGTCGCTGGCATCCTTGCCTGTTAACGCGGTTAAAAGACTGGCCGCATCTGCTACGGTGCGTGCCATCGGACCGGCCGTATCCTGGGTGTGGGCAATCGGAATGATCCCCCTGCGGCTGATCAACCCGACTGTCGGCTTGATACCGACGAGCGAATTTTGGACGGACGGATTTAAAATCGAACCAGATGTTTCCGTCCCAACGGCTGCAGCAGCAAAATTGGCCGCAACAGCCGCTCCTGAACCCGCACTTGAACCGCCGACATCAAATTTCCCCGGCCCATACGGATTTAATGTTTGTCCGCCTCTTGAACTGTAGCCGCTTGGCATTCCTTCGGTCATAAAATTGGCCCACTCCGTCATATTGGTTTTCCCAAGAATCACCGCTCCGGCAGCCCGCAATTTTTCAGCGACAAACGAATCCTTTTGCGCAAAAGAATCCTTTAAAGCAAGCGACCCGGCACTTGTATGCATTTTATCAGACGTGTCGATATTGTCTTTGATCAATACCGGTATACCATGAAGCGGGCCCCGCGAGCCGGAAGCCTGACGCTCCGCATCAAGGGCAGCAGCACTATGTAAAGCATCGGGATTGATTTCCAAGACCGATTTTACTTGATGATCGTACAAAGCGATGCGGTTTAGGTACATCAAGACGAGATCCTTCGATGTCAGTTTCCCGCTCTCCATCGCTTGTTGCATTTGCGCAATAGTAGCTTCTTCAAGCCACTGTTCACCCCATTTTTTCAGCTTTGGACTTTCCATTTTTCATTTCCCCCTAACAAAGACTCTATTACTCATTCGATAACCAGGCAAAAGAATCCTCTAAAAACGAAATAGCCAGTCAGCACGACTAGCTATCTTTCGTTCGGATCGGTCATTTGCCCTTTGTAAAAAATTCGTTTGCTTACGGAACTATTCAACTCGCGGGCAAAGCGCTTCAATTCTCGTTCTTCGCGATCGGTTACGAGGGAAATAACGATTCCGTTTGCCCCCATCCTCCCTGTTCGGCCGGAACGGTGGACATACTGGGTGATGTCTTTTGGAAAATCCAAATGAACCACATGGGTAACCCCTTGAATATCAAGGCCGCGTGCAGCAACATCTGTTGTGATCAGCATTTTGATTTTTCCATCTCGGAATGCTTTTAATGCTTTCTCGCGCTCCATTTTCGGTAATTCGCTGTGCAGCAGTCCAACTGAAAGTTCTTTGTAGTTTAACTTTGCGGCGGCGACTGAAACTTCGGCAATATCATTGATAAAAGCAAGCGCTTTAATCCCTTCGAGACGGGCAATTTTTTCGAGCAGTTTCATTTTGTCCCTTTTTTCACTGACAAAATAAAGATGTTCCACCGTTCCTGCGGCAACCGTTTCATCTTTTTTGATCCGAATCACTTCAGGATCTTTCATAAATTCCTTTGCTGCCGCTTCAATTTCCGGTTTAAGGGTTGCGGAAAATAAAATAACTTGCCTGTCACGGAGGGTAGACTTGATAATCTCGCGAACTGAACCGCCATGTTCGCGGGTGAGCAGCTGATCGGCTTCATCGAGAACAATCGTTTTCACTTCATGCATCTTCAGCTTTTTTTGTTTGACCAGTTCCAATAGCCGCCCCGGAGTTCCGAAAATCACCTGCGGACGTTTTTTGATTTTTTCCAATTGCCGTTTCAGATTGGCTCCGCCGATAAAAGAAGCGCCGCGAATGCCACTTGCTTCCGACCATTTTTGGAATTCCCCATATACTTGCATCACGAGCTCCTGAGACGATGCCAAAACAACCGCCTGGACATTCCCGCTTTCCGGGTTGATTTTATCAAGAACCGGCAGCAAATAGGCCAGTGTTTTTCCCGTTCCAGTTGGGGATTCAGCCATCAAATCCCTGCCTTCCAAAATAACCGGAACAGCACTCGTTTGAATTGACGTGGGCGTTTGAAAGCCTGATTTTTCCCAAGCTTTTTGTAAAAAAGGTTTGAACGTAGGGTACATTGAAATCTCCTTGTTTTTCAGTCTCTCTCGTTATCATTCGTAGCTTAACGATTTTCCATTCGTACTGATACTAACCGAATTGCGGGTGGGTGTCCAGTCAAATCAGACAGCCCTCTTGTCTTCGTAAGCTTTTTCCAATAAATTACACTTAGCCATCTTTTTAAAAGATAGATTTCACCATTCCAAAGAATTGCATATTTTTTTATTAAAATAGCTCTGTTAATGAACAATGTTAATATTTGAAACCCAACCCAGTTCTTGCTATAATTGCAATTAGAACAAATGTTCCGTATCGTTAATGATGGACAGCGTTCAAGTAACCTTTAAAATACATCGACAAGTTCTCCATACTATAAAAGAGCTTCTGCCTACATCATTTGTATTTGAAATGGCAGAAACTTATGATAGTTTCCGTCTATCTAGGTTCAGCGCTTAAAAGGTCATTAACGGGCAATTGGTTTAAAAATATTGGGAGAGGAGAACTCGATTTATGGAAATTAGAAAACCAAACGATTTGGAGCATAAAAAGGTTTTATCACTTTCACCACAAGCATTATTCGATGGTACATTAGACGCTGCAAAACCGTCAGATGAGAAAGTCAAACAACTAATTGAACCATTATTGCAGAAAGGTAGCTATCATTTGATAGCAACTGAAGGTAATAATCTAATGGGTTCAATTCTTATAGGAAAAAGTAAAGAACAATTTACCGAAAAGATATATGCATTTATTTATGAATTGTTTGTGTTAGAGGAATTTAGGGGAAATGGAATTTCAAAACAATTGATAGAAACTGGTATCGAACATCTTAAACAAGATGGATATTCGAAGGTTCGTTTAAGTGTATATACAGGAAATCAAGCGATTAAAATCCCTAGTGCATGCCCTTAACTTTTTTTCTGTCCTCATGTTATCATTAATCAACAAACAAGTTTCACAGGAGGGTCTAATGAAAAAAACAGTAAAAGTTGTGGCGGCAATTATTGAAAATAACAAGGAAGAAATACTTTGCGCCTTAAGATCTCCACAAATGACAATCCCGAATATGTGGGAATTCCCTGGCGGAAAAGTGGAGAAGAACGAAAGTCTTTTCTCTGCCTTGGAAAGAGAAATAGTTGAAGAGCTTGGCTGCAAGATTAAAGCGGAGAGTATCTGCAATGAACACACTCATGAATATGATACCTTCACGATTAATTTAATTACCATTAAGTGCAGGATTACTGAGGGAACACCCGCAGCAAAGGAACATTCCAAACTTATTTGGCTTAAAAGAGAAAATCTAGCCTCCCTAAAATGGGCTCCAGCAGATATTCCAGCCGTTGAGCGATTAATACGTGAAAAACCAGTCCCCTTCCGCTGAAGAGACTGGTTTTGTTTACTGTAGATTGATTCCTCTCACCTTGTTTGGAGATATTGGTAAAGCCTATAATCAATCGGCTGTTCCATCACCAGATTCATATGAACAACAGGTATTTCACGTCCGTTCTTGTCTTTCATTGTTGCCTGCTCGATCTCGTTTTGATCCGGAGTTACCCTTCCTCTCCGGACATGGGCTGACCGTGGCCGGTAATAGCCATCGCCGGCTTTAGCGCTTCAAGTTTTTTGACAGAAGCATGGGCAGCGTTCCAATCGGTTGTAAAGTATTTCGGCGGCCCGCTTATTTCCTTATGCTGAGTAATGACATTGTAGAGCGATTCCTGTCTGACGGTAACAAATGCGTCACCGGCAATCAGCATACGGTCACATTCGCGAAAAAAGGAGACGTGTCCGGGCGTATGGCCTGGCGTATGAATCCACTTCCAGTCCGCAAGAACCGGGACTGTACCATTGGCAGGCAAAGGTTGGATCTGTGTGGAAAGATCAATCCCATGATTCGGAAACAGTGGCGACATCTCAGAAACAAGCCCGCCATCAACGGTCGGATCTCCCGCCGGATAATCTTGTTTGCCAGTTAAATACGGAATTTCAAGTTCATGGGCATAGACGGGAACAGTCCACTCTTCTAAAAGATCTGCCAATGACCCCACATGATCGAAATGTCCGTGCGTAAGAAGGATTCCACTTGGCCGGATTCCTTCCCCAAATCGCTCAGTAACCAGTTTCTTTATTTCTTCTGCCGACTTTGGCATTCCAGCGTCAATTAAGACGAACTCCTTTGTTTCTTCAGGGCTTCCGATCAAGCAAAGATTGACAATCTGATCAGTATAGCAATAGACATCTGGCAGCACAGCCACACCGGTGCCGCTGGCAATCGAAGTGACCGGCAGAAAGGATTCCTCAAAATGATTATCTTGAATAAGCAAAAAAATTCCTCCCCTTTTTTCTTAGTATGAAGCAGGGAAGAAATTTTATAAAAAAACTCAATCAAAAGCGCGAAGCGTAAAATGGTTTAAAGAACGGACAATTTCATCCTGTTGGACCATTTGCTTATTAAACAGTACATGTAAGTGTCCCTGACCTGCAATGATTTGGACACCCTCAACACCAGGAATCTGCTTGATCCTTTTTTTGATTTTTCGAATGCATCCTGAACACGCCATATCATTTACAGGTAATTGAATTTTCGTCATTTTGTTTCCCTGCCTTTTCGATTAGTTTTTTTACAAACTCTTTGCCAAATTGGATGCATTGCTGTTTTTCCGCCTTGGTTGGCGCAAGCTCAATTTTCAAACCTTTTGCAATGATTTTGGCTCCTCTTTCTGCCAATTTGGCTTCTAATAGGTCAACCGCCCTGCCACGTTGGTCATACGAAGAATCACAAGAACCAAAGGCAGCGGCAGCCTTCCCATCTAATCGGATCCCGTCCATTTCTTCATAAAAATCAAGGAATTCATCCGGCAATTCTCCATCTCCCCATGTATGCGCGCCAAGTAAAATGCCATCATAGGCGAAACAGTCTGCGACATCCGCCAGCAAAATATCTTTTATCTCCACAGCGGCTCCCGCTTCCACCATTCCTTTCCCAATTTCCTCGGCGATTTCTTTTGTGTTGCCCGTCATACTTGAAAAGACAATTAAGCAAGTTGCAGACATTGGATTCACCTCTTGTTTTTCTCCATTTTACTAAAAGTAGGTGCAAATAAAATTGACCTATATCAAGTAAGAATGATTTTTTACAAACGATGACAAAGAATGCAGAAATGTCCTTCCGGTTTGTTGTTGCCTTGAATGACCGCTTGTACGAAGCGGATGAATCAGTTGGATATTTAAGCCTAATGGATGTAGAAAAACGGCTTGCCCGGGCGCTGCTGCTTTTTCATAAAAAAATGAATGCGGGTTCTAACGCGTTTTCGTTGCCCATTTCCAAAAAAGATCTGGCGAGTTTTATTGGAACGTCTCCCGAAACCGTCAGCCGCAAGCTCTTATCGTTTGCATCGCAAAAGATAATTGAACTTCACGGACAGCGATTGATTAAAATCCTTGAATTGGTGCGGTTAAAGCAAGTTGCCGGGGGCGAAGACAGCTAATTCGCTTCCGGCAACGCGGATCGCCACGAGAAGCTTACAAAGGATTCAATTTTACAGTCATCAGGCGAAAATGCCCAGGCTCGATTTCATTCACAATAACGTTCATCCCCAAGGATTCCAGTCCCGCGATCAGCGGCTGTCCATAATGGGGAATATGGATTTCAATAATGGTTCCGATCGGCACGGTTTTGACAAAATCGATAATTTCCTTCCTTGGGTGCTCTCCTTTAAGAATTCTTTCACGCATATCCAAGATCGCAATTTTTCCATCTGCTTGTATCGCATTGCCCATAGCTGTTTCTCCCTTCAGGATCTTTTGGATTTATTCTACCTTTTTCTTTTTCTAAAAAAATTGATCTGCATCAAGATACGCTATGAGGGTCAATGAAATTTTTGCATATGGTGTAAGATTGTGAAAGTATTGTGAACATTATCGCTCAACTGCGATATTGTTATGCTTTCAATGATAAAATGAAGCAAAGATAACAACATATCGGAGTTGAATACAATGTTTAAGAAGATCTCGCTTCTCGCAGCTCTTTTGGTTCTTCTTGCGGGTGCCCAAGCGTTTGCCCAGTCCAATGCCGGTATTACCTCATTTCAATCAAGAGAAACAATTTCGGGTCTCTTCCATAAAATAGATCTTGCATCACAAGAAACCCCAAAGCAACTGAAAAAAACAGTTTACCCTGCCATATCTGCCTACATTTTGCCCGGGGGCGTCATCTTCTTCTTTCTTGTCGTTTTCACCGGATACTGGTTTGTCTTTCGAAAACGCCATTTATAAGTAAAACCGGGCAAAAACCGCCCGGTCCTTTTTAGTTTGGCTGATAAATGGAGGGTATTAGGAATGCCTCTAATGACCGTTCGGTCCTGTTAAACCCGAGAATCGGGCATTTGGAATGCCCCTAATGACCGTCAAACCTTGAGAAACCTGTGAATCGGGATCGCTTCTTTTTCCACTTTAATGAAATGCTCGCCAGAATGCGCCTTTTTTATCGAGGATTTCGTCGATGTCGGCAAATGGAATTGTAAACGTCGGGAAGCCTGCTGCGTACGGGGCGATTTCATAGGGCAGAAAGTAAATCGAAATCGAGTCGCTTTTAATAAAAAACGGCTGCTCGGCCTGAATTCCTTTAAAACTTCCGGGAAAGACGTACGAATACTCGGGGTCATTGATGATTTGTTTGCCAATGATGGCACTGATTACTTTTACATACTGGCTTCCGGGCTTGAATAAATCTTTCAGCTGATAAAAGACCCCGCTTCGAAGATCCAAATGCGCATATTTTTTAACAGGCATGCCATGGGCTGCTCCAAATGGGTAATCGTAACCCGTAATTTCAATTTCCAGCAAATGCCCTTTGTAAAAAGGCAGCTCGTAATCCCCAAAATAATTTGATTCAAGCTGCAAGTGCGGCGGCGTTTCTTTAATTCCCGATAAGTCCTTTATGGTTTGATTCACGATGGTCTCCTTTGCTCCAAGACCGCGAATGCGAGGGTAATAGACAAGAAAGTCTTTATTCGGTTTGTACTTCTCCTCCTGAACGCTTAAACCGCTTCCAAGCTCAATGATCCGATTTTGCTCCCAGACGCGCTCACCTTTTTTATCAAAATACATAAGCCGGTAATCAATTTCCCCTTTAATCAGCGATTGGTCAAACCTCAGCTCGCCGCTGCCGCTAACAATAGGGAGATGCTTTACTTTTTTGCCATTTTTATCGATAAAAAAAATCGTTTGCCCATCACTTGCAGACGCAAAGCCATTTTCGTATTTCGAAATCCGGTTGTAAATAAACCCTGTCAACATGTGACCATCATAATCGCCAACAGCAAAGGTCGATCCAATATATGGCTTTTCCGAATCAATCGCTTTGCCAAGCGCAACTCTCCCTTCCCCAAGGTCTTGAAGATCACTATATTGCGGTTTAAAAATAAACTGGCCGTTTTGGTTGATGAGTCCGTAGAGAGTTTTCCCACCATTTCCTAGTTGAACAATTGCACGCCCATTCCGGAATGCCTCCGCCCCTGTAAATTGCGGCTGGATCCTAACATTCCCTGCCTCATCCAGATAGCCGAATTTGCCGTTTTCCCGGTTTTTGAAGACGAGCAAACCATCGCCATACTCCCCAACATAGGGATAGGAATATTCATGGAGGACTTTCCCTGTCAATCCGATCAACGCAAATCGGCCACTCGTGATCTTCACAACCGCTTTTTTTTCAACAAAATCGGAAGCTGTTTCATAGGAAAGCGGAAGGACTTCTTTGCCCCATTTATTCAAGTACCCATACAAATAACGGCCAGTTGCTGTTCCTGCAATCAGGGCTCTACCGCCTTTATAATCACCGATAAAGGAATAAGCCCGTTCCGTAATTACCTTGCCGCTTTCGTCAATCACTTTAAAGCCTTCATGGTCAATCACCGTTGCCCGGCCTTCGGAAAAAGGATTGATCGTCTCATACTTTGGCTTTACGATTAAATATCCATTCAAATCAATGATTCCGGCAAGATCCAGGTAGCGGACGATCGCCAGTTCATTGTCTTGGAAATCTCCTGCATGTTCATAGAGCGGAGAAAGGATCCACTTCCCTTTTGAGTTGATATAGCCCCACTTATCCCCGCCAATCGCTTTGATGGCGGCAGGATAGAGATAAACGGACCGTGCTCTCCCGTTTGTTCCTGCATCCTGTTCCATAGGTTGTTCCACTGCTGGTTTCTGATCGTGTCCGGGGGAAGGATCCATTTTTCGCTTTCTTTTAAACATTCGTAAGTCCCCCATATCGCTTTTTGATATGTATATGAAAAAAAGCGGGATAGGTGCCTATAGCCAAACGAGCTGGTTCCTTTTTCAAATTATTTTTTTAAAAAAACTTCTTGCAAAATGTTCAAAAAATTATATAATCATACTATCAATATATTGATTCTGATTTTTTTGAAAAAGTTGTTTTAAAATCGATGACGAGAACAGTAGCAAGCATTCACTTGATCAATAGAGAGCCGGCGGTTGGTGCAAGCCGGAATCAAGCTGCCTGTGAACATCATCTCTGAGATGCAAGGCCGAACATCCAGTAAGCCTTCGCCGGAACTGTCCGCCGTTACAATGGGCCGCGTATGATGGTACGTTGATCGAGAGCCGCAGATTTTATATTGCGGAAGTAGGGTGGTAACGCGAGCACGCTCGTCCCTAGATTAGGGGCGGGCTTTTTATTTTGGTAAAAAGGGAGAGATCACACATGAAGAAGAAAGAGACTTTATTCGTTGGATTAATGCTATTTTCAATGTTTTTCGGTGCCGGAAACTTGATTTTCCCGCCATTTCTCGGAATGGGCGCCGGAACTGCCTTTTGGCCGGCAATTATTGGGTTTATTTTAACTGCAGTTGGCTTGCCTTTGCTTGTTCTGATCGCAATTGCACTTGTAAAAGACGGCGTCAACACCCTCGGCAGCCGGGTGCATCCATGGTTTGGACTTATTTTTACGATTGTCGTTTACTTATCAATCGGTCCATTTTTCGGGATTCCGAGAAATGCGAACGTTGCGTTTGAAATGGGGTTTAAACCGTTTTTCGGAGCAGCGTCATCCAGCACCACCCTGTTTTTATTTGGATTTACCGCTGTATTCTTTTTGCTCGTCTATCTCTTAAGTTTGAATCCATCAAAAGTTGTCGACTATATGGGCCGATTGATTACCCCGACATTGCTGCTCTCGATTGTTGTTCTATCGGTGACAGGTTTTGTCAAATTAAATCAGCCATTCAAAGCGCCAACGGAAAATTACCAAAGCGCCTCATTGGTTAAAGGGTTTATTGATGGTTATTCGACAATGGACGCTCTTGCCGCTCTGGCATTTGGCATTGTCGTGTTAACAACGCTGAAGCAAAAAGGGATCAAAGAGAAAAATCAATTAACAGCCTATACAGTAAAAGCCGGTTTGATTGCTGGCACCGCCCTTGCTCTCGTTTATGTTGCGATCGGCCTGCTTGGGGCAAAAATGAGCCCATATGGCACGTATGCAAACGGATCGGAACTGTTGTCAGCGGCTTCCACTATGTTGCTGGGAACAGGAGGAAAAATTCTTCTCGGCTTCATTTTCACTCTTGCAACGTTTACTACTTGTGTCGGATTGACGATTGCGTGCGGACAATATTTTGCCAAAATCGCCCCAAAAGTCAGCTATAAGTTTGTTGTCACAATGATCACAGTCGTGAGCTTTTTAATCGCCAATCTTGGCCTAAACCAAATTATCAATATCTCGGTTCCATTCCTTGTCATGGCCTACCCGTTAACGATCGTACTCGTCACATCTTCGTTTTTCCACCGTTTTTATCGCGGTTCAAGCAAAGTGTATGCAGGTGCGATGTTGTTGACCGGTCTTGTCAGCTTAAACGACGGCTTAAAAATGTTCGGATTAAAATTACAAGCCGTTCAGCCGCTGATGGATGCCCTTCCCTTCGCTTCCGTTGGCCTTGGGTGGGTCGTTCCGGCTCTTGTCGGCGGTGTGGCCGGGCTTGCGCTTGACTGGCTGCGCAAACAGCCTGCTGCGGAAACCGCTGATATGAAAGAAGCATCGTAATTGAGAAGGGGCTGTCCAAAAACGAATTTTTTGGAGCCCCTTTTTTATTCGTCCTGCTTTTTATCAACCTTATTTCTCCGAATCGAAAACAATCTTGTTTTGCCTTCTTGCTTCTTCTGTGATCCCCAAAACGATTTTGCTTAGTTCCTTCAGTTCTTCATATTTCGTTTGATCACCGGTCTTCAGGATAGCGGCAATTTCGCGGCATTCGTACACCATGTCTTTTTCTTCCTGCGGCACACTTAACAACCGGCTCTCCTTTGAGTGGCTGTCGACAAACTCGATTTGTGAAATCGGGGCGGCGTCTTCCATAACAAACGTCCCCATCTCGCCATGGATTTCACAAACAATGGTGGAATGCGATACTTTTGAACAAAGAATCGTACAAATAAACTCATCATACTCCAACACAAGTGTTCCGCTGCCGTCTACCCCGCTACGCAAAACAACCGGATGATACGTTGACTTTTTTGGCGCTCCGAAAAGTCCAACTGCCAAATAAAGCGGATAAACGCCAAGATCCACAAGTGCCCCTCCAGAAAATTTAGCATTGAAAATATTCGGCACTTCTCCCTGTAAAAACAAGTCATAACGCGACGAATATTGAATATACGGCAAAATTGCACTTCGAACCTTTCCAGCTAAGTGCACGTTTTCCTTTAAAATTTTAAAATTAGGCGTATGAAGATTGCGGATGGCTTCAAACAGGTAAACACCATTTTCCTCCGCTGCTTGATAGGCTGTCAGCAATTCCTTTGTGTTTGAAAAAATCGGTTTTTCACAAATGACATGCTTCTTATTTTTTAGAAATATCATCGCTTGCTCAAAATGAAGTGAATTGGGTGAAGCAATATAGACCGCTTCGATCACATCACTTTTTGCCATTTCTTCAAGATCGGTAAAAATCATCGATGCGCCATATGTATCGGCGAGGATTTTCGCATTCTCTTCATTGCGGGAGTAGACTGCCGTTAATGTAAATTCATGGCTAAGCTGTGCCGCTTCAATAAAAGAGGAGGTAATCCACCCCGTACCAACTGTTCCGAAGTTTATCATTTATACTTCTCCTTCCTGTTCTTGCTTTTCACTTTATTTTACCTTTTTCGCATGAAAATGAACATTTTTCACTGCAAGAAATCTTGCGAAGAATGGAAAAATATCATTATTTATGTTATATAAGTAGTACATATAATGAAAGAGGTTGAAAAAAAGTGGACAATACTTCGTCTAATTTTATTAAGGATATTATGATTAGCGACCTGGAATCCGGAAAACGCAAATCCGTTGTGACCCGCTTTCCTCCGGAGCCGAACGGGTATTTACATATCGGACATGCTAAATCGATTATTCTCAATTTCGGTCTTGCAGATGATTTTAACG
Organism: Neobacillus sp. SM06; assembly: GCF_050496765.1. Taxonomy (NCBI): domain Bacteria; kingdom Bacillati; phylum Bacillota; class Bacilli; order Caryophanales; family Bacillaceae; genus Neobacillus; species Neobacillus sp. SM06. The sequence continues at coordinate 168,369 of NZ_JBNWEO010000007.1, forward strand.
GCAAAACGAATTTGCGCTTCGATGACACCAACCCATTAAAAGAAGATATTGAATTTGTCAATTCGATTAAAGAAGATGTGAACTGGCTGGGATTTGAATGGGACGGGTTATTTTTTGCTTCGGATTATTTTGAAGAAATGTACAACCGTGCCGTGCTTTTAATCAAAAAAGGACTTGCCTATGTCGATGACTTATCCGCCGACGAAATTCGCCAGTACCGCGGCACATTAACCGAGCCTGGAAAAGAAAGCCCGTACCGCAACCGCTCTATTGAGGAAAATCTTGACCTGTTTGAAAGGATGCGCAAAGGGGAATTCGGCAATGGCGAAAAGGTGCTTCGCGCCAAAATTGATATGAGTTCGCCCAATATTAACTTGCGCGACCCTGTACTGTATCGCATTTCTCACGCAACCCATCACAACACCGGCGATAAATGGTGCATCTATCCAATGTATGCTTTTGCCCACCCAATTGAGGATGCCATTGAAGGGGTTACCCATTCGATCTGTACAATTGAGTTTGAGGATCAGCGACCTCTTTACAACTGGGTTGTCGAACAATGTGAAATGGAAAACAAGCCACAGCAAATTGAATTCGGCCGTTTGAACGTAACCAACACGGTGATGAGCAAGCGCAAATTAAAGCAACTAGTTGAAGAAGGCTATGTAGACGGCTGGGATGACCCTAGGATGCCGACTATTTCCGGAATGCGCCGCAGAGGCTATACACCTGAAGCAATCCGCGCTTTCGTCCGTGAAACAGGGGTATCGAAAGGCTCCGGTGCAGTCGATTCGCAAATGCTTGAGCATTTTGTCCGTGAAGATTTAAAGTTGAAAGCTCCACGAACCATGGGTGTACTCAAGCCGCTTAAAGTAGTGATTACGAATTATCCTGAAGGACAAGTCGAATGGCTTGATGCGGAAAACAATCCGGAAAATCCGGAAATGGGGATGCGGAAAATTCCATTCTCGCGTGAAATTTATATTGAACAAGACGATTTCATGGAAAATCCGCCTAAGAAATATTTCCGTTTGTTCCCAGGCAATGAAGTACGCCTCAAACATGCTTACTTCATCAAATGCGAGGAATTTATTCAAGATGAAAATGGAGAAATTGTCGAGCTTCGCTGTACGTACGATCCAGAAACGAAAAGCGGCACCGGTTTCACTGGCCGTAAAGTAAAAGGAACGATCCACTGGGTGGAAGCGACAAACGCCATCCCGGCAGAATTCCGCTTATACGAACCGCTTATTTTGGATGAACAGGAAGAAAATGAAGAGGGCGAAGATAAATCGTTCCTCGAACGGGTCAATCCAAACTCCCTCGAGGTATTAAATGGATTCGTGGAACCAAATATGAAGGATGTCGAGCCTCAGGACAAATTCCAATTTTTCCGTCACGGCTATTTCAACGTCGATCCGAAAGACACAACAGCCGACCAACTTGTTTTCAATCGAATCGTTTCCTTAAAAAGCTCCTTTAAATTGTAAATGAAAACTCGCCGACTGGCGAGTTCTTTGGACGAAGACAGAGTCGTAGTTGAATTGACCACGCTCGTATACCTGCCACATCCTGTGGCACTCGCCTGACTAAGACGTCCTGTCCATCGTCCGTTCAGAATTTATCCATATAAATTCTGGTGTAGCTAAAAAACCAGGCAGCCAGTGCCTGGTTTTTCAATGTTCAAGCTTGGCATTCATGGCCAAGCTTTTTCTATTATCCGATTTTGCGTATTTGCTGGAGCGGCTGATTCAAGGTGGAATGCTTGCGTCCATAGCCAAAGTAGACAAACAAACCAATGACAAGCCAAGTAAAGAAGCTAATCCATGTTAAGGCTGGCAGTTGCAAGACCAGGTAACCGCTGAATAAAAACGAGAGAATTGGAATCCACGGAACAAATGGGACCTTGAAACCTGTTTTGGGCGCATCCTTTGTTTTCCGCAAGTACAAAATTCCAACAGACACCGTCATGAATGCAAACAGTGTGCCAATATTGGTTAGTTCAGCCAACTTACTTAATGGAACAAATCCGGCAAAAATGGAAACAAGGAATGCTGTAATCCACGAATTAACAATTGGTGTCTGTTTCTTTTTGTCAATTTTAGAGAAAATCTTCGGCAACAGGCCATCACGGCTGATTGCATAGAATAGGCGCGTTTGACCATAAATCATCACAAGCAGCACCGTTGTAATTCCGGCAATCGCTCCAACGGAAATAAATCCCGCCACCCAATCTTGGTGGATATAATTCAACGCAAAAGCGACCGGATTTTTCACATCAAGATTTTGGTAAGGAACTATTCCGGTCAGAATTCCTGAGACAATAATGTACAAAATCGTACTAACTAATAATGAAGCAATAATTCCAATTGGCATATTCCGCTGCGGGTTTCGCACTTCTTCGGCAGCAGTTGAAACGGCATCAAATCCAATATAGGCAAAAAATACTGTCGCCGCCCCGGTGGCAACCCCTGAGAAACCAAACGGCATAAACGGTGTCCAGTTTGTCGGTTTCACATACCATGCTCCAACTGCAATAAAAAGCAAGATAACCGCTAATTTTACAATAACAATGATCGAATTAAATTTTGCTGATTTTTTAACACCTTGAGTTAGTAAAAAGGTAATGAGCAGCACAATTAAAATCGCCGGAACATCCACAAATGTACCATTGGCCGGATCATACGCGCTCGTTAACGCTTTTGGAAAATGAATACCAAATCCTGCAAGCAAGCCTTGAAAATAACCTGACCAACCGCTGGCAACAGCAGAAGAAGCCAGCCCATATTCCAAAATTAAGTCCCATCCTAAAATCCAGGCAATCAGTTCGCCAAAGGTTGCATAACTATACGTATACGCACTCCCTGATACTGGAACAGTCGACGCAAACTCCGCGTAACAAAGGGCCGCAAACACACAGGCCAGCCCAGATAAAATAAAGGACAGAATCAACGCAGGTCCCGCATGTTCTGCAGCTGCTACCCCCGTCAAAACGAATATCCCAGTACCGATAATTGCCCCGATACCAAGCATGGATAAATCAAATGCCCCTAATTCTTTCTTTAGAGCCGCATTCTTTTGCCCGGTCTCTTTTATAAGATCCGTAATGGATTTTTTTCTAAATAAATTCATGATGTGCCTCCTAAATTGCAAAACATTTATTCCAAACATTCTGACAAATATGATCAAATTCGAAACATATCGACATAATATAACAAATTTTTTAAGATTGCAACGTTTTTTGAAAAATAAAACAATTAATTTCTTGTTTAAAAAGCTTGTTTATGTCTATTGTGTTAATTTACAAAAATCTTATCCCGCAAACATCTGGTAACGAATATTTAAATTATATTGAAATATTTAAAATATTCCCTATAATTAAGTGGTAAAGGGGGAAGTAAAGTGAAAACAATTGAAAGAATAAGTAAATTTACAGGAGACACCTTTGCACTTTGGGTAATTTTCTTTGGGGCATTAAGTTTTTTCTATCCCAGTGGCTTTACATGGATTGCCCCACATATTACTCTGCTGCTTGGTATCATTATGTTCGGCATGGGCTTGACCCTTTCACCGAGTGACTTCAAAGCGGTTTTTAAAGCACCAAGAAGTGTTTTAATAGGAGTTTTAGCTCAATTCATTATTATGCCGCTTCTGGCATTTGGATTGGCCAATCTGTTTCAACTTGAACCAGAAATTGCAGTAGGTGTTATATTGGTAGGATGTTGCCCAGGGGGTACAGCGTCCAACGTAATGACCTTTTTGGCAAAAGGAAATACTGCACTATCCGTCGCCGTTACATCCATTTCAACATTGCTAGCACCTATTTTAACCCCTACATTAACCTTATTATTAGCCAGCAAATGGCTTCCGGTTTCTGCTAGCTCTATGTTTGTCTCAATTGCACAAATCGTTTTAGTTCCTATAGTACTTGGAATTATCGTTAAGCTTTTATTTAAAAATCAGGTTGCAAAAAGCGTCTCTGCCCTTCCGTTAATATCTGTTGTTGGGATTGTTGCAGTCGCTTCTGCTGTCGTCGCGGTAAACGCTGGCAAAATTGCTGAAACCGGTCTATTGATTCTTGGTGTGGTTGCATTACATAATGTTTTAGGATTGCTTTTCGGCTTTCTTGCTGCAAAATTACTGAAACTTGATTTTAGTTCGCAAAAAGCGATTTCAATCGAAGTTGGTATGCAAAATTCAGGTCTAGGCGCGGCTTTGGCTCTGGCCCACTTCTCACCTTTAGCAGCTGTTCCAAGTGCGATCTTTAGCGTTTGGCACAATATTTCTGGCCCGATTTTAGCTACATGGTGGGGAAAACGCTCGAATAAAAACTCTATATCTAGTTCTCCCGTGCCATTTACAGACTAATCATTATGATGATTTACTGAAAGATAAAAGTAGCCCTATTAGTGGGTAAGTAGATCAGTTTAGGAGTACAAAATGTAAAAACGTTCTCCTAAATTGAGCTACTTTTTTATTATATTTTCGCAGTAAAAATTGCACGTTAATTCGTAAGATTCTATTGAGGTATTTGTTAATTAAAAGATTGTTTTGATAATCGTGGTATACTCAATAAAGAAAGTTATTCAATACGGCAGATTTAGAAGAGGATAGTTCTATGTTTTGTAAATCGCATCAAATAATTTGGGGTGATTTTTTATACGAGGAGTAATAATAATGGAATTGGAAAGCAGTAGATTAAAAATTATACCTTGTACGAAGGAAACTGTTCAGATTGCTATAAATCAAAACTATGATAATGGACCAGAAATATACAATCATTTAAAGCACCTAATGGAAGACCCGTCTTTGTTTTATTGGGGTAGTTGGATTGTAATGCGTAAATCCGATGGTGTTATCATTGGGGATTTGGGCTTTAAAGGAAAGCCTGATGTAAATAAAACAGTTGAAATTGGCTATGGGTTTCTTGAAGATTATTGGAATAATGGTTATGCAACTGAAGCAGTAGGTGCACTAATACAATGGGCTTTTAGCGAATCTAAAATAGAAAAAGTTAAAGCAGAAACGCTAAAAGAAAATTACGGTTCTATCCGTGTATTAGAAAAGTTACATTTACAAAAAGTTGATGAAACAGAGACAGTGTTTCATTGGGAACTTAGTAAACAATAAATTGCAATTGCATATCAGTCAGTATTTTTTTCGGCATATTTAGCGTGTTGCTTTGTAATTTCCCTTGTTCGCTCAGAGATTTCTCAGTTAACCTTTTTGGCACTTATTCCTTTTGGCTCCAAATATCGCATCACAAATCAGTTCGAATATTTACATCTATTCAAAATTTCAGTCTTGCTAATTTTATCCGATTCACTATACGAATTGAGAAAAAAACGATTATAAACCCTGCTATACCAACAAAAAAGGTATCCCAAAATCTTACGAATTGGCATACCTTTCAATATGTTTTTCTAATATTTGTCTTCCAAAAGCGAACTACTTAATTTATGGGCTGCTATCTCAATTATTTTTTTCAGAAAACAATTTGTAAATAGAAGAAAAATCTTGTTTGCCCAATCCTTTTTGCTTCGCTTGCATGTAGGCTTCTTTTGTTACATTGGCAATCGGTAAAGCGATGTTGTGCTCAAACGCAGCCTGTGCAACAAGCTGGAGGTCTTTTTGCATATGTTCAAGCGGGAAGTCGGCAGAAAAGTCTCCGGTCATCACCTTGTCTTTCTTTCCTTTTAAAAAGGGCGCGGTTGTCGGCCCGTTCAACAACGTATTGACAACTGTTTCTTTCTCTAGTCCAAGCGCCTCCCCTAAGCTGACGGCCTCCGCAAATGCAGCCATCGATTGGGCTAGCATCAAATTGATAATCACTTTCATCGTCGTTCCTTTACCAACTTCCCCCTGGTACGAAATCTCTTTTCCCATTGCCTGAAGCATTGGCTTCACTTCACTTAAATCCTCTAGGTCGCCACCCACTAAGAAGACAAGTTCAGCTTGCTTCGCCGGCACTCTTGAACCGGTTACCGGAGCATCGATAAAGCGAACACCCCTTTTCGCTGCTTCCGCTGCCATTTTCCGAGAAAAACTTGGATCAACGGTACTGCAATCCACCCATAAATTCCCTTCTGCTAAATGGTTTAAAAATCCGTTTTCACCCAAAGCCACCTCTTCAACAACTTGCGGATTCGCTAGCATTGTAAAAACGACTTCTGCTTGTTCAGCCACATTTTTCGGTGAATCAGCCCACTTTGCACCCTTTTTCATTAGCGCTTCCGCCTTGTCTTTTGTCCGATTGTGGACAACAAGCTCGAACCCTTTTTCTACCAAGTTTTCAGCCATGCTGCCTCCCATAATTCCTAAACCAATAAAACCGATCATCTTAAATCCCTCCAATCATGTGCATCGTCTCTATTTTATTTTTCTTAAAATAAGGATTCAAATGATTGGCCTAAAAATTTTCATGGCAACAAGGAAAACGGAGAATGCTATAAGAGAAAATGCATTTTTTGAAGGGAGATTTTCCATATGAAAAACGATCATGTCGTGAAACAAAAGGTACAACATAAAAAAATGGAGAACGAACAAAGAGGAAAGGCAGCAGGGCTGTACTGGTGGCAGCTCTCCCTGATCGGAATCGGTTCGATTATCGGAGCCGGATTCTTCCTCGGAACAAGCCTTTCGATTCAAATTGCCGGCCCTGCCATATTGGTGAATTATTTAATTGGCGGAATTACTGCATTTTTTGTCTTTAGTGCATTAGCGGAAATGACGGTTACGCAACCTGCATCCGGTTCCTTTCGTACTTATGCGAAAATGGCATTTGGAAATGCAATGGGATTTGCCTCCGGCTGGATGTATTGGCTCGCAGGCGTGTTAATTATGTCAAGCGAGGTTGTTGCTTTGGCAACCTTCACCCGTTTTTGGTTTCCCCACGTTCCATTGTGGATTTTCACGGTCATCTATACCGTCATTGCTTTTGGAATCAATTTATTGGGTGTGAAAAACTTCGGTAAAATTGAATCCCTGTTTGCCGTTGTCAAGCTTTCCACGTTAATTGTCTTTATTGTATTCGGCGTTCTTCTCTTTACCCATGTCATTTCGCCGCATGCTGTTTCGTTAAATGAAAAAAATGTTTTCAGTAATTTTATCCCCACTGGTTTAACAGGAATGTGGGCTGCCTTAATTTTTGTCTTTTTTTCCTACGGAGGGATCGAGGTTGTCGGAATTGCCTCTTCTGAATTAAAAAATAAGCAAGAAGTTCCAAAAGCAGGCATTGGCATGCTAATCGCCCTCACATCGGTCTATATCCTTTCGATTTTCTTTGCTTTGTACATGGTTTCCTGGCGACAAATTGATGTTTCGAAAAGTCCCTTTGTCACTGCGTTAAGAACGTTCAATATCCCTTATCTCGATTCAATTTTTAACATCATTATTATCAGTGCTGCTTTCTCCACCATGGTTGGCGCCCTCTTCTCTGTTACCAATATCCTGATTTCCTTGGCTGAAGATGGGGCTGCTCCAAAAACGCTAGCAGGTAAAAATAGCAAAGGGGTGCCGGTCAAATCACTCTTTTTGACAGGAATCGCATTAGCCGTTTTCCTTGTGTTTGCCTTTATTTTGCCAGGTTCCATTTATGAATCGATCACAACAGCTGCAGGGGTGATGCTGATTCTCAATTGGACAATCATTCTTTCTTCGCAAATCAAATTGCGTCCGCACTATCAGCAAAAAGCTACGTTTAAAATGATTGGCTATCCTCTTACATCCTATTTGGGAATCGGATTTATCCTCGTAGCTGTTTCGGGCGGTTTGCTGCATGCGACCCAAAGAATGGGTGTACTCATTAGTCTCGCTTTCATCGGAATGATTTTCCTCAGTTACTGGATAATCTTTAAATCCCACTTGCTGTCAGGAGGAACAGGAAGATTGCGGGAAAATCGCTAAATCGACTAACTATTTTCTTATCTTGAAATGGTTTATCCGCGGACCTGCTTTGTTTATCCGTATTTCGTTTTCACGCGAACTCGTATCCGCGGATTTTGGTCATTTATCCGCGGGTTTTGGTCATTTATCCGCGGATTTTGGTCATTTATCCGCGGATTATTTCCTTTTATCCGCGGGAATTCTCCGTTTATCCGCGGACTTTTTCCTTTTATCCGTATTTCGATTTCACGCGGACTCGTATCCGTGGATTTTGGCCATTTATCCGCGGGTTTTTTCTTTTTGTCCGCGGATTTTCCCTTTTTATCCGCGGGAATTCTCCGTTTATCCGCGGACTTTTTCCTTTTATCCGTATTTCGATTTCACGCGGACTCGTATCCGTGGATTTTGGCCATTTATCCGCGGGTTTTTTCTTTTTGTCCGCGGATTTTCCCTTTTTATCCGCGGGAATTCTCCGTTTATCCGCGGACTTTTTCCTTTTATCCGTATTTCGTTTTCACACGGACTCGTATCCGCGGATTTTGGTCATTTATCCGTGGATTATTTCCTTTTATCCGCGGGAATTCTCCGTTTATCCGCGGATTTTTTCCTTTTATCCGTATTTCGATTTCACGCGGACTCGTATCCGCGGATTTTGGTCATTTATCCGCGGGTTTTTTCTTTTTGTCCGCGGATTTTCCCTTTTTATCCGCGGGAATTCTCCGTTTATCCGCGGATTTTTTCCTTTTATCCGTATTTCGATTTCACGCGGACTCGTATCCGCGGATTTTGGTCATTTATCCGCGGACTTTCCCTTTTTATCCGCAGGAATTTCCCTTTTATCCGCGGACTTTTTCCTTTTATCCGTATTCCAGTAACCCATTTATTTATTTTCCAACGGTTCAAATTACAAGAAATTCATCCACTTACTCCGTTTCTTTGATAAACCATTTTCTCGTGATTCTTTTCTACAGGACTTTAAAATTTCTTAATCTTCAAGTAACACTACATTAACAATACAAGAGTAGAGTTAACTAACGAAAAGATCAATTGGAGGCGATGATATGAAAGGGAAAACACTAACGAAAGTCATTAACGTTTTGAGCGCAGCTGCTCTAGGTACATTATTGGCTGTATCTCCTGCCGCACATGCCGAGGAAAAGAATACAAAAATCCAAACAAAGACACCGATTAAACACGTGGTTGTTATTTTTGGAGAAAATATTTCCTTTGACCACTATTTCGGAACATACCCTTATGCCTTAAATGTAAAAGGAGAACCGCAATTTTTCCCAAAACCGAATACCCCTGAGGTTAACAATCTGTTAACGCCAAAGGACTACAACAAAACTCAGCCGGATATTGGCAAAACCAACCTTATTACCGATAATCCGAATTCCGCTAACCCTGTTCGTTTGGACCGTTCCCAAGCCATGACTGCCGATATGGATCACAGCTATCATAATGAAATCGCTGCTACAAATGGCGGAAAAATGGACAAGGTGATTGAAACAACCGGAAAAGGCGCAAATCCGAAAATCGTAATGGATTACTACGATGGCAACACGGTCACAGCATTATGGAATTACGCCCAAAATTTTGCCATGAGTGACAATTCCTTCGGGACGACTTACGGGCCTTCTACCCCTGGAGCATTAAACCTAATTTCCGGTGAAACCCACGGAGCTACATTGTATGACAAAAATGGCCAAAAACAAACAGGGGACATCCTAAACGAGTACGAAAACAGAACGGTTACCGGTGACCCAAATCCTTACTTTGATAAAGCATCAACTGGCGCAACCGTTGCAATGGACGATACGAATAAAAACGTCGGCGATTTGCTGAATGCCAAAAAAATCACATGGGGCTGGTTCCAGGGCGGCTTTAGCGACCCAACAGTCAAGCACAAAAATATCGGCGGTGCAGCCATTCCTGACTACAGCCCGCACCATGAACCGTTCCAATATTATAAGTCAACAGCAAATCCTGAACATAAAGCACCAAGTTCCCCAGCCATGATCGGCAAGTCGGATCAAGCCAACCATCAATACGATATGAAGGATTTCTGGACGGCTGTTGATAACGGAAATATGCCGAGTGTAAGTTATCTAAAAGCACCAATGTATCAGGATGGACATGCCGGATATTCGGATCCGTTGGATGAGCAGCAGTTCATTGTGAATACCATTAACCGGCTGCAAAAATCACCTGAATGGAAAGATACAGCCGTGATCATTTCCTATGATGATTCCGATGGCTGGTATGATCATGCCTACGCTCCTAGCAACGGACAAACTGTTGAATCAGGCAAAGCTGGCTATGGACCGAGACTTCCGCTTCTTGTCATCTCACCATATGCCAAAAAGAATTTTGTTGACCATACATTAACAGACCAATCTTCCATCCTTAAATTTATTGAAGATAACTGGAATTTGGGACGCATTGGCGGTACATCACTTGATGCTCAAGCCGGCAGCATTGAAACGATGTTTGACTTTAAAAATGGTCCACGCAACGAGAAGCTGCTTCTTGATGAAAAAACAGGCCTGCCGCTGAAAAACCAAAAAGCAGAAAAAAATGATCATCAAAAATAATACTTTCATTGGTTGAAATGTAAAATAAATGAAAAATATTGATAAGGAATTGAGTAAAAGTTGAGTGGAAAAGTGTTGCACGAACTGTTTCGATGTTAACCAAATTAGATCTACACGATGGGGATCATTTACCAGAATGGCTAAAAAACGAATATTCCCATTGGGAAAAAGTCGTTTCTGATAAGAATTTTCCTTGACATTTTGGAACTGCTGCTGAGAAAAAAAGTGATTTAAGATATTTTTTTTTAGAAAATCATGATTTAAGCCCTTTACCAAAAGTAGTAAGAGAATTTATGGAATTATCAAGAGAAAATGAGTATAATAAACATGCTTTGGTTCTTTTTGTGCAACCGGAAGTTCTGGAACAGCCATTCGATTACTTTGAAAAATACTTTTGGAACATTTTAAAATACCTACATCAGAATGATGAAAAAGAATGGAATGCAAACATTCCAACTGATCCAGATGATCCACTATGGGAATTTTGTTTTGATGGAGAACCTATTTTTGTATCAGTTAATATGCCAGCATATATGCATAGAATTACTAGAAACATGGGAAAAAGCCTTATACTAATCTTTCAACCTAGAAGAATATTTTCTGATATTACTCAAAAGGCTACTGATTTAATTCGATCAAAAGTAGAGTTGATAGAAAATCTCCCAATTCATCCGGATCTAGGAAAATATGGAGACGAAAGTAACAGAGAATGGAAACAGTATATAATAACTGATGGCAATAATCCAAGAAAAGGGATATGTCCATTTCATTCTAAATTTCAAGAGTAAGAATTACTAATTTGTACATCATAGAAGTTTTACTTACTATGTTAGTAAAGGTGTATATGGTTTTATGGCGCTGTATCTTACTTATGTTATCGTAGGTATTTCTATTGCCGTTCCAATTGGATCGATTTCCGTAGAAATGATCAAGCAAGGTCTCAAAAATGGCTTTTTACATGGTTGGGCTGTTGGTTTGGGAGGCATGACAATTGACATCATTTTGATCGTAGCATTTTATCTCGGATTAGCCTCCATTTTGAAGCAACCTTTTATTCAAATTCCAATGTGGATAATTGGTGCAGTATTTTTGATGATAATTGGTTATGATTCTATTAAAAATGCAGATCATGACATCACATTGCCCGATGAAAGACCTACAAAATCTTGGTTTTCTTCATACGGAAACGGTTTTCTTGTTGCTATATCTCCAGGAAACATAGTATTTTGGCTGAGTGTTTTCGGGTCGGTTCTCACAGGCTCTTATGATATCTCAAATCCGATTAGATTTATTATTATTGGAGTTGGGATATTAACTGGAATTTTGCTACATGATATTGGATTATTGACATGTGTTTCGACTTCGAGGAAGGTAATGAACCGTTCAATGATAAAAGTAAGTTCAATTATTGCTGGTATAGTATTAATTAGTTTTTCAGGTTATTTTGTTTATGAAGCTATTTCTGCAGTTAAACATTTTTTTAAATCATTTGCTGTTTGTCGATACTGCATCAAAGAGATTGAAAGTTAACAAATGAAAATACATCAATAAATGAAAAGCAGTAAAAAATTAAAAGTAAAGAATCGCTTTTTACTATTTCTTTCGGTAGTATACCCTACCGGGAACTACTTAAAGAAGTAAGCAACAAAACAACTAAGAAAACCGCTATGTGTAAACTATTTCTCGGGGGAATTTGAGGCAACATTCTAGCCCAAAATCGGAAATCCTCTAGTATTTGACAAATAACCAGAAGTAGTGTATAGTTAATTATTGTGCTTCAAATGAATGTAACTTGGAAAAAGAAAAGCGCAAAGTAGAAATGTTCTGGCATTCTACTTGAAAGTACAAGATGACACTTATTCACACTGGATCGGCTTCGGAGCCGTAAGGACGTAAGAGAGGTAGGGCTTGCGTCGTTTAGGTTACTAACCATCAAGTGGAATAACGACCGCGGCAATTTGGTTGTCATCAACAACCATTACAAACTACTTTTTACCTTGCGATGCAAATGAAAATACAACGAAACACAAGTTACCCGCGTTCTTAAGAATGAGGCGAATAAAATGAAGGCAGAAGAACTGTATGTTCTCCTGCCTTCGACTATTTTAATACGGTTTATTGTTGCTGTTCGGAGCTATATCGGTTCGATGTTCCTCAGGGATTCCAAGTGTGGAACCGTTAATCCCGATCGTGTCATTTGTCAAAGTGTTATTTTCCAGCCCCATATCGGTTCTTATGGGGTCAGCCAAAGTGTCATTGTCTTGGGAATGACGTTTGGCATCAGAGTTCAATAAAACGAGAATTTTTCCACTCTTCACTTCCCGCTCATACTGTTCCGCTTCCAATTCGGGAATCCCCATTCCTACAAGGGCTCCGGCTAACCCGCCTGTACCAGCTCCGAGGGCAGCGCCCGATAACGCTCCAACCAGCGGACCTGCTGCGATCAGTGGACCAATCCCTGGAATCGCAAGGGCACTCGCCCCTGCCAGGAATCCTGCCAAGCCGCCAATGATCCCGCCTGCAGCCGCTCCAGTTGCAAGCCCTTCTTCCGTTTTTGTATCCGTTTCACGGATGATTTCATCTACATCGTCGTGATTTTTTGACACAACAGAGATATCATTTCGGTCATATCCCTGCCTAATTAAATCCTCAATTGCAGCTAACGCAGCATCACCATTGTCATACACTCCTACAACTCGCTTGTCCATTCTATCTTCCTCCTTTTGGTAGTAAAAAGATCAAGCTTAGTTTTTATATACCCTATCTTGAAAAAATTACTCACCTATCGTGAAATTCAAGAGAAAGCTATTAGCAAAAAAGGAAAGATGGAGATTTTATCGCAGTTGACAACTGCCGCCGTTCATAGTGACCGTTTTTATTCCTATTTCGTATTTTTGGGCTTTAGAAAGCTTGCAAACTGACCGATTTTGCGCCTGTTGCCCCTTTACGGGCTTTATGAACCCTTCATAGTGACCGTTCTGCCGGATCTTTAGCCATTTCGGGTAATAAGAACCTTCCTTATTGACCGTTTTCCTCTCTCAAATCCTATTTCGAGCTTTCCAAAACGGCCTCTCCAAAAATTCCCTCTATTCGAAATCCTGCTTCTTTCAGATCAGGCATCGATTGTTACAGCCTGACTACCCATCTGTTCCCATGCTTTGACAAAAGGCTCGCGATCCACTTTTCTATTTTTGTAACCATATGGATCATTTATGTAAATAGAATCGTCATCATACCCTGTAATCACGACGCTGTGTTCATTGAACGTGACTTCAATCGTCCCCTGTGGTGTGTCCCACTTTTCAAAAACAGACACCGGTGCAAAAGTAGTCGTTGTTATAATCCATACCGGTTCACCTTGATTTACTTTTTTCAAAAGATCATCGAAAGTCGAACCCGTTAGATTGACTACTTGATCGCCAGCATATTGCTGTGCAAGGTCAAAAATAGGGCCATTGTATACAGCCAGTCCTGGACCGTCTTCCATATCCCCAACAAAACCAACATTGGGGTTTCCCTTTTTATTGCCCGGCAAATCTAAAGGAACTCTCTTAATTTTATTTGCTAACTCATTTTTGGTTACACCGTGGCCGTAATAGTTTAACAGCATTGCCAAGCTCGTAACCTCACAGCCATTATACAACCGGGGAGCTGATAGTTGATTCAAAAGGGGCACATCCAAAATTCGACTGCTTGCAAGGATTGGTTGTTTTTCTTGCAGTGCGGTCTGACGCGGAATGAAAGTAGCAGAGGGTAACTTCTTCGGTGCAGTTTTATCAAAAAAGCTCGTATCAGCAAAAATTTTCTCCGTTCCCCAATAAAGGAACAACAAAGCGGCCAACAAGATTACTCGTTTCTTTACATATTGGATTGTTCCCAACCTCCCTATGAAATTATTAGTCTATCTTTTAATAGTCTATCAAATACCGCTTAAATTTTCCTTAAAAAAGGCAAAAAACACCCTCCAAATAAATGGGAGGATGTTCAAATTTTTGTCTACGCCCGTCTTCTTTCCACCGTCAGTTTGCGAATCACTTGGTTGATGACCTCGGATAACACAAGGCCGAAAGCGATTGATCCTGATAGCATGAACGCTTTTGCCGCCATACTAAGCGCGAGACTGTAATCATTTTCGACAAAATTCCGCATGGCGTCATAGGCGAGCCCGCCGGGTACAAGGGGAATGATCCCTGATACACTAAAGATAATAACAGGTGTTTTGTAAATTTTTGCCAGGATATGGCTGACGGCACCAACAAACAGCGCGGCTGCCAAGGTTGCCATCACAGCATCATGGTAATGATCCTCCAAAACATAGTAGATGAGCCAGCCGCCCATGCCGATTAATCCGCATTTGATCAAAGACTGCTTCGGCGCGTTGAAAAGAATGCCAAACGCTCCTGTTGCAAAAAAACTGGTAACAAGCTGTGCCAAAATCGCCATACTCTTCCCTCCAAACTTATATTCCCACTTTAAAAAAAGTAATGACGACAGCAATTCCAAGGCCGATTGCAAAGGCAGTCAAAAAGGCTTCTGCTCCTTTTGACAGACCGGAAACCAGGTGGCCAGCCATTAAATCGCGAACCGCATTGGTAATCAGCAGCCCGGGTACTAAGGTCATCAAGGAGCCAATAATGATTTTATCCAACTCATGCCCCCAGCCGATTTTTACAAACAGCAAGGAGAGCAGTCCGATAATAAAGGAAGCAAGGAATTCTGAAAAAAACTTTATCGAAACAAAGCGATGAAATTTCACGAAACCAAGATAGCCAAGCCCACCAGCGGCCATCGCTGGAAGAAAGTCGTTCCAACCGCCGCGGTACATGATTAAAAAACAGCCGCTTGCCAGTGAAGCAGCCGCAATCTGGCTCCAGTTCGGAAACGTAATGTTCGCCGAATCGATTTGTTTCAACTCCACAAGCGCATCATGTAGTTGGACATCCCCGCTAGAAATCTGCCTTGAAATACTATTGACCATGGCAACTTTCTTTAAATCAGTCGAACGCTCTGAAATTCGGATCAATTTTGTTTTCGTCGGTTCTTCCCCATCTGCTGAAAAAATAATCCCTGTCGGGGTTACATAGCTATGCGTTTCTAGTATTCCGAAAGAGGCAGCCATTCGCACCATTGTATCCTCAACCCGATACGTTTCAGCCCCCGATTGAAGCATGATTTTCCCGGCAAGCAGGCAGACCTCCAGTATTTTATAAGTTTCAACAGTTGCATTCTCCATAATCTCTCTCCACAAACAATTTTCTCCTCACAAGTGTATCCAAAACAAAGGCTTGAAGCAATGAACATACAAAAACTTAAACGCAAATACACAAAAGTTTATATTTTCGCAAAATAATTTTTAAAATATTTATTTAAAAATTCTAAATTATAAAATATAATAAGGTGAAGATATAAGAAAGGTGGGGGACTATTTTGAAAGCGCTAAAATCCATCGTCATCTGGGGAGTCATCTCTGCTCTTGGTGCTGCTGGTTTTGCCGTGATGGCGTTAAACAACGGCGAAACGATCAACGCCATTTGGCTGTTAACGGCTGCTGTCAGTGTTTACGCCATTGCCTATCGGTTTTACAGTAAATTTATTGCCAACAAAGTGTTTCAGTTGGATGACACACGTAAGACGCCCGCAGAAATTAACAATGACGGGAAGGATTATGTCCCAACAAACAAATGGGTATTGTTTGGGCACCATTTTGCCGCAATTGCCGGAGCAGGTCCGCTTGTAGGCCCCATCCTTGCAGCGCAAATGGGATACTTGCCGGGAACGCTTTGGATTGTCATTGGGGTTGTTTTGGCAGGTGCTGTCCAGGACTTTATTATTTTATTCGGATCCATGCGCCGCAATGGGAAATCGCTTGGCGAAATGATTAAAGAAGAAATGGGGCCTGTTACCGGCTTTATTTCGATGGTTGGTATTTTAGGAATTATGATTATTTTATTAGCGGTTTTAGCGTTAGTTGTTGTCAAGGCGCTCGCAGGAAGCCCTTGGGGAATGTTTACGATTGCAGCAACGATTCCGATTGCCATTTTAATGGGTGTGTATATGCGGTTTATCCGGCCGGGACGTGTCGGTGAAGCCTCTATCATTGGAATTGTGTTATTGCTTGCTTCACTATTTTATGGACAACATGTTGCACAGGATCCGACATTGGCCAGCATGTTTACGTTTAAAGGTGAAACCATTGCTATTATGATGATTTTTTACGGTTTTATTGCCTCTGTTTTACCTGTTTGGCTGTTGCTTGCACCACGCGATTATTTAAGTACATTTTTAAAAGTGGGAACCATTTTGGCACTCGCTTTGGGGATTGTCATTGTTGCCCCTGATTTGCAAATGCCTGGGATTACAAAATTCATTGATGGCACTGGACCTGTGTTTGCCGGAAATTTATTCCCATTCTTATTTATTACGATTGCCTGCGGCTCTGTGTCCGGATTCCATGCCCTTGTTTCTTCCGGTACGACACCAAAGATGATCGAGATCGAATCCCATGCCCGTCCAATCGGTTATGGAGCAATGTTAACGGAATCTTTCGTAGCAGTGATGGCGATGATCGCGGCCGCTGTTCTGACGCCAGGCGTTTATTTTGCGATCAACAGCCCACCTGCGGTCATTGGCACAGATGTTGCCCAAGTTGCCCAAACGGTTTCAAGCTGGGGCTTTACGGTAACACCGGATGAATTGAAAACGATTGCCACACATGTTGGCGAGCAATCGATACTTTCCCGTACAGGCGGGGCGCCGACGCTCGCGATCGGAATGGCGACGATTTTCTCAAATGTCATTGGCGGAAAAGCGCTAATGGCATTCTGGTACCATTTTGCCATTCTTTTTGAAGCATTGTTTATTTTGACAACGATTGATGCGGGAACACGTGTTGGCCGATTCATGATCCAAGACCTAATTGGGGTCGCCTACAAACCATTTGCCAAAACGGAATCGCTCATTCCGAATATTATTGCAACCGCTTTATGTGTTCTCGGCTGGGGCTACTTTTTATACCAAGGGGTTGTCGACCCGCTTGGCGGTATTAACACATTGTGGCCGCTATTTGGAATTGCCAACCAGATGCTCGCCGGCATTGCCTTGCTGCTCGGTACAACGATTTTGTTCAAAATGGGCAAAAAAGCATACACATGGGTGACGCTCATCCCGACAACCTGGCTATTGATCGTTACAATGGCGGCCGGTTGGCAAAAATTGTTCGATGCTAATCCAAAAGTTGGCTTTTTGGCACATGGCAAAGTTTTCAATGCTGCATATGCTGAGGGTAAGATACTGGCACCGGCAAAAAATCTTGCCCAGATGAAGCAAGTGCTCGTCAATGACTATGTCGATGCAGCATTAACGGCAATTTTTATGCTGGTTGTGATTGTCGTCTTTATTTCAGCACTCACTATTTGGTATAAAGTTTTAACCAATCACAAACTGCCTTTGCACGAATCACCATATGTACCCCGCAACAAAGGAGATGTAAAGACGTATGCTGGATAAGCTAAAAGAGGCCATGAAGTATCGCAAGCAATTCCTTAGTTTGCTTGTTGGGGTTCCAAGCTACGAAAAATACGTGGAACATATGCAGTCCCATCATCCGAACGAACCGGTTAAAACACGGAGAGAATTTTTCTGCGAAGCCCAAGAAGCCCGCTACAACGGAAAAGACGGGAAAGTGTCGAGATGCTGTTAGGTTGATGGTAAACCAGCCCGCGATTGATTGCGGGCTGGATATCTTTTAATATGGATTAACAAAATCTATCCCAATTTAATCCCCATAAACTTCACTTCTGTCATTTCTTTTACTGCTGAGGCAACTCCTTCGCGGCCGATGCCGCTTAACTTTACACCTCCATATGGGTAATTGTCTTGGCGAACTGTCGAGATTTCGTTAATCCAAACTCCGCCTGTCTCTATGCCTTCAAAAAAACGAAAAGCCCGGTTGATATCAGAGGTAAACACGCCTGCCTGTAGTCCATAATCAGAATCATTGACAGCAGCAATTACCTCTTCTTCTGTATCAAATGGAATTACCGTAACTAAAGGAGCAAAGACCTCCTGGCAGACTACCTTCATAGAAGGGGTCACATCCACCAAAACCGTTGGTTGGAGTAACGTTCCCTGTCGCTGACCACCTGCCAACACCTTTGCCCCTTGGCTGACCGCTTCCTGTATCCACGCCTCAGCACGTATGGCAGCATCTTCAGTAATCATCGGTCCAACATCCGTTGTTTCTAA
The DNA here is from genome assembly GCF_050496765.1 of Neobacillus sp. SM06. Classification (NCBI taxonomy): domain Bacteria; kingdom Bacillati; phylum Bacillota; class Bacilli; order Caryophanales; family Bacillaceae; genus Neobacillus; species Neobacillus sp. SM06. The sequence goes on from NZ_JBNWEO010000007.1 coordinate 187,091, forward strand.
AACTGGATCTCCTACTTGCAACTTTTCAACCAACGGAATGAATTTATCCAAAAATGAACCAAAGACTTCACGATGAACATAAATTCTCTGAACCGATATACAAGCTTGACCTGCAAAAGCAAATCCCCCTTTGACCATACCTGCAACAGCCGCATCCAAATCGCCATCCGGGAAAACGATATTCGGAGAATTAGATCCTAACTCAAGTGTTACTTTCCGATTTCCAGCCATCTCCTTAATTTTATAGCCTACCGAACCACTTCCGGTAAAGGTAACTTTTTTAACAAAAGGATGAGTAACCAACAGAGGCACGAGATCCAAACCTAAACCATTTACCACATTCACCGCTCCAGCAGGAAGGCCGGCTTCCTCCATAAGTGTAACCAGCTTCATCGCCGATAAAGGGGTTTTTTCAGCCGGTTTAAGGACAACAGTACATCCGGCAGCAATTGCGGGAGCTAACTTATGCAATACAAGGTTGAGGGGGAAGTTAAACGGGGTAATCGCAGCAATCACGCCAACCGGGACGCGTTTAGCAAACCCGATCCGTCCTTCTCCTCCAACCGCGGAATCCATCTTAATTAATTCTCCATCATTCCGCTTCGCTTCCTCACTGGCAAAACGAAGAACCTGAACCGCTCGGTCCACTTCTCCTCGAGCATCACAAATCGGTTTTCCTGCTTCCATACAAAGAAGCTGGGCAAATTCTTCTCCACGGCTTTCAAGCAAGTCTGCAGATTTCCGCAAAATCAGAGATCGTTGATGCGCAGGCATTTTATTCATGGTCTCATTAAAAACGATCTCGGCTGTTTCTATCGCTAAACGTAAATCCTCCTCTGTCGCAAAGTCAACCTTCCCTACTAAATCCCCGTTATAAGGGTTCCGTACATCATATTGTACACGACCGTTTCCACTATACACTTTTCCGTTAATAAGTGAGCCAATGTTAGCCACCACCTTATATCCCTCCTAATGTTCTACTTTTTGAAGAAATTCCTTCGTTCGATTATGTTTCGGGTTATGGAGTAATTCCTTTGGCATTCCTTCCTCGACAATTACTCCCCCATCCATAAAAATAACCCGATCCCCAACCTCTTCAGCAAATTTCATCTCATGTGTGACTAAAACCATGGTCATTCCTTCTTTCGCCAATTCTCGAATAACATTTAACACTTCACCAATTAATTCGGGATCTAGTGCCGAGGTTGCCTCATCAAACAACATTGCTTTTGGCTCCATAGCAAGGGCTCTAGCGATGGCGACACGCTGCTGTTGCCCGCCTGATAATTGAGCCGGATAATGATACATCCGATCCGCTAAGCCAACTTTACTCAAATAAGTTTCAGCAGTTTCACGGGCAGCTTCTTTTGATTTTTTTCTAATTTTGATTTGAGCGGCCATTACATTTTCAAGTGCTGTCATCGTTGGAAATAAGTTAAACCGTTGAAAAACCATTCCCACTTCGGTTCGAAGCCCGGCCACATGCTTCTCATTAAATTTTTCGCCCGGCTTAATAAAATAGTCCCCATGAACCTTTATCGTTCCGCTAGTTGGCAATTCTAAATAGTTAAGGCAGCGAAGAAAAGTGGATTTACCCGAGCCAGATGGCCCAATGATAACCACCTTTTCCCCCTGTTGAATCTCCATATCGATTCCTTTTAAAATTTCATTTGAGCCAAAAGATTTTCGCAATTGTTTCACTTCAATGATAACATTAGACATGACGGGCTAATCTCCTCTCCAGCACTCGAACTACTTGGGCTAATGGTAAGCTTAATACTAAATATGCAAGTGCTAAAATCGTATAAGATTCAATTGTTAAGAACGTTTGCGAGGCATAGGCTTGTGTACGAAGCAATAGTTCATACACCGTAATGAAAGCAAGAAGTGAGGTATCCTTAATCATCATGATAATGTAATTGCCAAAGGTCGGTAAAGCAATCCGACCAGCCTGCGGAATGACAATCGACCACATCGCCTGTTGTTTCGTATAGCCAAGTGCAAGCGCGGCTTCTGTTTGACCACGATCGATGGAAATAATTGAGGAACGAATTACTTCTGATAAATAAGCGCCATAATTGATTCCCATGGCTACGGAACCGGCAGTAAAGGCATCAAAATTTATTTGATAGTTTGGTATCCAAAATTGAACGATTAGAGAGAGAATTAATGGAACAACATAATACATATACACCAGCTGAACAACTAAAGGGGTTCCTCGGATAATTTCCAGAAATACCACCAATAGGCCGTTCAGCCATTTAATTTTTGAAATACGGCCAAGGGCAATTAATGTTCCGAGGATCAATGCCAAAGCAAACCCGGCAACGGTTGCTCCTAAGACGATTCCCATCCCTTTTAGCAATTCTGGATACAAGTCTTTAAAGGCAGTAGCAAAATCTAAACTTTTTAAGATGTTCATATATACCCCCCTATTCGGCAAGCGAAAGCTATACCATTATAAAATTAGGAGAGACTCAGGCAAGAGCTCTCCTAGAACATGACGGCTTACTTTCCAGCAGGCACGAAGTTATCTTCGTTTAGTCCATACTTTTTTAACACTTTTAGGACAAAGCCTTCTTCCTTCAACTTATCCAATTCCTTATTTACTGCTTCTAGAAGATCTTTATCTGACTTACGGACAGCCGCACCAATGTTTCCGGCTGCTTCGGCTTTATATGGAGAAACCAATTTAAGATTCAAGGTTTTATCATTCGTGATACTATATCCGGCCACCGCACTATCAGTGATAGTCGCATCAATTTTTTTCGTATTAACCGCAAGAAGTAATTCAGATTGAGAGTTAAACACCTTTACATCTTTGATTTTGCCTTCTTTTTGAAGCTTTTGAGCAAATTCAAGGAATGCAGTTCCTTTTTGTCCGCCAACCGTCTTATCTTTCAAATCATCCAATCCTTTAATTGGAGAATCTTTCAAGACGACTAATGCTTCCCCTTCGGAATACCAAATGTTTGTGAAATTGGCGATCTTTTGACGTTCCGGTTTGATATACATGCCATCTGTTACCATATCAACCCGGTTGTTATTAAGCTCAAGTAACAAATTCTCAAACTTCACTTCTTTCATTTCTACTTTTGGGATGCCTAAACGCTTTGCAATTTCAGTAATAATTTCTGCATCAATACCAGTAAACTTTTTCGTATCTTTGTCAATGTATGCAAAAGGAACATCGTTAGAGGAAGCGACAACCAATATCCCTTTTTCTTTTGCTTTTTCTAAGGTACTCGCAGAAGATTTGCTGCCACCATTAGTAGCACTTGCAGATCCGGTTGTCGTCTTTTCTCCTGTGCAGCCAGCTAAAAGAACAAGTGCAATAACCATTAGCAAAAATAATTTAGTGAAGTGTTTCATCCATTAATTCCCCCCTAAAATATAAGTTTAGATGATATCCAGCTTTCCACTCCATCTGACATTAGCAGAGCGTAGATGACCGATTAAACCTTCATGGTTTGATTGTCTGACACAATGGGGTGCTAGCAGCTCAACCCCTTTTGGTTTAATATGTTGATAGGTTACTACTTTTAAAAATGTCCCTACCCATACGCCACCTGTATATTTTGCAGCAGCCCGTGTTGGAAGAATATGATTCGTTCCACACACTTTGTCGGCATAAACAACAGAGGAAAGTTCCCCTAGAAATAGTGACCCATAGTTGATAAATCGATCTTTTATTTCATAAGCATTTTTCGTTTGAACATGGAGATGTTCCGGTGCCCATTCATTTACAATCGAAATAGCTTCTTCTAAATGATCAGCTAAGAATACTTGCCCCTTTCTTTCCCATGATACGCGGGCAACTTCAGCTGTCGGCAGGGTTTTCAACTGTTCCTCGATTTCACCAAGAACGGCTATTCCTACGTTACGATCCGTCGTGACTAAGGCCACCCTGGCATTGATATCATGTTCGGCTTGGGCAAGTAAATCGGAAGCTATGTAAACTGGATTGGCAAACTGATCCGCTACAACCAACACTTCACTAGGTCCGGCTAACAAATCAATACCAACCTGACCATTTACCTGGCGCTTAGCCTCAGTTACAAATACATTGCCCGGGCCTGTAATTTTTTGAACCGGTGCAATTGACTCAGTTCCATAAGCTAGAGCGGCAATGGCTTGCGCTCCGCCGACACGATAGACTTCATCTGCGCCGGACATGTGGGCTGCTACCAGAACCGCCGGATGAACTTCACCTGACTTCGTTGGTGGTGTACATACTTTCACATTTGAAACCCCCGCGACTTTTGCCGGAATAATCGCCATCTGTGCCGAAGATAACAACGGATACCGTCCCCCTGGAATATAAGCACCAACTTTTTCAATCGGAATAACCCGTTGTCCTAGAAAAACCCCTGGTATCATTTCTTGTTCAAATTCAGTTAGTGACCTGCGTTGGGCTTCGGCAAAAGCTTTGATCCGTTCAATAGAAAATTGAATATCCTGAAGCAATGTTTGTGGTAATTGCGCTCTTGCCTTTTGGATATCCTCTTCTTGAACGCGAAGTTCTTCAATCTCCACTCCATCAAACTCACGCAAATATGCTTTGAGGGCAACATCCCCTTCACGTCGAACGCTTTGAATAATGGAAGCGACAGTGTCTTCGACGGTTATTTCCTCCCTACTATTCTGTTGTCCCTGTTTTATCATTTCCATGTACAATTCTCCTTTTTACGTGTTCACTGTTTGACCGAGTACTTCTTGTATAGCAGATTCCAACACAACCAACCCTTCATCTAATTGCTCATCAGTGATAACTAGCGGAACTAACACCCGGATACAATTACTGAAAAGTCCAGCGTTAAGAAGGATGAGCCCTTTTTGCTGGGCATTGGCAATAATCTTGGCAACCGCTTCTTTATTAGGCTCTTTCGTTTGCTGATCTTTGACAAATTCAATCGCAACCATGGAACCTAAGCCTCGAACATCACCAATTTGCGGATAAAGTACTTGCAAATTCTTGAATCGTTCCCTTAACATCGTACCGATTTTTTGAGATCTCTCTACTAATCCATCATTCTCAATAATCTTGATCACTTCGAGAGCAGCAACACAGCCAAGGGGACTCCCGCCATAAGTGCCTCCGATTTCTCCTGGCGCTGGGGCATCCATAATTTCTGAGCGCCCAACAACGGCAGAAATTGGCAACCCTGCTCCTAAAGACTTCGATAATGTCATTAGATCAGGCACAACGCCAAATTGTTCAATCGCAAACATGGAGCCGGTACGGGCAAACCCGGTTTGAATTTCATCAGCGATAAAGAGGATGCCGTATTTTTCACAAATTTTCTTAAGGCCTTGCATAAAAGTTTTGGATGGTACGACAAATCCTCCTTCTCCTTGAACAGGTTCGATAATGATAGCTGCAATTTCATCGGTTGGTGCTTCAGCTAGGAAGAATGTTTCTACCTCCTTTAAAAGTTCTTGATCAAGCTGCTCCTCTGTCATCCCCTCCGGCCTGCGGAAATAGTAGGGATAACCAGCACGATAGGTCTCAGGAGCAAACGGTCCAAATTGATATTTATAGGGCTTCACTTTACTCGTTAATGACATCGCTAACAGCGTCCGGCCATGGAAACCGCGTTCGAACGAGATAATCCCTTTACGGCCAGTGTACTTTCGGGCAATTTTCACGGCATTTTCAACCGCTTCTGCTCCACTATTCGCAAAAAAAGCTTTTTTGGCATGGTCGCCTGGTGTTATCCGAATCAACTCCTCTGCCAACTTCACATACGGTTCATACATCATGACATTGAAGCAAGTATGGATATACCGATCTAACTGATTTTTTAAAGCCTGGACAACACGTACTGGACTATGACCCACGTTTAATGTTCCGATTGCTCCGGCAAAATCAATAAAGATATTCCCGTCAATGTCTGTTAATAAGGCCCCCTCACCCTTTTCGGCAAAAGTTAAGACTGAATTGGACGGACCACGAGCAACAACCTGATCCTTCCGTTTTAATAGTTCTTGCGCCTTTGGTCCAGGCACAGCAGTTTTCATTTTAATAGACGACATAATGTATCCTCCTATACGTGTACAATGATTGTATACAATTAACCCTACTAAAAAATTACTTGGGCGTGTATCGAGTAATGATTTGTTCAATCGATAACGCATGATTTAATTTTTTCGTGAAATCAATATCTTTTACGATGAATGGAATATGTTCAATGGCAAGTTGTTTTGCGCGATTGGCATCTCTTTGATGGATAGCATCATACATGGTACGATGCTCATGATTGGAAAGAGTGGTATTGGTTTCTGCCACATCATAGAAGGTTTGAATGATATGGGTTAAGGAAAGAACTTCTTTTAAATATTGAATTAGATACGCATTCTTGCAAGCTTCGATTATTACCATATGAAAGGACTGAATCGCATGAAGGGCAAGTTGAGGCTGATTCTGTTGATAGTAATGTTTCTCTTGATCCAAGTAGATCTCCATCTTTTTAAGATCGGATGAATTCGCCTTAAGTGCTGCTAGATATGTAGCTTCTGGTTCTAATATTTGCCTTACAAAAAAGATCTCTTCTGCTTCTTTAGGAGTCGGGCAATAAACGAATGCTCCCTTATTTGGTATAAGTCGGACTAACGATTCATACTTCAGTCGAGATAGCACCGACCGAATTGGAGTTCGACTCACACCAAATGCGTCAGCAAGAGAGGATTCAACTAATTGTGTGCCCGGTGTAAGCTCTGCATTAAAAATAGCGCTTCTTAAAACTTGATAAATCTGATCTTCCCCCATTTTTGAATGTAACAAACTATTCCTCCCTTCCGTTACTTTATATTGCTAGTTTAATTATTTTATTCTGAAAGGTCAATATATTTATAATATTTTAATAATTTTGACTGTTATATAATCTAACATAAACAGAGATTCTGAATGGGAATTAATAAAGTAGGTGGTAGCAAATCGGAGAAAGCAGTAATTGTTCAAGAAGGGGAAAAAGCCATGCGGAAGGGAATGTTTCATTTTTTCCAATTTAATAAAATTGTTATTTATCAATTTTCTAATTTATTTGGTTGTGATAATATTTAGGATGACGAAATACTTTTTGGGGAAAGAAGTGTTCAGAATGGATCAACAGGCGAACGCAAGACGAAATTTAGTGATTATGTGGTTTGCCAATTTTTTTATTAATGGTAGCATGACAATGGTTTTGCCGTTTCTTTCATTGTACATTGAATCATTTGGAAAGTTTTCAGAAAAATATGTTCAGCACTGGTCAGGGATCACGTTTGGGGTTACCTTTGTATCCGCATTTATTTTTTCACCGATTTGGGGAAAAGTGGGCGATCGCCATGGGCGCAAAAAGATCCTTCTTTTTTCGGCTTTTGGGATGACGTTGTCGGTCTTTTTCATGGGGTTTGTTCATTCCGTCTGGCAATTGTTTATTCTGCGCTTTTTTATGGGGTTTTTTGCCGGCTTTATTTCCATGTCCCAAGCGTATATTTCAACGCAAACGCCAAAACACATGGCTGGCCGCGTACTCGGAACATTGCAAACGGGAACGATTACCGGGGCTTTGCTTGGCCCCATTCTTGGCGGGATCATCGCCGATTCAGTCGGCTACAGCACAACGTTTAAATGGACATCGCTCTCCATTCTTATTTCAGGACTGCTTGTTTTGGCAACAAAGGAATACAAAATTGCCGATAACAAAGAAACGAAATCCATTTATACGAGTAAGGAAGTTATCCGCCACCTTACGCGCAATCCCGTCTTATTAACGGTTTTATTTATCTCGGCGCTGATTCAAATTGCCCATTTTAGCATCCAGCCGATTTTATCACTGTATGTGAGTGAATTACATGGAAAAGAAAACATTGCCTTCTATTCGGGAATCGCTTTTTCGGCCGCCGGGCTTGGCAACCTGTTCATGTCAAGAAGCTGGGGGAAAATAGCGGATTTGCATGGATATGTGAAGGTTTTGATTATATTGCTGTTTGTGGCGGGATCGGTCTATTTGCCTGGTGCGATTGTGACGAGTCTGTGGCAGCTTGTGCTCATCCGCTTTGTGCTCGGAATTTCACTTGGAGGCATTACGCCTGTTCAAATCGCCTTCCTTCGCCAGGAAGCTCCGATTGCGATGCAAGGAGAAGTCATCGGCTACAATACGAGCCTTCGATTCTTTGGTAATATCTTTGGTCCGATGCTTGGCGGGTTTATTTCGGGTTATCTCGGTTTCTCAGCTGTTTTTGTCAGCACAAGTCTCTTGCTACTGATTAGCGGCGTGATCCTTTACACAGCAAGCCACCGCCACCCGGAGCTCGTGAACCATTCGGTTTAAAAAATGAACCATTCAAGAATGACATTGAATCGGCACCCTCGATTTACGGAAAAAGCGTACAATAGGTTGTCAAAATAATAAGCCTTGTTATCAACTCCAGCATCTGACGCCCCCCTCCCCCTTAACCTCTATCATAAGCATAAACTTTTTTTGTAAAGCAAGTGTTAACCAATTGTAATAATTCAATTAATAAAGGGAAGCCGACTTTTCAGCAACGGCTTACCTTTTTTTCTACCGTAAAGGCCTCTGCTTCGTTCGCGGTCATTGGTTTTCCCAATAAGAAGCCTTGCCCGTAATCCGAACGGTGATCCAAAAGAAAACGGAGGTGCTCCGCCTCTTCAATTCCTTCAGCGACCGATTTGATGTTCAGTGTTTGCGCTAGATTGATAATGGCTTTCGCAATCTTTATCGTTTGCTGATCTTTATAAAGATTCAGTGTAAACGACTTATCCATTTTCAAAAAGCTGATTGGCAGCTCGTTTAAATACGTTAATGAAGAATAACCGGTGCCAAAGTCATCAATGCCGACTTCAATGCCCAATGCTTCGATTTGCCGCAAAATTTTGCTGGCATATTGTACATCTTTCATTAGCATGCTCTCTGTTATTTCAAACTGGAGCTGTTCAGGAGGGAAATTGGTTTCGGTCAAGATCGTCTGAATTCTTTTTACCAGCGTTCGATCCTCAAATTGCTTGGCTGAAAGGTTCACCGAAAATCTGGCCGGCAGTCCTTTCTCTCGCCATGACTGCCCTTGCTCACAGACCGTCTTCAGCACCCAATGACCAATCGGGATGATCAACCCTGTTTCTTCTGCAATCGGAATAAACTCCGCGGGAGATACCATGCCAAGCTCTGGATGGTGCCAGCGCAAAAGAGCTTCATAGCAAACCAATTGATTCGTTTTCAGATGAAAAATTGGTTGATAATACACTTCCAATTCATTTTTTTCCAGTGCAGTATGCAAGAAATTTTCCATAATAAAGCGGTTAATAGAAGTAGATTCCATTTCTTTTTGGAAAAATTGAACCCCATTTTTCCCTTGATCCTTGACCGCGTACATCGAGATATCCGCTTGTTTCAACAGTTCATTCATATTCTTTCCATTTTCCGGATAGAAACTAATGCCAATGCTCCCTGTCATCTTGATATTCAGCTTGTTAAGGGTCACTGGTTCCGAGATTTTGTCCAGTATTTCCCTTGCCAGTTTTTTTGATTCAGAACGGTTCCCACTGTGTGCATGTTGATGCAGAACAATAAATTCATCGCCGCCTATTCGTGCCAAAAGATCATCCGGACCGATGCAGCTTTCGATTCTTTTCGCCATTTCTTTTAGCAAAAGATCGCCGTAATCATGGCCAAATGTGTCGTTGATCGATTTAAAATTGTCCAAATCAAGAAAAATAAACGCTAAGTTCGCTGATTTCACCTGATCGTACTGAAAATAATTTTGAATGAAAGACCGATTATATATATATGGAACTAAACAATTTGGTTCTGTAACGATTTCCTAGATTAATGACAATATTCTACAAAATTTAAGCACAATATACCTGCAATCATCGGAGTTTGTCGAATATCGTTTTAGGCTATTTATTGCTCAATCCGATCCTGGCAATCTGGCTAAAGGTGTAATTGAGTCAATAGTTAAAGCTTAAGACATAGACGATTAACGATTTTCATAGGGTCTTTATTGATTTGTGTAATGAATGTCTGGACAGCCACTCTAATTTCTTCTACCGTTTTATAAAAAACATTATAAATAATTGATTTTTTTAACCATCCCCACAGTCCTTCAATTAGGTTTAACTCTGGGCTGTATGGTGGGAGAAAAACAAGTTGCAGATGATCTTTATGGGCTTCGAGAAAAGGTTGAATCAGTTTCGAGTGGTGGATTCTAGCATTATCCAGTATCATTACAATCTTCTCACCCTTGTATCTGACTACAACTTTTTCAAGAAAAGATAGGAAAACTTGAGCATCATAGTGTTCTTCTTCTGTGACAAACACTTCGCCTGTTTCGTAATCGAGGGTACCAATTAATTTAACCCCGTGATGTTTTCCATAAGTAGGTATCACTTTTTGTTGCCCTTTAGGAAACCATGTATTGGCTAAAGCTTGGTAGTCCCTGATCATGGATTCATCTTGAAACAGAATTCGATCAATTTCGTCATTCATCATTTTTTTTAATCGTTTCAAATTCTTGTTTGAACGCTTCCTGTTTCTCGGGGTCAGCCTTTGCTAGGGTATACGTTGGTTTTGTGTAACTAAATCCCAAACGAGTCAACAATCTCCTTACACCCCGGTCCGTATAAACAATGTCAAATGTTTGCTTAATCCAATCGCGAACAAGAAATGAAGTCCAATTCATTTCTGCGGGAAATCCAACAGCAGCTGGCTTTTTTTCAACAATTAACTGATAGAGTTCCTTTTCTTGTTCCTCTGTTAGTTGACAAGGGCGTCCGGGAGATTGTCCGGGAACTAATCCCTCCAAACCGTTAGTTTTATAGGCTCGAACATAGTTATATATAGTTTGCTCCGTACATTCTAAAAGGTCAGCGATTTCTACATAAGTCCGTCCTTTTAAATGCATGAGGATAGCCTGATAACGTTTAAACATCCGTAGATCCCTTAAACCATGCATACAAGCTTTAACTTCCTGAATTGAATCCATGTTTTCATTTTGAAGGATTTTCATTATGTGTCCGCCTTCCTAAAGGTTTTATTTACCTATAAGAATTGGACAAATTTTCTTAAAATCCTTTAATTCCATTTATATAGTTTGAGGTTAAGGTGTCTTTAATGGTTAAGTTTTCAAGATCAATGGTTTGGGCAATTAAATGACCGGCTGTTTGCAGAACAGAGTGGTCATACCCGCTAAATTCAAATGGCTGTGAATGAATCGCCAACAGCCTGCCAAATACCACTCCAGTTTTTAACACAATCGGAACCTCAGTAAAATGTCCGCTGCGTAGCAATGTAAGCAGCGGATCCGGCTTTTCGACATCAGCAGCCCCCACGAGCCGGCTCCCTTCGGATAGGAGGGTTTGCCCACGATTAAATGCTTTTATTACGGTACCATCACCGTTCTCATCGGCTGTTAGAACAAACGTATTCACTGCGATTGTTTTACTCAAAATTTCAAATACATGCGTAAGAGTAGTATTTAAAGTTTGATAGTAAAATAAATCTCTCAGATGACCGCTCATGATTAGACCCCTTTTTTACCTATTTTAATCCAGCTGAAATAATAAATGAAAACTCGCCGACTGGCGAGTCCTTTGGACGAAGACAGAGGCGTAGTTGAATTTATGCGTTCAGAATTTATCCATATAAATTCTGATTAGCCAAAAAAAGACTATCCCTTCATCCAATGGAATAGTCACTTCTCTCTCTTGATCGTGCTATTCGGCAGCTGGCTGTCATGGGTGCGTTTTCACCGTTAGACCCTATAGTTTTGCGCCCCCATTTTTCAATGGGTTTGCCTGTTCGTAGCTATTTAATTTTCTAGGCTCATCGGCACCCGGACTTTTTTCACAAAAAATGCTGATTCCCTATAAAAAAGGGAACTACTGCTAAAACTCTAGTAAAAATTACTTGCTTCTTAGTATATACTAAATTTTCTTATAAAAAAAGGGGAAAGTGGTAGAATTTTGTCAAAATGTGTTGAAAGTTTGAAGGTGGAAACGATTGGGGGGAGGAGACTATAGAAAGATTTCCTCATACAGTTTTGGCGCTCTTTTCTTAATTTGCTTTAGTAGTTTCTCCATTTATAAAACCATCGTCAATATTTAAAAATTTCGAATTCATTGTAGTCGCTTTTCTTCGTTCATTGCTACTTCTAGAATTGGATAATTTTCGGCAACTTCCGATGAACCATTTCCTTACTAAGCAAGGAAGATCTACTTATCGTATAAAAACTCAATCCCTACTTAGTAAGGTTTATTTGCTGTTTTTTGTAAAACTACAAAAAATTCTTCAAATCCCTTGAGATTTTATCCTCATTTTATTTCGTTTTCCAAAACGCTTAAACTTCTATTTTAAAGCGCTTTGTCATTGTTCAATCACAATGGGAATTCAATTATGATTGAAACGATTTGTTGAAAATGCTTGCCTTTCCCGGATTTTTTTCTATCCAAGCAGTTGCTGATAGATTTTCAAATTAGCGTAGACGGCTTCGAGTACTGGTGTGGCAATTTGTTCTTTTCTCGCGATTTGGAACAGGAACCCATGCAGGTGATCCGCTTCAACTGGCAGCTGTTTTTCCATATCTCGTTGCATCGACGATTTCATTTCAAATCCTAGCCCGTCAATTTGCTTCATTAAGGCTTCTGCCACATGGTCAACAAGCGGTGCATCGACGGCTTTCATCACGGTGATAATTTCATGCAACAAGTGCTGTACCGTTTCCCGGCCGTTCGGCTGTTCGCGAATCGGGCCGATCGGGGCGCGCATTAATGTTGTGATACCAGACATCGTCGAAATAAACAAGTACTTTTGCCATAAATCACGATTGATATTGTCACTTAAACGGAAATTTGCATTGGCGCCACTAAAGCTTTCAGCGATTTTTAAAATCCGCTCCGATTTTTCTCCGGAACGCTCACCGAAGACGAGATCGTGAATTGGGCTCGTCTGGATGATTTCACCCTTTTCTCCAAGTGTTGCTTCAATAAAACAAAGACCGCCAAGCACCTTTTCTTCACCAAACTCTTCTGCCAAGATCCCGAAATGCAAAATTCCATTGAGCAGCGGCATGATCGCTGTCCTCTCTGATACATATGGACGAAAGTCGGCTATCGCATTTTGCAAATGGTATGCCTTTGTGGAAAGCAAAATCAGATCGAACGGTTCCGCTTCTTCACCAGCGACAATGGTTTTTGGCCGGAATGAAGCATCGCCATGGACACTGTTAATCTGGAGTCCTTGCTCTTCCAACTGTTTTCTTCTTCTTTCACGAACAAGAAAGGTCACATCTACCCCTTTTTCGGACAGACGGCCGCCAAAATAACCGCCCACTGCTCCGGCACCAACAACTAATACTCTCATTCCCAACATCCTCCTTTGTTTTGAAAACCTTTACTTTCAGTATAAATTTCCGTTTCATGGAATGAAAGACAAACATCAGTTTACGGCAACTTTTTTTCGCAATAGTAAATAAGCTTTGATCATAAAATAGCTAACTTCATCCGGAAGCCGTTCTTTGATCGGCTTTAACTTCTCTGCACCCGCTTCGGCAACGGCCTGCTCCAACAAGGGCACAAACTTATTCGGGATCATCCCGTCTAAATCAACACCAAGCCCCTGTTCGGCACAAAGCAACAGATGATTTTCAATTGTTACCAGCGAAAGCTCCCGTTTTGCGGCAATTTCTTCAAGCGACAGTCCTTCCTGATAAAGTTTAAATGTTTCTAAATGTGAGTTTGCCACCGGCTTCGTTGCAGCCTTTTTAACAGGCGTTTCTGCAGCCATTTCCGGCTCTTGCCCAAGATTTCCAGCAAGGAAATTTCCAATTGCAGCCAGAAACGCTTCACCGTATTTTTTTAGTTTATGCTCGCCGACACCATTGACTGCTAGGAATGCTTCGTTCGTCTGCGGCCGTTTTGCCACCATATCTTTTAACGCCGAATCGGAAAAAATCACAAATGGCGGTACTTTTTCGCTGTCCGCCAGCTGTTTGCGAAGGGTTCTAAGCGCTTCAAACAATGGATCATGGCGGGCCACTTGCCTGCTTACAACCGCTTCCCTTCTGTAAACTTTTTGCTGCCCCAGCAGTACCTCTTTTCCCTTTACCGAAACCACCAATGTCGGATAGGTTCCATGCTGAACAGCGATCAGTTCCTGTGATATCAAAAATTCGATAAAATCGGACACTTCTTTTGCACTCTTTTCGCGCATGATCCCATAGGTTGACAGTTTGTCAAAGGATAGATCAGTAATCTTTTTATTTTTCGAACCGGTTAATACTTGGGCGATGAGCTGCTTGCCAAAGCGCTGCCCCATGCGAATCATGCACGACAAAACCATTTGCGCCTCTTTCGTCACATCGATGCTCTCCCGTGAATCGGTACAATTGCCGCATCGGCCGCACGCTTTTGTCTCGGTTTCGCCAAAATAGGTTAAAATAAACGCCTGCAAGCATTCTTCCGTGTGGCAATAATCTACCATCGACTGCAGTTTTTCCAATTCTTGTTTGATCCGGGCGGGATCGCTCGATTGGTCGATTAAAAACCGTTGGATTTGTACATCCTGAGGGGAGTAGAGGACAAGACATTCGCTGTCCAATCCATCTCTTCCGGCACGGCCTGCCTCTTGATAATAGCTTTCCATATTTTTCGGAAGCTGAAAATGAACGACGTAGCGGATATTTGATTTATCAATTCCCATGCCAAACGCGGAGGTAGCTACCATGACCGTCGCTTCATCTGCTAAAAAACGTTCCTGCTCGCGGGTTCGTTCTGTCTCATTCATTCCAGCATGGTAACGGGCGACATTGAAATTTTCCTTTTTCAGCCGCTCGTAAAGCTGATCAACCGTTTTCCGTGTGGCTGCATAAATAATACCCGCTTCTTTTTCATTCTTTTTCAAGTAATCTTTTAAAAAACGCAACCGATCCTGCCCCTTAATAACAGTGAAAGAAAGATTCTTACGTTCAAATCCGGTAATGATCGTATTTTCCTCGTTAATTTTTAATAAATGACAAATATCTTCGCGCACAATCGGCGTAGCGGTGGCGGTTAAAGCCATCACTGTCGGTTTCTGCGGCATGCTTGTGATTAATTTTTGAATATGGCGGTAGCTTGGGCGAAAATCGTGCCCCCATTGGGAAATACAGTGGGCTTCGTCTACTGCGACGAGAGGGATGTCCATTTTTTTCAGATCCTCAATAAAGCCTTGCGATTCTAAACGTTCAGGGGCAATATAAAGAAGCTTGTACTTTCCTTGGATTGCTTGCTGAATTCGCTCATTGGCTTCCTGGAAACTTAATGAGCTATTAATAAAGGCTGCTGGAATCCCTGCTTGTACGAGCGTGTCGACCTGGTCTTTCATTAACGAAATAAGCGGGGAAATGACAATTGCTGTCCCATTTAGGGCAAGTGCCGGAATTTGATAACAAATAGACTTGCCTCCCCCTGTCGGCATGACGCAAATCGTGTTTTTCCCTTGTAAAACCGATTGGATGGCTTTTTCCTGGCCATGGCGAAACGATGAATACCCAAAATAGGTTTGCAATAACTGCTGTGCTTTTTCTAGCAATGAACTTCTCTCCTATCTGCGCTAGTTTCCCTTCCGAACAAATCAACTATTTCTATTATAACGTTTTTGAATGATGAGCGAGGTACGAAGAGCATTTTTCCGCTAACAATTTTTACGATAAAGAGCAAAGGATCTCCACGTTCATGAACTACGGATAAAGTGATTTGTATTTTATTCCCATTGAATAAACAACATCAATGTTGTATTATACTATATACAAGCTGCATTGTTCGTATCGATAATAAAGTTTTAACCTTTAAGCTGTAACAGGGAGTTTTAAATTGAAACAAGAATGACAAGCCTTCGTCTATACGACAGGGAGGACATGCAGGGCGGTTTCTGCGAACACCCACTTTGAGGAGTGGTGGTTTAAAACTTTCTTATTTTTCTACGGCAATTGCGGCTCCTTAACATGACTTTTCGAACCCGTTTCTTCAGTGGAAACGGGTATTATTTTGCCGTTTTTTGCAACTTTGTTTTCATTCACGTGTAGGAAGCTCACTTTCTCTGAATTTACAGGGAGACATTCTTCAGATAACCGCTCTTTCCCTCCCTTTTCGGGCGTTGAGCAGCCACTCTCTCAGCGACCTCCAACCACCTTTTTGCTCTTTCTTGGGCGTTGAGCCACCTCCAAGAACTTATAACAATAGCCACTACTGGAAAAAATAACAAAAATTTCGAAACTAGATAAACGAGACCAAAGATTTTCAGGAAAATTTTCTCTATTCTTTTTGGTAAGCAATTCACAGTAATGTTTCAATACAAAACAGTAAAAATATTCTCGCTTTTCCGTTATCATGAAAGTAGTACTGAGAACGGAGGAATTGGAATGAAGCGAAAAATGATCATTACCCACAATATTGCCGATCAGGAGCTTTCAGCCATTAAAAATGTTTTACCCGAATGGGAAATCATTTGCGGAAAAAATCCGGAAGTTTGGAAAAACCATTTAAAAGATGCCGAAATTATCGCCGGGTGGAAAAAAGGTATCGAGGACGAGATCTTTGCCAATGGTGCAAAGCTAAAATGGATGCAATCGTGGAGCGCGGGTGTGAATGCGATGCCACTCGACGCAATGCAGGAAAAAAATATTTGGTTGACCAGTGCCAGCGGTGTTCATGCGTACCCAATATCCGAAACAATTTTCGCCCTAATGCTCGGCTTAACGCGAAAAATCCATACCTATGTGAAGCAGCAGCAGGAAAAAATCTGGCATCACGCCCATATGAAACTCGAAATCCACCAAAAAACAATCGGAATCATTGGCGTCGGCGCCATAGGTAAAGAAACCGCAAAAATCGCCAAAGCATTTGGCATGAAAGTACTTGGTGTCCGCAACTCCGGCAAGCCAGACGAAAATGTCGACGAAATGTACACTTCAGCCGAGTTGCACACTGTTTTACCGCAATGCGATTATGTTGTCGTCACGTTGCCGCTGACAAAAGAAACACACCACTTGTTTACAGCCGCACAATTCCAATTAATGAAGTCTTCTGCCTTTTTTATTAACATTGGCAGAGGTGAAATCATTCTTGAACAAGATTTAATCGCCGCGCTTGAAAATGGCGAAATTGCCGGAGCGGGTCTTGATGTATTTGCAACCGAGCCGCTTCCGGAATCGAGTCCTCTATGGAAGATGGAAAACGTGATCATCACGCCGCACACGGCCGGCTCGACAGAACATTATGACAAGCGTGTAATCCATGAGATTTTGATTCCAAACTTGCACGATTACCTTTCAGGTACAAAGCCGACGGTGAATCTGGTCGACTATTCGAAGGGTTACTAATAACAGCCCATTAATAAAGAAAACCCGCCGATTGGCAAGCCTTTAGCGAAGACAGATTAAAATAAAACAAAGCACGCCGGTTTCGCCGCCAGCGTGCTTTGTTTATTCAATAAATTGTCGTAATCCCTTTTTCTGCTACGGTCATCCACTCGAACTGCCGCAATCGAACTTCAAACAAGGTCAACGGATCCCTGTAATATTCAGGATTGGTGTTCAACTTTTGCAGCATTTCCTGATTGACCTCAATTTCAGTGCGGGACGCTTCCATTG
Source organism: Neobacillus sp. SM06 (assembly GCF_050496765.1). NCBI lineage: Bacteria > Bacillati > Bacillota > Bacilli > Caryophanales > Bacillaceae > Neobacillus > Neobacillus sp. SM06. The sequence goes on from NZ_JBNWEO010000007.1 coordinate 204,719, forward strand.
CATCGTCAAGTTCGATCAATGGATCTCTGAAAAAGAGGCTGATGTCGCGATCCAGCGATTTTTCAAACAGCTCGAATTGCTGAAAAAACTGCCTGCTGACATCCGCGATGACATCTGTATAGTCCTCATTTTCAACGAAAGATTTATATTTATGATAAATGACTGAATTGTTTTGGGCGATGGCTCCGAACAGTTTCCCGGCACTTTTTAATATCAGCTGGGATGGTGTCCGCCGCAGTAAAATATTAACCTTTTCCAAATGAAATCCACTCGTCATCCGGTCGGTGTCACGCCGCCAGTCATCGAGTACCTTAAAGTCGCAGGCAAGTTTTAATCGCTCTTCGCCATAAAGAACATTAAACCCTTCCGCCAACTCGTTTAAGAAGGACTGGCTGTCCTCAAACTCGGCTTTCGCCTGAACAATCCAGCCTTGCAAGGAAGTGTAGTAGCCCGGCAGCACTTCCTTTTGCAAGTACGCCTCAAGCCGTTTGTTCATTTCATCGTTCAACTTGAGATGAACTTGACTCAAATCGCTGTTCTCGGTAATCAGCGTTGAACAGTCTTTCAGCATCTTTGGAACTTTTGCCGCGATCTCTTTTTGAATCGTTTCTTTAATAGAACGATACCATTTCGTAATGGATTTGGTTTTCTGCTGCTCTAAATCATTCACTTGATTGAGGGCACCATTTAACTTCATGACAAGCTCTTCATTCCAACGAATGGATTCGATCACTTGATTTTCCACGTCAATTCGCCGCTGGAACAGGTTTGTAATCGTGGTGCGAATGAAAAATAACAGTTGTGCGAGCCGTTGTTCTTTTACATTGCGCTTATTTTTAATTGATTGAAAAAATTTGCTTAATTCATGCAACTGCCTTCCACTTTCATAATTGGATGAAAAAGCGAAAACTTCAGCATTCGGCAAGTAGGTGGCAACAGCCTTCTTGGTTTCTTCGAATACGCGTATGGCCTCCTGCTCGTTCTCCAGCATATCCATTTTGTTCAAGAGAAAATGAATCGGCGTTTCATGAGCAAGATCCTGCAAATAAGAAAGAATCGGCAACTCCCGGTCATCGAGCGGTTTTGTCACATCCAGCACATAAAGTATTGTATCGGCCACATGAAGGTATTGAAAAACCTCGTAGCGGTCGTCCTTACTGCCAGTCAGCCCAGGCGTATCCATAAACGAAAGCTTATTTTCAGCTAAGAAGGAATTCGGCTTCTTAAATTCTAGGATCGATTCCAAAGCGTTGCGCCGTCTTCCCAATCGCTCCTGAAAATCTTCGAAACTTGCAAGTTGGAGAATTCCTTCATCCGTAATTTCGTTGATTTCCATTTCATCCGCATCTGCAAACATGACGGCAGAAGTGGTTGCCGAAGCTGGCAGCAGTTCTTCTCCCAATACCGCATTCATAAATGAAGACTTACCGCTTCCGCTTAACCCAGCAATAAAGACATTGTGAGTGCTATAGTCCGTCAATTTTTCAACCATCCACTTTAGGCGAAGATTGTCGCCCATCTCATGTGCTTTTGCCCATTCCATTATGGAATGGAAAAGCTCCAGCACTTCCTCATATCCACTAACTGTTTTCCCTTTTTCACTAAAAAGAATCTCTGCATCGTTCAAGACCGAGCCATCAATTTTCCCCGGGAAAAGTTCACTCCACGCAAGCACTGCAGTCGCTGCAGCAATTTCATGTCTGGAATCCGTGATTCGCAGCCAATTTGTCAGCAGGTTCGGAACAAGGTCTTGCAACTTTTTAAGTAAATGGCCTCCGTCAATTAACTCCAAATAAGCACGTTGGAAAAGATCCGACAAATGAAGCCAGTTCCCTTCCCGTTTCATATCCAAATGAAAGAAAAGCTGATTGATTTCTTTCAGCCAGGAAAAATACGAGTTTTCATTTTGATAACTTTGCCACAAAGAGGCGGCAAGCTGCTCGAATTCTTTTGGTTCAACAGCATACAGCACCGTTAACGGGCTTGTAAAATATTCCGGACTTAAAGCCTTTGTCAAACCTTTGTCGACATAGTTTTTCAGACATTCAAACCAATGAAGCGATTTGGTTCGCATGGCTTGATTGACAGCCAGTTCGATTGCATTTCCCCAATCTTGCTGATCCTCAAAGAATGTCCGGGCAATTTCCGTTACATTCGGGTAATCCGGATTCTGTGCTACCGTTCTTTTCATCACAGCAACAGCCGAGTCCAGTTTGCCCCGCTCTATGTACAAAGAAAACAACTGGAGCGCAACTTCTGTGTTTAATGTAAGATTGTCTGTTTCAATCGACTTATAAAGATCCTCGGCATTGGTAAGTAAACCAAGTTCGTAATAAGCATCGGCAGTATTTTTTCGCGCCCAGGGCTCCAATTCATTCATAATACTTTCCCATTTAAAAATAGCTGCCTCATAATCCTTATGGTGAAAATACAATTCCCCCTGTGCAAATCGGATATACGATAAATCGGGGATTTCTTTTTCCTGTTCGCTCATAAACGCTTCGCCAAGTATTTGAATGGGATGGGCTTGATTATTTGATTCCATAAACGTTTTGTAGAACGTTTTTTGGATAAATTGACTATTTTCTTCCATCTTCTTCCCTCCTGTTGTACACACCTTCTATTCATATGGAAAAGCGATCATAATATGCCTATATACCTTTCGTTTGCTGCTCGCTTTATACGTCCCTATCCGCAAAATTGTATCAAAGCTTTTTTTTAAGGAGGTTTCGATTGTATGTCATTTTTGAGACAAATTCGAGATCGGTTTCCAGCCAGGCAAAAATCACTCTGTTCCTATACCCGCTTTACAGACAATTTAAACCCTATTTCCAAAAAACTCTGTTTATTTCATTATAGCACTGAATAAGCTGCAGTGTACTACTGGAAATTTTCCCTCCTTGATTCGTTACTAAGGAATTTTGCTCATTCGCTCTTTGTTCCTCCAACTCGCCAATTGCTTAGCAGGAAAAGTTACCCTATACTTTAGTTGAAGAAATTGATAGGAGATGAAGAAGATGGATCACTCTTTTAATGCGCTCGTAGTCAATAAAACAGATGCAGATTTTTCGTTGCAAATTGAAAAATTCCGCAAGAACAACCTCCCAGACGGAGAAGTTTTCATAAAAGTCGCATACTCTGGTGTCAACTATAAAGATGGTTTGGCAAGTATCCCGGACGGAAAAATTGTTCGTTCCTATCCATTCGTTCCAGGAATTGATTTGGCAGGGGTTGTCGTGGACTCAACGGATTCCCGTTTCAAAGAGGGGGATGAGGTCATTGCGACAAGCTATGAAATCGGTGTTTCCCATTATGGCGGCTATAGTGAATACACCCGGATTCCCGCGGATTGGATTGTTCCCCTGCCTGATGGTTTAACCTTGAAAGAAGCCATGATTTATGGGACTGCCGGTTTTACGGCTGCATTGTCCGTTCACCGCCTTGAGGAAAACGGCTTAACACCTGCGAAAGGAAAAGTACTTGTAAGCGGTGCAACTGGAGGAGTCGGCAGCATTGCTGTCGCCATTCTTGCAAAAAGGGGTTATCATGTTGTCGCAAGCACAGGTAAGCAAAGTGAGCATGAATATCTCAAACAGATCGGTGCAAAAGAAGTCCTCTCGCGCGAAGACGTAACAGGAGAAAAAATTAGATCGCTTGATAAACAGCTTTGGGCTGGCGCGGTTGATCCAGTTGGCGGAAAAACATTAGCAGCTATTTTAAGCAAAATACAATATGGCGGATCAGTTGCTGTCAGCGGACTTACAGGCGGAGGTGATGTTCCGACAACTGTCTTCCCATTTATTCTTCGCGGTGTCAACTTGCTTGGAATTGATTCTGTTTACTGCCCTATGGAAACAAGATTGGAAATATGGAATAAAATGTCAAATGTTTACAAACCGGACAACATGACTGCGAATGTCCGTAATGAAGTAACACTGGAAGAACTGCCGAATGCACTTGCTTCCATTTTAAAAGGCGAAGCACGAGGCAGAACAATCGTCAAATTTTAAAACAAACCAAAAAGGCATACCGAAGCAAGGTTTTTCGCGTGATGCCTTTCCTTTATCCCGCATTAACGGGCAGTAAGACCCCCACCTCAATGTTTTCGGGGAATCGAAGAAGTATAGGTGGGGGATAACTGCCCGTAAAAGCCCGATTGGTGAGATACAGTGAAACTTGCCGATGCGTGAGTCAGAGGCTTAGTTGAACCAATCGGGTTTGTACTGTCTCTTTATCAAGGCGTTAGCCTTGATATTAGGGACAGTAGAACGGGACTAACAATCAGTGGGGGATGGAAGAAAACCCCCACTGATTGAAGTTTCACTTTATCTGTGCTAATGGTTCCCTCCCATCGCAATTCATCATTTTTCTCCATTTTTATTATAAAAAACCATTACCCGGGAAATACCAACAAATTTCGCATCAAGTGTCGACAAATCTCTAGTTGCCGTGAAGAGAAGTTGAATCCTTGGAGGGCATTTGGCTAAGAAAAACCGGGTAAAAACCGCCCGGCCCTTTTTAGTTTGGCGGATAAACGGAGTCTGTTGATTTCCGCTCCAGGCACTCGCTTTCCGGGGGGCGTGCGGGGGAACCAGTAGTACCATTTCACCCTGAAAAATAGGGGAATTGGGCATTCGTGAGGCCACTAGTGACCGTTTTACCCTGAAAAATTGGATAATTGGGCATTAGGGAAGCTAGTAATGACCGGTTTGGCCTGAAAAAGTGGTGAATCGGGCATTAGGGAAGCTAGTAATGACCGCTTTGGCCTGAAAAATGGGAGAAGCGGGCATTACGGGAGCTAGTAATGACCGGTTTGGCCTAAAAAATTGATGAATCGGGCATTAGAGAAGCTAGTAATGACCGGTTTGGCCTGAAAAATGGGAGAAGCGGGCATTACGGAGCTAGTAATGACCGGTTTGGCCTGAAAAATGGGAGAAGCGGGCATTAGGGAAGCTAGTAATGACCGGTTTGGCCTGAAAAAGTGGTGAATCGGGCATTAGGGAAGCTAGTAATGACCGGTTTGGCCTGAAAAAGTGGTGAATCGGGCATTAGGGAAGCTAGTAATGACCGGTTTGGCCTGAAAAATGGGAGAAGCGGGCATTACGGGAGCTAGTAATGACCGGTTTGGCCTAAAAAAGTGGTGAATCGGGCATTAGAGAAGCTAGTAATGACCGGTTTACCCTAAAAAATTATAAGAAAAACCGGGCAAAAGCCGCCGCCCGTCCCTTTTTAGTTTGGCCGTTATGGAATAAATTCCTTGCATGTATACTTTACATGTCACAGATTCATGATTTTGGTCAAAAAGATTCGTTTCAGAATATTGGAATCCCTGTCTTACTCTTCAGGCAATCGTTAAAAAGGGGCAACATATAAATTCTGATATTATAAATGAAAACTCGCCGACTGGCGAGTCCTTTGGACGAAGACAGAGGCGTAGTTGAATTTACCACGCTCGTATACCTGCCACATCCTGTGGCACTCGCCTGACTAGGACGTCCTGTCCATCGTCCGTTCAGAATTTATCCATATAAATTCTGATTAGCTAAAGAAAACTCGCCGATTGGCAAATCTTTTGCGTTTGGTGATTCATGGCGGAGTTGCCCTTATCACGCTCCTAGTGGTACGTCCTGTGCCTTCGCCTGACTAGGGCATCCTTGCCCGTCGTGCGTTTAGAATTTGTATATAAATTCTGGTTAACTTTTACGATTATCGATTTTTTCAACCTCTTCCCTGCTGCAATCAAGAATATTGGCGATCGTTTCAACATCCATCCCTTTTTGCAGCATTTTTCGAATGATTTCCTTTCTCTCTTGTTCTTTTCCCTCTTTTATCCCTTCCCGGCGTTCTCCTCGTATGTTTGATAATTGATCTCGCAAAAACTTCAGCCTGGCTTCGTATAGTTCCTTATTTTCCTTATTTGCGCTTAAATTCTCCCACTCGACTAGGGCTTCTCGAATTTCCTGTTCATTCATTGCCAAGACCTCCAATTCCTGAATAATCTCTTCGTCAAGGACTTTCTTTTGATAATTGGCTGCTGAGAGCATCATCAACCACGGTAATTCTTTCGGCGGATTCTGCTTCATTTCTCGTTTGTATTTTTTCCATTTTACCATAAATTGTGACAGATCGATCGCATGGAATTCAAGGTGGGGGCTCCAACTAAAATGTTCAGTATCTTCTTTTATGTGAAAAACAGTATGAAAGCTATCGGTTTCGTGAGGAAAAAGCGGGTAATTTACTATGTTGATCATGATCGTGGGGGGCAGTAGTTGATAATCTTCACCACTTGCTAAGGATGCAGAAAACAACTTGGACCAGTAGTAAAGCACTCGTTCTGGCATGTCATGCTGATGGGACAATTGAATCTCAATATTGATTCTCTCACCATTGGAGGTGTGCACAAGGACGTCCAATCTGCTCGTTTTTCCATCAAGGGCCTCTTTAATGAGTTCGGTATTTTCATATTCAACATCTGCAATCCGGTCATTGTCTTTTCGGTGAAGCAAATCATTTAAGAAGGCAATGGTAATCGACTTACGGCGTGGATCTCCAAACAATTGTTTAAACATAAAATCCATTTTTAAATCAAGATATTCTTTTGTCATGTGGGTCCATCCTTTCGGGGAATTTAGGAGAATACGAGAGGCTATCAACAACTTTATTAAAACTTACTCGTTCAAAAAAATCAATCTACTTTTCTAGCATTTTTATGACCTTTTTGGTAACTTTTCTGAAGGGTGGGGAGGTAAAATGCTGCAGTTTTATTGGCGACCGACCCTCTATGGCCGGAAGTGTTCCACCTATTATCGATAAAGCGAAACTACCATCTGTCGGGGATTCATCTTCCTCAATTGTTCTGGTCAGTTGCCCCACCTATGCCTAGGGGCAGCCGAGATGGGGGTAACTGCATGTCAGAAAAAACGCCCGGTTCTTTTTAGGTTTGCGTGATAAACGGAGTCTGTTGATTTCCGCTCCAGGCACTCGCTTAGCGTGGGGTATTCGCTATTTTAGTGGTATCTATTTGGTGATAGACGCTCTTATCAACCTGATTTTTCCCTTTTATTGGTATCCACTGAGCGATAGACACCTCTATCAACCCGGTTTTTCCTTTTACTGGTTTGGATGATAAGGTAAGATCTAACTTCTGATTAGCTAAAAATATCCGTCAACTTTTCTCACAAGATTGCTGACAGGAACAGCCAAAAAACCTACTCTAAAATACAAATACAATCTTTAGGGGAGATGGTTTAAATGGACGGAAACCGGGAAATTAAATTAGCTGAACAAATTATAAAATTGGATCGGCTCCGGGATGAATTATATGAAGAATTGTTGTCTACGATGGGTTCACGTGCCCATGAATTGCTGCGAAAACTACAAAATAATTGAGGTGATCACAGATGGCCAAACATTTGCGAACCGCGATTGAAAAGGCAAAAAGGTATTACATTGGCAAAATCATTGCCACTGGGCTATACCAGTCTGAACAAGAACTAGCAAACTTTACGCTCAGCGAACTGGAGGAAATTTATCAAAAATCCGTTCGCTGATTGCTAATTCAGCCCATTATCCCCACCAATATTTATTCAACTTGAAGTATAAGCATAAGAACCTAAAAACAAATACCCTCTAACACTTCCTGGAAAATAAATCATTTTACTTTTCATTATCATGTAAGGTAATATAACATATAAATATCAGTAAAATTTCGTGGGTGGTGATCCAAAATACAATGAGCAGCGATTCATCCTATAAAGATAAGAAAGTCATTACAATCGGCGTTGTTAGAGAATTAACCGGCCTGTCAGAAAGGCAGATTCGCTATTATGAAGAAAGAAAGCTGATTTTTCCCGAACGTTCTTCTGGTGGAAGCAGAAAATATTCCTTTTCAGATGTTGAATTGTTGATGGAAATTGCTGATAAGATGGAAGACGGGATCCAAACCCATGAAATACGGCGTGAATTGATCCGTGAACAAAAAATCAAGGATGAACAAGCGATCCGTCGCAAAATGATCCAAGGCCAAATTAACGCACGTTTCGGTATGCAAAAACCGAGATAAGCTCCTCGTTGCGAGGGGCTTATTTTTTTCGCAAAAAAGAATGTGAGATTTCCTAACAATATTATGGAATAAAATCTATCTAGATGGCACAATACAGCTATCAACTACATTTTCCTACAAAGGGGGCATTCTTTTGAATACTGCATATTTAATGAATAGTGTTTGGGTTATGATCAGCGCGGTGCTCGTCATTTTAATGATTGGAGGGTTTATTCTACTTGAAACAGGTTCAACCCGAATGAAGAACGCCGGGCACATTGCTGGGAAAACGATTCTAACTTTCTCGATTGGTTCAATCGTTTTTTGGGCAGTCGGTTATGGGCTGATTTTCGGCAAAGGAAATCCATTGATTGGCCTAAGCGATTTCTTTTATTCCGGCTATGAAATGAAAGGCCTATCCCTTTCAGGCGCTGTCTTCTTTTTATTCCAGCTTGCTTTTGCGGGTATTTCTTTAACAATCGCTTTTGGCGGATTTGCTGAACGTGCTAAATTAAGCATTTATCTCGTTTTCTCCGTCTTATTCTCTGTATTGATTTATCCGCCAATCGCACACTGGATCTGGGGCGGCGGCTGGTTGGCAAAGCTTGGGCAACAGGATTTTGCTGGCTCAACGGTCGTCCACCTCACGGGTGCCATGGCTGCGCTTGCCGCTACAATCCTTCTCAAACCGAGGATTGGCAAATACAATCGAGATGGTTCTGCCAATAATTTCGCCGGCCACAACCAAGTTTTTACTGCTTTAAGTGTTTTGCTGCTATGGGTTGGCTGGTTTGGATTCAATGCTGGCAGTACCCTGTCGGTTGACAAAGGCTTTTTCGGATTTGTTGCCATGAACACAAATCTTGGTGCAGCTGGCGGAACAATTGCCGCCATGATTGTTTCCTGGATCGTGATGGGAAAAGCAGATGTGCCAATGATGTTAAATGGAGCGTTGTCAGGCTTGGTCGCGATTACCGCTTCCTGTGCCTTTGTCGAACCATGGGCAGCTGTAGTCATTGGTTTTATTGCCGGCATTCTCGTTTTCTACAGCATTCGCTTCTTTGAGAAAAAGAAAATTGATGACCCGATCGCTGCTTTATCTGTTCACGGCACAGCCGGTGTTTGGGGAACTTTATCAACTGGATTTTTCGCCACGAAGGAGCTTGCAACGGTCGGCCAACCTGGGTTATTTTACGGAGGAGGCTTCCATCAGCTTGGCGTGCAAGCATTGGGTATTTTTACAAGTGGTGCCTACGCATTTATCGTATCCTTTATCCTTTTGTATGTCTTGAAACTGGCGATGAAAGGGTTGCGCGTCTCTGAGGAGGAAGAATTAATCGGCTTGGATATGAGTGAACACGGAAGCTATGGATATCCGGAACTATTGCAACCGGAAGAAAAATTAAAAGCTTCAAATCAATAATACGACCGTTTTAAAGCCCCCGGGCCAGGCAGCCATCCTATGTAAAAGCAGGTGAATTGGATCAATGAAGGCAAGCACCTATAGCGATGTGAGAACCATCCGTAACACTGGGATCAAATCGGTACGGACGGATCCTTACAAACTGAATCAATTTCATGATGAGCTAATGACCGAAGTGATCCAACTGGCCACTCAACGGACAATTGACCAATATGGCGCTCCCCCCTCCCCATTTACGTTTTTTGTAATGGGGAGTGCGGGGCGTTTTGAACAATCCATTTGGAGCGATCAAGATCACGGGATTATTTTTGCCGAATCATCCCAAACGGCACAAAACTATTTTTTGAGATTGGGAGAAGAAATTGCAATGGGACTTTTTCTTGCCGGTTATCCTTATTGCGACGGCGGCGTCATGGCAAAAAATCCGCTATGGTGCAAATCCTTTTCCAATTGGAAAAAACAGCTCATCGACTGGATCAACGAGTCGACATGGGACTCAATCCGTCATCTGCTTATTTTTACCGATGCGAGGCCGCTGTTCGGTCACATGCAGAATGTTGCCGATTTGAAGCAGTTTGTTTTTCAAGCTATCCATCAACAGCACCGTTTGCATCGTATCTGGGAAAATACAATTTATCTAAAAAAAGGGCTCAATGCCCTTGGCCAATTTTTAGTGGAGGAGCACGGATCACACGCAGGTATGCTAAATCTAAAAGAAAGAGTGCTAATCCCCTATATTAATGCCGGCCGGCTTTTGTCATTGATCAATAAATCTGAAGAGTCCTCCACCCTTTCCCGTTTAAAGGGGTTGGGGGAGGATGGTTTTATCAGTGATTTTTCAAGGCTTCTGGAGATCAGGCTTCTGTATGGAGACCATAGCAGCTATAATTCAGGGCATTATTTGCCGGTCGAATCGCTGCCCAAAATAGACCAAAACCGTTTAAAGGAAATAATCAAACACGGTGCCAACTTGCAAAAGAAAGTACGGAAACTACTCGAAAAGGGAGATCGTTATGGGAATGAATGATCTATTTCAATTCTTCAAGCAAATGTCCGGCAAGCTAGGTTCAAATGTATACGCCGGGGTTCAAAAGCCATCGACACCACAGCACCATTCCTTCTTGCGGCAGCTCCAAAGAGAATTGAAAGAGGAGAATCCGATTTACTGTCCGCTTGAGGAATTACCCGTTGTTATTTTTGATCTTGAAACAACTGGCTTTTATCCTGAAAAAGGTGATCAGATCATTTCCATCGGCGCCGTCAAAATGACAGGAAGTGAAATTGAGACTGGCGAACCCCCCTTCTATTCGCTGATTTACCATGACCGGCCGCTTCGAACAGAGATTGTCGAACTGACGAACATCCGAAACGAAGATCTTGCCGAAGCCCCGCCTGCAGCTGATGTGCTCCTTCACTTTTTTAACTATGTCCAAAGCCGCGCATTGATTGCCCATCACTCCAGTCATGAAAAAGCATTTATGCAAAAAACAACTTGGGATTTGTGGCGGAAGAGATTGGATCATCGAATTATTGATACCTCCCTTTTATCCCAGCTTGGTAAGTCTTCCCAAACAGCGCTATCGCTTGAAGAAGCCTGCCGTGAATGTGGGGTGGAAATTAAAAACCGCCACAATGCTTTGGGCGATGCGCTGATGACAGCCCGTATATGGGGGGGTTATTTAGAAAAAGCGCGGGGAATGGGCTGTAAAACTTTGCTTGATGCCTATAGCCATTTAGCAAAACCCCGCTGACGTCCATCCCCCTCCCCCCGTTATTCGCCCTTTTTAAAAAAATTTCAAAAAATTTTTTCTCAACTCAACGTTTGTATACCAACGATGTAAACGCTATCACGTGTTCTAACTGTTTAGAATAGTCTGATATTTGTTATTGACCGTGCTTCGTAATGGTTGTATGATTATCGACAAATAAAACTTTTGCATTTTAAAAAACAGTCAGATAAAAGGAAAAAGAAGCTCCTTTTACACTTGCATTTTACTCATTTAACGCGGTTTTACATGAAAGAGGAGTGGTTGTTTTGGGAAGTCAGTGGATTTTTCTTGGCGGCCAATTCGTCAAGAAAGAAGAGGCAGTTGTTTCGGTTTACGATCATGGGTTTTTATACGGGGATGGCGTATTTGAAGGAATCCGCGTCTATGATGGAAATATTTTTAAATTAGAGGCCCACTTAAAAAGGCTTTATGAATCGGCTCAGTCGATCATGATACAGATCCCCTATTCAAAGGAAGAAATGACTCAATACATCGTTGAGACGATCCGCAAAAACCAACTGCAAACCGCGTATATACGGCTTGTTGTTTCTCGGGGTGTTGGGAATTTGGGACTTGATCCTCGTTCCTGCTCCAATCCGCGTGTCATTATTATCGCGGAAGAATTGTCAATGTATCCGAAAGAGTTTTACGAGCGCGGCATAAGGATCGCCTCTGTTGCAAGCCGCCGGAATCGTCCGGATGTCTTAAGCCCGCAAGTAAAATCGTTAAACTACTTAAATAATATTCTTGTAAAAATCGAAGCTACACAAGCTGGTGTCGATGAAGCGCTGATGCTGAACGACCAGGGGTATGTCACAGAAGGATCCGCAGACAATATTTTTCTTGTAAAAAACGGAACCCTCTTTACTCCCCCCGTTTACTTAGGGGCATTGGAAGGCGTCACCCGAAATGCAATTATCGAAATTGCCAGAAAGAATGGCTATGAATTAAAAGAAACACCTTTTACAAGACATGATGTCTACACAGCAGATGAAGTTTTTCTGACAGGCACAGCGGTTGAAGTCATCGCGGTCATTGAAGTTGACGGCCGCACAATCAGCGACGGCATGCCAGGAAACGTCACCAAGTATTTACTAGAAGAGTTCCGCCGGGTTGTCACAACAGATGGTGTTCCATGCTATCCGTTTGAAGCAAACAAGGCAGTAGGAAGTTAGAGGAGGCATTCGAAAGTCATGCGAAGCGATATGATCAAAAAAGGAGTCGATCGCGCTCCCCACCGAAGTCTTTTATACGCAACAGGGGTCAAAACAAGTGATCTGGATAAACCGTTTATCGGGGTTTGCAACTCGTATATCGATATTATCCCAGGTCATAAGCACCTCAATCATTTTGGAGAAATTGTCAAGGAAGCGATTCGCGAAGCAGGCGGTATCCCGTTCGAATTTAACACGATCGGCGTCGATGACGGAATTGCCATGGGTCATATCGGCATGCGCTATTCCCTTCCAAGCAGAGAAATCATTGCCGACAGTGCGGAAACCGTGATCAATGCTCACTGGTTTGACGGTGTTTTTTACATCCCAAACTGTGACAAAATCACACCGGGAATGTTGATGGCTGCCGCAAGAACCAATGTTCCAGCTGTTTTCGTATCAGGCGGTCCAATGGAAGCCGGTGTTTCGTCCACAGGGCAAAACCTCTCGCTTGTTTCCGTGTTTGAAGGTGTAGGGGCATATCATCAAGGCTCCATCAGCCAGCAGCAGCTCCTCGACATTGAGACCAATGCCTGTCCGACTTGCGGTTCATGCTCAGGAATGTTCACAGCCAATTCGATGAACTGCCTCATGGAGGTTCTCGGCATGACGGTTCCCGGCAACGGAACAATCGTTGCCACATCAGAAGAACGGCATGAATTAATCCGGAGAGCGGCAAGGCATTTAATTGATTTAGTGAAAAACGATATTCGCCCGCGCGACATTCTGACAAAAGAAGCTTTCGATAATGCTTTTGCCCTCGATATGGCAATGGGCGGCTCAACCAACACCGTTCTTCATACTCTAGCCATTGCTCATGAAGCCGGCATCGAATACGACTTGAAAGAAATTAATCGAATTGCGGAAAAAGTTCCATATCTGGCAAAAATCAGCCCTGCTTCCGACTATTCCATGCAGGATGTTCACCGGGCTGGCGGCGTTAGCGCGATTATCCATGAACTTTGCAAAATCGACGGCTTAATGAACAAGGAATGCATTACCGTTACAGGGCAAACCCTTTATGAAGCCGTGCAAGATGCAGAGATTTTGGATGAAAAAGTGATCCGTCCGAAAGACAATCCGTACAGTCCTGTCGGTGGTCTCTCCATTCTTTACGGCAATTTGGCACCTGATGGCGGCGTCATCAAAGTCGGTGCAGTGGATCCGTCGATAAAAAAATTCCTTGGTGAAGCGATTTGTTTTGATTCACAAGAGGAAGCCCAGGCAGGAATTGATAATGGAACCGTCATGCCAGGCCATGTTGTTGTCATCCGTTACGAAGGGCCAAAAGGCGGACCGGGAATGCCGGAAATGCTGGCTCCTACCTCCGCAATCGCCGGACGGGGACTGGATAAAGAAGTTGCATTAATTACCGATGGCCGATTCTCCGGCGCAAGCCGCGGCATCTCAGTCGGGCACATTTCACCAGAAGCCGCAGAAGGCGGACCGATTGCTTTCGTTCGCGATGGTGACCCAATCATGATTGACTTGGAAACCCGCTCGATCGAATTGTTTGTCGATGAAGCGATTTTAGAAGAACGCCGGAAATCATGGATAAAACCTGAGCCAAAAATCAAATCTGGCTATCTGGCGAAATATGCAAAACTTGTTACTTCTGCGAATACTGGCGGTATCATGAAAATTTAAAATGACTTGAAAAATCGATGACGGGAATAAAGGAATGGATCCATGTATTTACAGAGAGCCGGGGTTGCTGGAAGCCCGGTAATACAACCCTTCTGACATCCTCCCTGAGTGTTGAGCTGAACGTATTCGTCTCTAGTAGGCTCAATCAGGTGCGCGAATCGGCACCTGTTACCAAAAGAAGCGGCTCTTGTTTTGCTTAAAGTTCCGCTTCATAAGGCAGTATTCGTGAGGATGCTGTGAAATCGGGTGGTACCGTGAAAAGGAAGACCTTTTCTCCCCGTTTATTCTGCTAATGGATCAGTTGGCAGGCTATTCGGGTCGGAAAAGGTCTTTTTCTATTCCCCGGATCCATTTAGTCAAAACTGCTAAACGGTTTTAATAAGCCAGCTGCATGCTGAGTTTTTTAAATAGTTCAATTTTAATTAGGAGGGATTACGAACGTGAAGGTAGAAGCAAAGCAGGAAGTCGAAACCAGGCCAGCCGTAAAAACAGGAGCAGATCTTCTCATTGAATTGTTGGTTGAAGAAGGTGTCGAATTCTTATTTGGATATCCAGGCGGAGCCGTCCTGCCAATCTATGACTCTATTTATCGTGCCAAAGGAGCCATTGAACATGTTCTCTTCCGCCACGAGCAAGGATCCATTCATGCGGCTGAAGGCTATGCACGCATCACTGGGAAACCGGGTGTCGTAATCGCCACCTCAGGACCCGGGGCTACAAACCTTGTGACCGGGATCACGGATGCGATGATGGACTCCCTGCCACTCGTTGTTTTCACCGGTCAGGTGGGACGGAATGTAATTGGAACCGATGCCTTTCAGGAAGCGGATATTATTGGCATTACAACCCCGATCACAAAGCACAACTACCAAGTGCAATCAATCAGCGACTTGCCGCGGATTGTAAAGGAAGCTTTTCATATCGCTTCGACCGGTCGGCCAGGTCCAGTATTGGTTGATATTCCAAAAGACATCTCAGCTGGAGAGGTACCTGAGCAACGCAGCGATGCAAGTTTTCAACTTCCGGGATATCAGCCAACGATTAAACCGAATCCTTTGCAAATTAAGAAATTGGCCGATGCCTTATCAAAAGCAAAGAAGCCCGTTATTCTTGCCGGTGCAGGTGTATTGCATGGGAAGGCATCAGCCGAATTGACTGCATTTGCTGAAGCACACCAATTGCCGGTTGTCACCACACTGCTAGGTCTTGGCAGTTTCCCAGGCGGCCACCCTCTTTCTCTTGGAATGGGCGGCATGCACGGAACCTATACCGCAAACATGGCTTTGTATGAATGCGACCTATTAATCAATATTGGTACCCGCTTTGATGACCGCCTAACAGGTAATTTAAAGCATTTTGCTCAAAAGGCGAAAGTGGCGCATATCGATATTGACCCTGCAGAGATTGGCAAAAACGTTCCGACGCAAATACCGATTGTCGCGGACGCAAGAGAAGCGCTGGCGAGCCTGCTTGATCAGGCCCAGAAATCACCGGACCATCAAGAATGGCTCGATACATTAAAACAATATCAGGAACAGTACCCACTTTGGTATGACACTAATCAAAACGGCATTTCGCCGCAATGGCTCGTTCAAGCAATCCATAAAGTAACAAACGGTGAAGCCATTGTAACAACAGACGTTGGCCAGCATCAAATGTGGGCTGCCCAGTACTATTCTTTCAGCGAACCAAACCGCTGGGTTACATCAGGCGGACTTGGAACAATGGGCTTTGGCTTCCCTGCTGCAATCGGCGCCCAATTTGCCGCACCGGAAAAAATGGTGGTTTCAATTGTCGGTGATGGCGGGTTCCAAATGACAATGCAAGAACTTTCGGTCATCCAGGAACGAAAAATGCCAATCAAAATTATCATTCTCAACAACGGTTCCCTTGGAATGGTTCGCCAATGGCAGGAAGTATTTTATGAAGAGCGCTATTCCGAATCCATTCTTTACTCGCAGCCAGACTTTGTAAAACTTGCGGAAAGCTATCAAATTCGCGGGGTGAAAATTGATACGAAAGAAGATTTAATTACGGCACTACCTGAAATTTTTGCCTATGACGGTCCAATCGTTGTAGATTGCCGTGTTCTTCCGTTGGAAAAAGTGTATCCAATGATCGCACCCGGAAAAGGGCTGCACGAAATGATTGGGGTGAAACCATGAAACGAATCATAACAGCAACGGTTCAAGACCGCAGCGGCGTTTTAAACCGAGTTACCGGCCTATTAGTTAGACGGCAATTTAACATTGAAAGCATCTCCGTCGGTCCAACCGAAATCGCAGGCATTTCCAAAATGACGCTTGTCGTTGAAGTGGAAGACGAGCAACAGCTTGAACAAGTAACAAAACAGCTTAATAAGCAAATTGATGTTTTAAAAGTTTCTGATATTACCGACAAAGCCATTGTCGCAAGAGAACTGGCACTGATTAAAGTATCAAGCTCCGGCCAGCTTCGCAGCGAAATCAACGGAATCATTGAGCCATTCCGGGCAACCATTATTGATGTCAGCCGCGATAGCCTGGCTGTCCAAGTAACTGGAAAGCCGGATAAAATTGATGCTTTAATTGAGCTGCTTCGCCCATACGGGATCAAAGAGCTGGCAAGAACAGGATTGACTGCCTTCCTGCGCGGGCAGCAGCCGCAAGTTTCAGAGTTACCTTCCTATTCACAAATAAAATAATTCTATTTCGAGAGGATGAAGTTAAAATGGCAAAAGTACTTTATAACAGTAATATTCAAGAAGAGGTTTTAAACGGGAAAAAAATCGCAGTCATCGGCTACGGTTCTCAAGGTCACGCTCATGCACTCAATTTAAAAGAAAGCGGCTTTGATGTCGTTGTCGGACTAAGAGAAGGAAAATCATGGAACAAAGCAGTTGAAGATGGGGTCGAAGTTCGTTCAGTCGCTGAAGCAACAGCGGCAGCCGATGTTGTTGTCGTTCTTCTTCCAGATGAGCAGCAGCCAAAAGTTTACGAAGAAAGCATTAAAGAAAACCTGCAGCCTGGCAATGCACTTGTTTTTGCCCATGGTTTCAATATTCATTTTACGCAAATCGTTCCACCAGCAGATGTTGATGTCTTCCTTGTGGCACCAAAAGGCCCGGGACATCTTGTTCGCCGGACATACACAGAAGGCGGCGGCGTTCCTGCTTTATACGGAATCTATCAAGACTATACCGGAAAAGCAAAAGACATTGCCCTTGCATATGCAAAAGGAATTGGCGCCGGTCGTGCTGGAATCCTTGAAACAACGTTCCAAGAGGAAACCGAAACCGATCTCTTCGGTGAGCAAGCGGTATTGTGCGGCGGGCTGACCAGCTTGATTAAAGCCGGATTTGAGACATTGGTTGAAGCAGGCTACCAGCCAGAAGTTGCCTATTTTGAATGCCTCCATGAAATGAAATTAATCGTTGACTTGATTTACGAAGGCGGACTTGAAAACATGCGCTATTCGATTTCCGATACTGCTCAGTGGGGTGATTTCGTTTCAGGCCCGCGCGTTGTTACAGAAGAAACGAAAGCTCGCATGAAAGAAGTATTGAAAGATATTCAAACCGGTGTATTTGCGAAAGGCTGGATCAATGAAAATCAAGTAAACCGTCCGCAATTTAATGCGATCAATCGTGCGGAAAACAAGCATCAGATTGAAGTGGTCGGCCGTGAATTACGTGCATTAATGCCATTTATTAAACAATCTGTCACGAAAAAGGAAGTGGTGGCGAATGGTTCACGTTAATGTTTTTGATACAACATTGCGCGATGGTGAGCAGTCTCCGGGTGTGAATTTAAATCAGCTCGAGAAAATTGAGATTGCCAGACAGCTGGAGCGTTTTGGCGTGGACATTATGGAGGCCGGTTTTCCGGCTTCCTCCCAAGGGGATTTTGAATCAGTAAGAGCGATTGCCCGGACGATTAAAAATGCTTCCGTTACCGGTCTTGCCCGTGCAACGAAAGCCGACATCGATGTTTCCTGGGACGCGTTGAAGGAAGCCGAAGAGCCAAGGCTTCACTTGTTTCTCGCTACCTCCCCGATTCACATGAAATACAAATTGAATAAAACGCCTGAAGAAGTAATGAATTTAGCAGTCGAGATGGTTTCTTATGCGCGAAAAAAATTCCCGCAACTTGAATGGTCTGCAGAAGACGCTTCCCGATCCGATCTTGATTTTCTCGTAAAAATTATTGAAAAAGTGATTGATGCCGGGGCAACTGTGATTAACTTGCCTGATACGGTCGGCTACGCCACACCCGAGGAATACGGTTCTATTTTCAAATATGTGAAAGAAAACGTGCCAAACATCGACAAGGTGATCTTGTCTGCCCATTGCCATGATGATTTAGGGATGGCAGTTGCCAACTCCCTTGCAGCGATTCAAAACGGGGCGACACAGATTGAAGGAACAATCAACGGGATTGGCGAACGTGCCGGCAATGCTTCGCTTGAAGAAATTGCCGTTGCTTTAAACATCCGCAAAGACAACTATCCCTATACAACAAACTTGGTTCTAAATGAAATCAAGCGTACAAGTGACCTCGTCAGCCGCTTTACCGGCATGGCAATCGCACCCAACAAGGCAATTATTGGAAAAAATGCATTTGCTCATGAGTCGGGTATTCATCAGGACGGCGTTTTAAAACACGCCTCCACATACGAAATCATCACTCCTGAACTTGTCGGCGTGAAATCAAACAGCCTAGTGCTTGGCAAACACTCCGGTCGCCATGCTTTTAAAGACAAAATCGAACAAATGGGCTTTCAGCTGTCTGCTGAAAAATTAATGGAAGCATTTGTTACCTTTAAGCAGTTAACAGACCGGAAAAAGGAAGTGACTGATGAAGATTTGTTCGCGATTTTAACGGATGTTCAAACCGAAGTAATGGATGTGAAAAAATACGAACTTGTCGCTTTCCAAGTGCAATATGGCTCGGCAAATCTGCCAACTGCAACGGTTGCGCTGACAACGCCGGAAGGCATTCGCGTCGAAACAGCTCGCACAGGGCAAGGCAGCGTTGAAGCCCTGTGCAACACGTTGGAGGCATTGGTAAAAGAAGAAATCCACCTGACTGACTTCCAATTAAACTCAATTGGTCAAGGCCGGGATGCACTGGCCGAAGCACATGTAAAAATGACGGTTAACGGAACGCCTGTCCGCGGACGCGCCTCTGCACAGGACGTACTGGAAGCATCCGCCAAAGCGTTTTTAAACGCAGTCAACCGCGTCTTTTTCAATCAAAAAATCGCCGCCCAAGAAACGGCGTTAACTTAATCTTCGGGAAGATCTGCGGATAGGTTCTATTTTTAGCAGAATCAACAACAAAAATGTCATTCATTTTTAAAGGAGATAACAAGCAAAATGGAAAAACAAATCGTTTTACTTCCAGGAGACGGGATCGGCAGAGAAGTCATTCAGTCGGCTAAAGAAGTGCTTGAGGCCGTTGCCGAAGAATTTCAACATTCATTCAGCTTCGAGACCCATGAAATCGGCGGAGCAGCCATTGATCTATATGGCAGTCCCCTTCCCGAGTCAACCGTAGAGGCGTGCAAAAAAGCCGATGCCGTATTGCTCGGTGCCGTCGGCGGGCCAAAATGGGATCAAAACCCTTCCCATTTGCGCCCGGAACGCGGCTTATTGGGAATCCGCAAAGCACTCGATCTATTCGCCAATTTACGACCAATTAAGGGATTTAAAAACTTGCTGCACGCCTCTCCATTAAAAGCAGAAATTGTAAATGGCAGCGATCTGCTGATTGTCCGTGAACTGACGGGCGGCCTCTATTTTGGTACGCCAAGCGAAAGACGAGATGGCGGAAATGCCGTTGTCGATACCCTCTACTATACACGCAAAGAGATTGAAAGAATCGTTGACAAAGGCTTTCAAGCAGCCCAGCAGCGACGCGGCCGCCTTACTTCCGTCGATAAAGCCAATGTTCTTGAATCAAGCAAACTATGGCGCGAAGTCGTGGGAGAAAAAAAATCACACTACCCGGATGTAGTGGTCGATCATATTTTAGTAGACGCCGCCGCAATGAAGTTAATCACCAATCCTTCGCAGTTTGATGTCATTGTAACCGAAAACTTATTTGGCGATATTTTAAGCGACGAAGCTTCCGTGTTAACCGGCTCGCTCGGCATGCTTCCTTCCGCCAGTCTGCGGGAAGACGGTGTTGGTCTTTACGAACCGGTTCACGGTTCCGCACCGGATATTGCCGGTAAAGGCATTGCCAATCCAATTGCCATGATTCTATCAGCAGCCCTAATGCTTCGTTATTCCTTCGAGCTTGAAAATGAAGCAAAATTAATTGAAGAAGCCGTTCAAGCCACACTGGATGCAGGCTACCACACCGGTGATCTTCAAGTGACGGACGGCAAGCTTGTCGGTACGGTTGAAATGACAAAATTGATTGTCGACTATATCAAAACAAGGGTGCATCAAAGCGCATAATAGGTTATGGCGGATATGCTTGAGATCATCACACATATTCCTAATTCATTCAGTGTGCGAAATGACATGTAACAGCATATAGACTATCGATCATAACGATGGGCGGTTTAATGCCGTCCATTCTTTTCAAAAATCTTTAAAACGTGAGGAATGAAATTATGCAGAAACCAAAAACAATTATTGAAAAAATTTGGGAACAGCATGTTGTCCATCAAGAAGCCGGAAAACCTGATTTGCTTTATATCGACCTGCATCTTGTCCATGAAGTGACCTCTCCTCAAGCGTTTGAGGGATTAAGATTAAATGCCCGCAAAGTACGCCGGCCAGACCGTACATTTGCGACAATGGATCACAATGTGCCGACTCGTGATCGCAGTGTAATCAAAGATGTCATCTCAAAAACACAAATCGACACGTTGAAAAAGAACTGCGAAGAATTCGGCATTCCGCTTGCGGATATTGACCATCCCGATAACGGGATCGTCCATGTCATCGGGCCGGAGCTTGGTCTTACCCAGCCTGGCAAAACAATTGTCTGCGGCGACAGCCACACTTCAACCCATGGTGCCTTCGGCGCGCTCGCATTTGGCATCGGCACAAGTGAAGTCGAACATGTTTTGGCAACCCAAACCCTTTGGCAGGCAAAACCGAAAACATTAAATGTCAAAGTTAACGGAAAACTGGGGACGGGTGTCACAGCCAAGGACTTAATTCTCGCCATCATCGGCAAGTTCGGCGTACAGTTTGGTACAGGCTATGTCATTGAATTCACCGGTGAAGCGATTCGTTCTCTCTCGATGGAAGAGCGGATGACTGTCTGCAATATGTCGATTGAAGCAGGGGCCAGAGCTGGCCTGATTACACCGGATGAAACAACTTTTGCTTATTTAAAAGGAAGAAGATTTGCCCCTCAAGGGGAAGCATTCAAACAAGCGGTAGAGCGCTGGAAAGAACTTGCCAGCGATGAAGGTGCTGTCTATGACGCTGTTGTTCAAATTGAAGCGGCTGAAGTGGAACCGCAGGTAACTTGGGGAACCAACCCTGGAATGTGTCTGCCAATCACCGCATCAGTTCCCAATCCAGCTGATGCAGAATCAACCAATGAAAAGGATGAGATCAAACGCGCCCTTGAATACATGGGACTTGAAGCCGGACAGCCGCTTTCAAGCGTCAAAATTGATCATGTGTTTATTGGTTCCTGCACCAATTCGAGACTAAGCGATCTTAGGAAAGCTGCCGAAATCGTCCGCGGCCGCAAAGTCAATCCTGCTGTGACAGCGATCGTCGTTCCCGGCTCCTATAGTGTCAAATTGGCTGCGGAAAAAGAAGGACTGGATGTTGTTTTTACAGAAGCTGGTTTTGACTGGCGCAATGCCGGCTGCAGCATGTGCTTGGCGATGAACGATGACATCGTACCGCCGGGAGAGCGCTGCGCTTCTACTTCCAACCGCAATTTTGAAGGGCGCCAAGGCAACGATGCCCGTACGCACCTAGTCAGCCCGGAAATGGCAGCAGCCGCAGCAATTGCCGGCCATTTTGTCGATGTCCGCCAATTTTCTTCTCAAGTAGTGAATTCCTAGGAGGTATTGATTGCAATGGAACCGTTACGCACACATACAGGCCTTGTCTACCCATTAGACCGGACAAATATTGATACTGACCAAATTATTCCGAAACAATTTTTGAAGCGTATTGAACGGAGCGGCTTTGGCCAATTTCTTTTTTACAACTGGCGTTTTGATAAAGACGGAAATCCCCGTCCTGATTTTTCCTTAAATGATGAAAACTATCAAGGTGCTTCGATCATGGTTGCGGGCGAAAACTTCGGCTGTGGATCATCGCGTGAACATGCCCCATGGGCAATTCAAGACTACGGCTTTAAAGTCATTATTGCTCCTAGCTTCGCGGACATTTTTAAAAACAACTGTGTGAAAAATGGCATTCTCGCCATTCAAGTCAGCGAAGAGCAAAAGCAGCAGCTCGTAAAAAAAGCGGAAGCCGGATCATACACACTTACCGTTGATCTTGAACAACAAGTTGTTTATGATGACGAAGGCTTCAAAGTCACCTTTGACATCCCAGAATATTCGAAACAAATGCTCCTCAACGGCTGGGATGAAATTGGCGTTACCTTGAACTATGAAGCTAAAATTAAGCAGTATGAATTAGCACATCAATAAAAGTGCAACTAAAAAACCTTGCTGTTCCTTTTGGAGATAGCAAGGTTTTTGAATATTTGATAATATAATTGGTCAACCTTAATCCATAAAGTAGTGCCCGCCTTTTCGACCAATTGAGTAGTAAAAAATAAAGATTTACGTTATTTTAACCCTTTATGAGTTTTAGGCAGAGACAATCACATCTGATGGATCAATTTTAGTAACTGAGGTCATGTTCATTGCTTCCATTACACTTTGTATACGTTCAATAGTCGCACCATAATATTCATTTCTCTCGTCTCTAGATATTTGTGAAGGTGAAACCCCAAGTTTAGCTGCTAATTCTTGTTGTGTCATACCGATATATATTCTATATGCAATTAAAGTTTTTCCTAACATTTTAAGATTGATTACAGGAGTAAATTCTCCTCGCTTAATTTGTTCGTAATACTCCACTTCTTCTTTAAGTTGTTCATGAAAAGAAATATAAGGTTGTATAGCTAGCTCAATATGCTCCGGATCTAATCCCATTTCTTCTAGTTTTTTTGTCTGTTCTTTAATAAATAATTTATCTTGCTTCAACTTTTCTACAGCTTCTTTATACGCCTGTTCTGTTTTAATCATTAGGTTTCTGCTCCTTTACTTAATGATTTTTACAATTCCTTTGGGTCTATATGTATCATTATAACTCCCCCCAATTGGCATTTATTATTTATCATTTTAGTTAACTTAACATATTTGTTAATTTAATCATAGCATTAAAAAAGAATGTGATCAAATTTAATTTGAATATTATTGCTATTTTTTATATCCCCTGAATCCGCCGTTTTTTGTATGGCATTTGAAAGATGCGATTGTTACAAAATTTAAAAAAATTTACCCATGAGCTAAAGGCTGAGGTGGACTATAAGTGCCACAAACGTGCAATTTATATTTAATAAAGTCCTTATCAAATGGCAAAATAACTATATATGAGGGATGTTGCTGGGTATATTATAGACAAATAATCTATATAGTAAAATAGTAAAAAAACCGTCTAGTGCAGCGACGGTCTGGCATTATATGGTTTCCTCTAAGGGGAGCCATCAGTTGGGTATTTTACGCGCGTGCTGCGCTTCTATTCAATAATTTTTCCTTAAAGGCTGAAATGGCAATTGAGCTGACCAGCCAGAGAACGAGCCCAAGGAGTATACTAAAAAGCCATTGATGGCTCAGCTGCAAGGAAAGAAAAACGGTAATGACGCAAACGACGCCGCCGATCATTCCAAACACGGAGCCTTTGGCGATTTTGGCTGCCTTCACTGAGCCTGAAGCAAGCCCCATCATCAAAACGGCCGTCAGCATCACTGCCGGAAAGGCGGCAAAAATACCCGCCAGTATTTTCCACGGCGACAAAACCGTCACCAAATAGCTGACCATTACGGCCGTTCCGCCCAACAAAAAACGAACAAATAAGTCTAACATTGATGTCCACCTTCCTATGATTGCGAAGTAATTAACACAACAACCATTGAAACAACAAACCAAATCACCATTGAATGCACCAGGCCGCGCTTCCACCCTTTTGGTATCAGAAATCCGGCAATGACGGCGATTAAAATATTAATCATCATGCCAATAATGGCTCCCTTGGAAAGGATCAGCGAACGGGCAATCAGTTCATTCCCTTGAAAATCCAGTCCGATGGTCAAAAGGGCTGCAAGGTAAACCGCCGGAAAGGCGGCAAAAATCCCTCCCGCTTTTTCACCTAGCTTTCTAGCAATAATCGTGGAAGCAACAACGGCTGCTCCCCCGAGAATAAATCGAATCAGTAAGGCACTAATCGAGATGCTCGACATTTCTTTCCACCTCTTACTAATAGTTGTTTTTGTGATACATTTCACAAATTCTGTTACCCCTATTTTAGCGCATTTTTATCGTCCTCCGTGTGAACATTTTTTTACCATTTTCGAAGCGTTTTCAATCTAGATGTTCAAACCAAAAGGCGCTGGAGCTAGATTCAGGATCCTTATGCAGGGTATCAACAGTGTGAAAATTTTTAATTTCCAAGACGATGAAAAAAGCATTTGCATAAAACCTTGCAAATGCTTTTCCTTTCTTATTCCCATTTAAACGTATACGTTGTTTTCGATGTATACGTTTGTCCTTTTTCTAACACAATCGAAGGAAATTCTGGATGATGAATCGCATCCGGCAAACCTTGAGTTTCCAGGCAAAGTCCTAAATGCCTTCTAGCGCTGCCACCATTGATTTTTAGATCATCTGAAAGCTGGTTGCCTGTGTATAGAACAACACTTGGGGCATCTGTCTCAATCAGAAGCTTGCGTCCGCTTTCCTCATCAACCAAAACGATTTTGCCATCGAGCAAAAATGGATGGTCATAACCCCCGCCGGCCAAAACGTTTTGCGGTGCCATTGACTCTGCCCCATCTTTGATTTTCCGGCCATTCCGAAAATCAAAAACAGTGTCTGCCACATCGACGAACTTCCCTGTCGGCAACAGCTCCTCGTTTAACTCAAGAAATTGATTGCTTTCCATTTGCAGAACATGATTCAAAACATCACGTTTCAAATCGCCGCTCAAGTTAAAATAAGAATGGTTGGTTAAATTGATCGGTGTGGTCTGATCTGTATTGGCTTCATATTGAATCGCAAATTGATTTTGATTGTTTAAGGTATATGTTACTTGTATGGTTGCGTTGCCTGGATAGCCCTCCTCACCATCTGCGCTTATGTATGAAAAGCGAATCCTCACTTCATCCTTCGTTTCAAATGTAGTTGCATCCCACATTGCTTTATGAAATCCATTTGGCCCGCCATGCAGATGGTTGTTGCCATCATTTTTTTTCAATTGATAGCTGGTGCCTTCAAGCTCAAATTGGGCTCCTTTTATTCTTCCAGCTACCCGGCCGATTACAGCGCCAAAGTATGGGGGATTTTCCAAGTATTCTTCCAAAGATTCAAAGCCAAGTACGATATTTTCGCTCAATCCATTTCGGTCAGGCATAATTACTTTGGTGATGATGCAGCCTAAATTGATGCAGGAAATTTCAATCCCATTGTCGTTCTTCAGTGTATATTCAATGATCTCTTTTGTGTCGGCCATGCCATATAGTGTTTGTGCTATTTCCACTTTCGTATTCCTCCCTGTTATCCTAGTTATCTATTTTTTTACTTTTAATGGACTTGTAGCAAGATTCTACTGCTTCCATGTTGCGAATGGTTTTTTCTGGAGTGTAGGCTGTTTCCGTTTGATCAACGATCGCTTGCGAAAAATGCTCAATTTCCAGTTTATAAAGGTCGGCTGTCCATTTTTCTTTTCGAACAACCTTCTCGGTCTGGATAATAATTTGTCCTAAACCGCCATAGAGATCCGGACGAAATGCACGCGGAACAATAATTCGTCCTTTTGTGCCAACGATTTCATATTCCTGCCTTGAAGCCATGTCAATACTGCAGCTAAACATGGCAGGGATGCCATTTTGCAGTTTCATATAAACGTTTGCGGTTAAATCCACCCCTGTTTTCGGATCGAGTTCTGCATACGCTTCCACTTCTGCCGGTTCTGATTGAAGAAAAGTACGAATGGCATGAATGCAATAACAGCCAACATCGTAAAGGCTGCCTCCGCCCATTTCTTTTTTCATCCGGATGTTTGTTTCTTTGTCTTCTAAGAAGAAAGAGAAACTTGAGCTCATGAATTTCACTTTGCCAATTTCCCCCGAAGCGATTATTTCACGAACACGTTGATGCTGCGGATGAAACTGGTACATAAACGCTTCCATAAACGTCACTTCTTTTTCCCGGCAAAAGTCGACCATCTCTTTTGCTTCTTCTGCATTTAGTGCAGCCGGCTTTTCACAGAGGATATGCTTTCCTTGTTTTGCTGCCTCGATTACCCATTTTTTGTGGAGGTGATTTGGAAGTGGAATGTAGACAGCATCGATTTCTTTATTTTGCAGGAGTTCTTCGTAACTGTTATAAAAAGTCGAAATGGAAAAAGTCGCTGCCGCTTCCTTTGCCTTTCCGCTTGTACTGGAAATAGCTGTTATTTCGGCATTTTCAGCTCTTATGATTGCAGGGATTACTTGCGTTTGTGCAATATTGGCTGTGCCCAATACTCCCCATTTGATCTTCCTCATAGCGCTCATCCTCGATTCAAATTGATTTCAAGGTTGCTCGTTCTTTCTTTGTTGTCCCTATTATAGCATTCTGCTGAGCAAAAATCGAACTTTATTAATTTATTTTATAAAGGGTGGTAAAAAAATTTTGCGATGAACTACAATCATCAGCGCGTTTCTCTCAAGTTGACGTGCATCAGCATTTATCAAATTTCATTTGCGAGGAATTGAATGAATTTCTCAGTGTCCGGGTTCGCTCAAATTTCGACTCCTCGGGCCTTGAGCACACCTCTCAGTGACCGCTTTCGCTCAAATTTCGGTTTCTCGGGCGTTGAGCCACTCTCTCAGTGACCGTTGCTTTCATGCTTATCCTGAAGGTGGTCGACCAGTTTTTCTGCCGCTCTTCGATACAAGTTGCTCATGTGGACCAGTGAAGCAATCGTTAAAACTGGCTCAAATGTGGCTTTTTCTGACTCATTTTCAAATTCCTTAGCCGCTGCGCTGAGATCCTTTTCCTGTTGTGTCAAAGCTTCTTTAAAATCAGCCGTATTTTTAGAAATTAACTGAAGGTAACTAGAATAAAAATCATCCAGTTTGAAACTCCCTTTTTCGGCTTTCTCATTGATTCCGCTTAATGCCCCTTTAATATCATTGATGGATAATGCCCCTTTTAGCTGATAGATTAAGCTGATGAGAATTAAGTGCTCCTTCGAATACTTTTTATTTTTAATCGGAAAAAGCAGTTTGCCTTTGGCATAGTTATTGATCATTGTTTTCGTCAAAATTTTTTCATCAGGTGTTCGTTTCGATTCCGCAAACTTCTTTTCAAATAATTGAATGACCTGATCCATATACAAGTCAATCGAAGGAATTTCATCTAACGGAAGCTGACCTTCAAGATCAAGCTTTTCAAAAATTTCCTGTAATTTGTCCATACAGAGCCCCAATCCAATCGTTTTATTTCATTATATAAAAAATATCCTATCCGGTAAATATTGACTATGTTTTGCTTTGTTGGTATGATTGTATGTAGTATTAAAAACCACATATTGCGATTGGAGGATTTACAATGACCAAATATATTCGGGAGCCGATCAACGGACTGACCCATTTAGCGGGAGCAGTTCTTGCAGTCGTCGGATTGCTGGC
This sequence comes from Neobacillus sp. SM06, assembly GCF_050496765.1. Classification (NCBI taxonomy): domain Bacteria; kingdom Bacillati; phylum Bacillota; class Bacilli; order Caryophanales; family Bacillaceae; genus Neobacillus; species Neobacillus sp. SM06. The sequence continues at coordinate 232,687 of NZ_JBNWEO010000007.1, forward strand.
AATGGTGATGAAAGCTGTAACTACCACCCATTCGGCATTGGCTGTTACATCTGTGGCAATCTTTGGCGTCAGCATGATTTTGCTTTATTCCGCATCTGCGACCTACCACATGGTAATCGCGAAAGACACAGTCATTGCTTTTCTGAGACGTCTTGACCATGCAATGATTTTTGTGTTAATTGCCGGCACCTATGCCCCTTTTACATTGATTAGCTTGCAGGGCGCAACGGGTTGGGTGTTATTTTCCATTATCGCTGTTTCTGCTGTTCTTGGCGTTCTTTTTAAAATGATTTGGTTCAACTGTCCTCGCTGGCTGTCGACAGCCATCTATATCGCAATGGGCTGGATGATTATTTTTGCGATTGCGCCGCTTTCCGGTCCGCTTCGCACTACAGGAGTGTTTCTCCTCATTCTTGGCGGGATTTTTTACACGATTGGCGGAATAATCTACGGACTTAAGCCAAAAATCCTCCAATTCAAACAGATGGGATTTCACGAAATCTTTCACATTTTTATTTTGCTCGGAAGCTTGGCTCATTTTCTATCTGTATTTTTATATGTAATATAAGCAAAAGGTGCCTATAAAGCACCTTTTATCATTTTATATAATACAATTGCATGGTTATACACCGGGTCCTTCGCCCCGTATAGAAGGGTAACCGGTTGATTTTTGGCCCGCTCTTGCACCGTTTCAACAGCAGCCATTTTTTCAGGATCACTCCGGAGTTCTTCTAAATACTTTTCACGGAATTCTGCAAACCGATCCGGTTTATGACAAAACCACTTGCGCAGTTCGCTGCTTGGGGCAATATCTTTCAGCCAAAGGTCCAATTTGGCATCAGCCTTTGCCATCCCGCGCGGCCATAGCCGGTCCACCAAAATTCGAAAGCCGTCTGCTTCATCATATGGTTCATAAATTCTTTTTAAAAATAGATTATCCATGTTGAAAGCCCCACCTTAATCTTCGTCTTTAACGTCCATATCCTCGGGAATGGGCTCATTCGCTATTTCTTCGACTGCCTTTCGATATTTTTCAAGCTGTTGAAAATGATTGTTAAATTGTTCCTTGTTAACAAGAACATTGCCTTCTCCGTCCCGAACTACTCTTATTTTCCCTTGCAAAATTAAACTTTCTACATACGGTACGGAGACCGATAAGTATTCAGCGGTTTCCTCAATTGATAAATACATGTACACGTTCCTCCGCGCGGTTTAAAAATTTACGTCACGACCTCTAATTTGTAACCGGTTTGTTGAAATAGCTTTTCACTTGTTTCTCGTTTTTCTTCCTCATCCGGTAACGAGGCAAGCTTGACAGCTACAAGCTGTTTGTCCATATGAATGGATGGATTTTTCTTTAACACCCATGTTCCAGGAATCACGTCTTGGGCAATCCGAATGATTTCATTTTGTTTCGGATTCTTTGCATATGTTACAGGCATGCCAATCCGATACGATAGCTCCTCCATATCAGCTTCATGGCGGAGGGCGATTTCAGGTGAAACAAAATGAACTTCCATACCGGTTTGGCCATTTTGCTGTTTAAAACCTGTTTTATAAATGGTCATGTTGCGATCAAGCGCCCATTTTTTTGCTTCTTCAATCGCCTGGTTATTCTCAAGCTTTTTGGTAGAGGTTTTTGCCTGAAACCATTCCTTCGATTCTCCATTTGCAGCACCAGGTGATTCTCCTTTAAATTGTAAATGGAATCCTGTTCGTTCCTTGAAGTCAGACATTATTTTTTCAGCATCTTCCGGCCGCTCACTTGGCACAACTACTTTTCTTTCAAGAAGATGAATGGATGGCGAGCTGATTGAAGTTCCCAATAATGTTACAAGCTGTGTTTGTAAAAGATCTTGTCGTACAGAATCGGAGAAACGAACCAGCCAGCCTGTTTCGTTTTTCACTTGCGAAAAAATTTCTTTTCTCTCTTTTTCTGAGACAGCATCGGGAAAATCAAAATAAATGGTGATTCTTTCTTCTTTTGTGCCAAGATCATCAACACCGCAGCGAAGAAACCGAGGATGATCGGCTAAAAGGGTGCGAACCGTTTCCATTGCGGCTGCTGGGTTAAGTTTCAACCCTTGAACCGGCAACTCAAGACGAGTAAGCTGAGCCTTGATAGCTGGATTGATTTTATAATAGACAATCCCATTTTGCAGGAAACGATGATCAGTAGCCAAACTCTGCAAAGCTATGGATGCTGCCAATTGTTCCTCAATGCTTTTGAGATGTAAAATTTCGCAAACTTCACTCAGAGACAAAGTCTGATTCGGGAGGTCGTTCCAATCAATTTTTTCAAGCAAAGGACGTGTGAAACTTAGAACTTTGCCAGTTCTCTCACTTAATTCCTCCATTGATCGATTCCAACCGCCAATCGTCTCTGCCACCTGATCGACCGGAAGCTTCAGCTGTTTGCCTTTGAGTGTCAGGCAGTTAAACGAATTGGTCTTTGGCTGGAACCCTGTGCAAATTGCCAGTTTAACACTCGGTTCATTTTCCGGCCGATAAAGCAATACTTTCCCTATCTTTTCTCGATACCTCAACGCTAAGTCACTCAGGTGATACCTTTTTCCAACTACCCCACGACCAGACTTTCGCTTTTCAAACGGGTAGGTTTGGCCATTCTCGACTAGTATCGGATTGAACCTTTGCTCAATCAATTCTGCCATTCTTCCTCTGGCATCATCATCCCCATGGACGAGTAAGGTGTAGGTCGGTTGAAGCATCTCAATGAACCGCTTCATTTCATTTGCATCCGCGTGAGCTGACAAACCGTATTTTCCGATCCGACATTTTACCTCATAGCTTGTCCCATTTAATTCAAGCTGATTTTCAACACCGTCTGCAAGGTTGAGTAATTTTCTTCCTGGACTTTCCTCATCTTGATAGCCGGTTATGAAAATGGCATTTTTTTCATTCGTCACGATTTTTTCCGCATACCATGAACTTGCCCCACCGGTCAGCATGCCGGAAGAAGCGACAATGCAGCCAGCCTTGCCTTTTAAAACCGCTTCCCGCTCTTTTGGCTGAACAGCGTTGCACCGGCCTTCTGTTAAAAAAACATCCCCATGTTTTGCAATCCGATAGGCAACAGGTCCTTTTAAAAAGTGTGGATAGTTTTTATATATTCTACTGATCGGTGTGACGAGACCGTCTACATAGATCGGAAATTCGGGAATAAGTCCTTTCTCCATATAATCTTGCAATACCAATAACACTTCTTGGGCACGGCCAAGCGCAAAAGCCGGAATAAGCGCGAACCCCCCGCCCGCAACTACTTCGGCTACATCCTCCGCAAGTCTTCTCTCTTCTGTATTCCGATCGGTGTGTGCCCGGTTTCCGTATGTTGATTCCATCACAACTACATCTGGATGAAGATCATGCGGGACTTGGGCTCCTGGAATGGTTCGTCCGGCCTTGAAACTTAAATCACCGCTGACAAGCAGCCGTTCACCGCCTCCTTCGATCAAAAACATCACGGCACCTAGTATATGCCCGGCTCGAAAGCTGGTGATTTTCAAATTCCCAACCCTTAGATATTCACTTGCTGGAAAAAGAAGAACAGCAGAGAGTACTGCATTTACCTGATCTTCCGAATAGGGCGGCAAGGTATTCGTTTCGTGTGCGCGCTGTTCTAAAATTTTAGATGAATCTTTCATCATTATCTTCATTAAGTCCGCCGTTGGTGGTGTGGCATAGATCGGAACAGACGGATAGAGCGAATGAAGAATGGGCAAAGCCCCAATATGATCGGCATGGGCATGTGTGACAAGGATAGCTTCAGGATCTTCAAGGTGCTCCAGCATCCCAAAAGCAGGGAGTAACTCATCACCGTGCATTCTCATCCCTGCATCAATGATCAGGTTTGTATCTGCCATGTTGATATGCAAACAAGAAGCCCCGACCTCGCTCCCGCCACCTAAAATACTCACGTTCACGTTTTTCACCTCTGAAAAAATTATATGCGATTTCCCATCATTTTGGGATCGAAGTTATGCGAACTTTTTTACGAAAACTCACCAATCAGATTGTTTGCGGCCGGTGGTCGAGGAAATTCTGATAGGCAAAACCGCGAACCTCTTCTTCTTTAAAATGCTTTAACAGCGTATTGATAAAGTTTTGCGTTTTTGACGCATCCTCCAAGCCGGCAACAAATGTTGAAATCCCGTCAAAATCCGAACCGAATCCGATTTGCTTTACACCGCCGAGTGAGCAAAAATGATCAATATGCCGGATTAAATCCTCCGTCGTCGCCATGCCAACGGCTTTTACAAAAGGTGGATGGTAAACAACATGGACCATTCCGCCTTTTTTGAACATCGCTCTTGCCTGTTCATCGGTTAAATTCCGCGGGTGGTTGCAAAGTGCTTTCGCGTTTGAATGGCTGGCAATCGGGTACTTCGCCAGCTCAATGACATCCCAAAAAGCTTTCTCACTCAAGTGTGAAACATCGGTTAAAACTTGATTCTCGTTATTCAATTTCACGACGTCTTTTCCAAAAATGGTTAGCCCGCCGCCGCGCGGTTCACCGGCTCCATCGGCTGCCAAATTCGCATTATTCCAGGTTAGCCCAACCGAACGGACGCCAAGTCGATAAAGAGTACGCAGTTTCGCGAGGTCATTGCCAATCGCATCGACTCCTTCGAGCGTCAGCATCGCGCCTATTTCTCCATCCTGCAGCCGATCAAAGTCAGACCAATCTTTTAGTTGCTTCATTTCTGGGTTTTTCCGCAAAACGTCTTCGTAAAAAGAATCCACCTGATCAAGTGCTGCCTGGAATTTTTGATCGGACTTGATTTCCGGCTCGATAAAAATGGCAAAGCATTGCACTTTCACTTCTCCTTGCTTGAGTCTTTGTTTATTTGTTTGAAGTTCAGGCGCATCAGCAAACCGCAGTGTTCCTTTTCCCTCCGATAGTTTTAGCAGTGCATCACAATGAAGGTCAATCACATGCATTCAAGCGGCCCCCTTTGGAATCGTTCTTATTTATCATATTAAGAATTGCTTTGATTCCTTTCAACTTTTTTCGGTTTTTTTGCCGGAAAAAGAACATGTTCAAGCAGCAGACACAAAATCAGTCCGACTAAAAGACCGTTGGCAATACCATTGCGCAGCCATGGCGCCACGCTTTCAAACGCGGATGGCGGCATAAACATCATGCCAATGCCGACCATTAACGAAAGCCCGATCACAAGCAAATTGCGATTGGACGGCTCCTGACCCATCAAATCGCGAATTCCGAAGCCAAGCATTTGCGCAAATGGTATAAAAAGAGAGGCATATGCTACTTCAAGCGGAAGCGTTGAGAAAAATCCGCCAATAGAAGGGAAAAAGCCAGTGACTAAAATAATGATGGCACCGATGATAAACGGATTTTTCTCTTTGATCCCGGTTGTGCTGATAAAACCGCCGGCAACCGACAATGGAATGACGCCAACGACGGAAAAAAGCCCGGATAAAACCAAACTGATCCCATTTCCGAAAATTCCCCGCTGATGCTCAATCGGCTGAATTTCTTTTTGAATTGCCATCCCAATGACGAGAATGCTGGCAATAACATTGGAAATCAGGACGACGCCAGTAATGACCGAGGTAAGGACAATGCCAAAATCAAATTGCGGTGTCCCCCAGCTAAAGATTTTTGGAAAAACGAACCATCCTGCAGATGCACTTATTTTGCTTGAAGGCATCAATCCAAATAAGTGAAACAAAAGCCAGCCGGCAGCGATCCCAATCAGCGGCCCCATGCTCCGCCAAATGCCGTTTGCTCTTAAGGAGATCATTAAAATGATAAATACTTCGATAAAACTAATGGCGGCGATCCGTCCATCGAGGTGCCCTGTGGACGTAACGCCCAACATGCTTTTGAAAAAAGATCCGCTCATTTGGCTGACAAGTAAGATTAAATAGACACCAGTGACAATGGGCGTGAACAGGTTTCGGATTTTTCCGATAATCGGCAAAAAGCTGAGAATGACCAGAAAAATTCCCGCACTCACCAAACCGAATTCAAGCTGTTGCAACAGCTGTCCCCGTTCTGTTGGTGCGCTCATGGCGCCAAGGAGAATAAAGAGGGCCCACCACATTCCAGCGCCGCCTTCAACAATTGGCAGCCGGTGGCCGAAAAACACTTGCACCAATGTGGCTGCCCCCGTGACAAATAGCATTCGCTGCATAAAGGTTGAGATGTCAGCAGGTGACATGTGGAAGGCCGCCCCTACCACAACCGGTACCGCGACAATGTTTGTCAGCATAAACACCGCCCACTGAATTCCTTGAATCCCTACTACCAGTTTCCCGCTTTTTTGACTTTGATCCATCATAAAACGTAACTCCTTCTTTATGGAAATCCTGCACATTCTTCCATTTTAGCAAAAAAACCAACAGGAGGTGGCGTTGAACGAACTTTTAGCCAATTTCGCCTACAAAACCCTCTGATTGGGGGACATTTTACCCCCTCTACTTGACCGGTTGATCAGGTATTTCTCTTTGGCGGGCTCTATGAACCGTTCTTATTGACCGTTCGATTAGGTTTTTCGCATTGGCGGGCTCTATGAACCGTTCTTATTGACCGTTCGACTGGGTTTTTCGCTTTGCCGGGCTCCATGAACCGTTCTTATTGACCGTTCGTCTGGGTTTTTCGCTTTGGCGGGCTCTATGAACCGTTCTTATTGACCATTCGACTAGGTTTTTCGCTTTGGCGGGCTCTATGAACCGTTCTTATTGACCGTTCGACTGGGTTTTTCTCTTTGGCGGGCTCTATGAACCGTTCTTATTGACCGTTCGACTAGGTTTTTCGCTTTGGCGGGCTCTATGAACCGTTCTTATTGACCGTTCGACTGGGTTTTTCTCTTTGGCGGGCTCTATGAACCGTTCTTATTGACCGTTCGACTTGATTTTTCGCCTTGACGGGCTCTATGAACCGTTCTTATTGACCATTCGACTGGGTTTTTCTCTTTGCCGGGCTCTATGAACCGTTCTTATTGACCGTTCGACTGGATTTTTCGCCTTGACGGGCTCTATGAACCCTTCTTATTGACCGTTCGACTAGATTTTTCGCCTTGACGGGCTCTATGAACCGTTCTTATTGACCGTTCGACTAGGTTTTTCGCATTGGCGGGCTCTATGAACCGTTCTTATTGACCATTCGACTGGGTTTTTCTCTTTGCCGGGCTCTATGAACCGTTCTTATTGACCGTTCGACTAGGTTTTTCGCATTGGCGGGCTCTATGAACCGTTCTTATTGACCGTTCGACTAGGTTTTTCGCATTGGCGGGCTCTATGAACCGTTCTTGTTTATACTACGAGAAAGGATCCCGCCTCTCCGTTCAAGAATTCCGACTTCCTAAAAAAGGAATTCCTCCTACAGCGAGTGGTGTGATCCCGCCATCGCTGCTATGCTTGAAAATCAAAATGGAAATTGCTATTGTTATCATGGAATAACCAATTATCATGACCGTTAAAGGAGATTGCAATGATTACTAAAATTGGGAAAATAACTATTTATGTAAATGATCAGCAACAAGCGAAAGACTTTTGGCTGAATAAACTGGGGTTTGTTTTAAAATTCGAACAGCCAATGGGACCAAACGCCGCCTGGATCGAAGTCGGACCAAGCGAAGATGAATTCACCACTTTGGTTCTTTACTCGAAAGCAGCAATGGAGCGGCAAAAGCCAGAGAAAGTGGCCCATCCCTCCATTTTGTTTAGCACAACAGATATCGAATCGGCATACGAAAAAATGAAACAAAATGGAGTAGAAGTAGAGGATTTATTACGATTGCCATTCGGAACCATGTTTAGCTTTAAAGACCAGGATGGAAATGAATATATTTTAAGAGAAGACAAATAACAAAAAAAACTCGCTAACATTCCAGCGAGTTTTCTTTTACCATTACTCAATTCCCGGAAACCATCCCGGCGTGTTGATAATCGCTTGCCAGAGCGGGTCTGGAACAACGAGACGTTTCTGACCACTTTTATCGATTTTCGTTTCAATTTCAGCTTCGCGTCCGCTTTCGATTTTTTCCACCCAATCTGGATCAATAATTAGCTCGCGTCCTAAAGCCAGCAGCGGTACACCCGTCTTCAATGCTTCCACCGCATCATCAGCTTTATAAACCGAGCCGACACCGATTACAGGAATTCTGCCGTCAACCCGTTCTTGAATGATCTCCAACCTTGAACGTGTATCGTCAATTCCCCTTCTCGGCTTTGCTTTGTAATCGGTTTGGGAAACATGCAGATAGTCAAGCTTTTTCTCAACTAAGGCATCAATCAGGGCAAGTGTATCAGCCATCGTAATTCCAGGCGTCTCAGGCTCCTCCGGAGAAAATCGATAGCCCACAATAAAAGGCTGCTTTGCATGCTGGGCAGCAACCTTCACGACTTCGTCGACAACTGCGAGCGGAAAACGAAGCCGCTGCTCAATTGAACCTCCCCAACGATCTTCCCGGCGATTGGAATGAGGTGAAAAAAATTGTTGAATCAAGTAGCCATTGGCACCGTGAATTTCAACACCGTCATAACCCGCCTCAATTGCCCGGCGTGTCGTTTCACCAAACGCACGAATAATCGCTTCGATTTCATCTTCAGGCAATTCCCTTGGCGTAACCGAACCGTTTCGCTCAGAAGGAACGGCACTGGCACTCACGACATCCCCATTTGGTACTAAATCGGGTGGACATTCCCGACCGCCGTGAAAAATTTGTAAAATCGCTTTTGCTCCCTCTTCCTTAATAGCGGAAGCTAATTGTTTAAGACTTGGAATCATTTCATCGCGATCGGCGGCAAATTCTCCTTGAAATCCTTTTCCGTTTGGCGCGACATATGTACATGCTGTCACCACCATGCTGACACCTTTTGAGCGGCGCGCATAGTAGTTTACCTCCTCATCAGACACTGTCCCATCCGGATTCGATGAAAAATTGGTCATCGGCGCCATCACGAGGCGATTTTTTAACGAAACGCCGATTGCAAAAGAAAACGGCTGAAACAATTGGCTGTATTTGGAATTCATTTAACAACAGCTCCTTTCCAAGCTAGTATCTTCTATAAATGATCAAATTATCGATTGATCCACCCTTCAAACTTAATTCAGTCGAGAATGAAAAACAACTTTCCTGCTCACTGGGTTTTTGCCGTGCCCGCCCGGAAATCCCTTCATATTTTATAGGGAATTTGCCCGACAAAAAAAGGAGAGATGTCTTGATGAACCCATACTATTATGATTTCCCTTACCACCTATTGCCCCAATATGATCCGAATCGAGAACCGCCGCAACAGCAAAGTTTTGAAAAAAGATTTAACCAGATGGAAAGGCAGCACGAGAGGATGGCAAAAGAACTAAGCCGTTTAAATGAAGAATTAAAGCGGCAAAATCAGGAGATTCATCGAATAAACGGAGAGATCAATCGAGTCAATCATGAGTTTCTGCGTCTGAATAATACGAATGAACAGCAGACACGCAGGCTCAATCGCTTGAACCAACGGCTTCGAGTAGTAGAGAACCGGTTAACCATTCCTTTTTCACCTACCGAAGGCGGATTTTAACAGCGCCCGTGATGGGGAGTTCTTTTTTAAAAATTCCCCATTCTGGTTTTCAGTTTTCCAGGTGATTCCGCGGGTTTCAGGAAAAATTCCGCGGCTTTTACCTTTTATTCCGCGAGTTTACGCTCCTATTCCGCGAGTTTCACCATTTATTCCGCGGCTGTCACAGTTTGTTCGCTAGGCAATTGTCACCAAGGCTATTTTTCCACGAGGAGGTTTTTCCATGTACAGTTACTCTTATTACAATCCCTTCCTTCACCGAAATCTATATCCGCCAGTGAACACGGCAACCTTCGAAGAATCGATTCACTCGATTCAATTTTTGATGAAACAAGGGAGCATCCTTCTTAACAGGCTCGGTGATGTCCCGTTTGCGGCAAAAATCATGACGGCTGCCCAACAAGGCAATAAAGCAAAAGTCGACCAACTGATTAAATCCATCGGACTTAACGTTCCGGTATCCACTCACTACACTCCATCTGGCATAGTTTTTAGCCTCACAACGGGCACCGGCCCACACGCCCCAGGCAGCTGCTGCACGTTAACCGTTTCCATGAAATGGGGCTTTTAAAATATAACCGACCGACCGATACAGCCGACCAAACCTGATACACTTGGAAGGCTTTTTTTGTCCCATTCCCATATGAAAAATAGATCCTGTCTACTTGCCAGAAAAGATTTGACGATTCTGGGGAGAAAAAATTTTCTAGTTCTCATTCAGATGGGAAAGCGTTACAATAAAAATACTATTTTAATCGACTGAAGGAGAACACCATTGGAAACGCAAACAAATAAATATCAAGAGCAATCTTTGTTCAGTATTACTTGGCCGCTGTTTATTGAATTGGCTCTTCGCATTGGTATGGGAATTATTGCAACCTTGATGCTTGGCCAGTACTCTGACGACGCAGCAGCAGGTGTCGGTGTCGCGAACCAATTGCTCACTATCTTTATCATCGTATTTAACGTCACTTCCATCGGCGGGACTGTCTTAATCAGCCAAAACCTCGGTGCCAACCGTTTACAACGCGCTCACCAACTTGCCCATTCCGTCTTTGGCTTGAATTTTTGGTTTGGAATCACCGTGGGAGTTATTGTGGTTGTGTTTGGTGAACCGTTATTAAATTTATTTAATACCCAGGGCAAAGTACATGAGTATGGACTTACATTTATTCGCATTACTGGCGGATCCCTTTTTTTTGAATCCCTGTCACTTGCATTAAGCGCAGTCCTCCGGAGCCACGGCTTTACGAAAGAATCGATGATCGTTACCGTTGCAATGGACTTCATTAGCGTTGCCGGAAACATCCTCGCTACAACCGGAATATTCGGACTGCCGATTACGGGTGTGATGGGTGTATCCTGGGCAATTGTTATTGCTCGTGCATTTGCCATAGTAGCTCTGATTTATTTTGTATACAGCAGACTTTTGTTAAAGATTGAGCTTAAAGATATTTTTAAAATGAACAAACCAGATATTCGTGAAGTGTTAGCGATTGGTGTTCCTTCAGCTGGTGAAAATTTATCCTATCAATTCTCCCAGCTTGTCATAACCGGCATTGTGGTGGCAATCGGCACAGATGCTCTTGCGGCACGGGTCTATATTTTAAACATTTCGATGTTTGCCTTTCTTTTTACATTGGCGATTGCCCAAGGTACACAGTTGCTTGTCGCCCGTTACATTGGCGGCAAGCAGTATGAACGCGCCCTTAAACGCGGTGTGAAAACGCTTAAAATTGCGATGTTAACGTCATTGGGAGCATCCCTTTTAATCGCTGTTACCGGCACATCGATTTTAAAAGTTTTTACGGCAAACGCCAACATTATTGCGATCGGGATTCCCGTCCTATGGTCGGTAGTGTTTATTGAACCAGGCAGAGCGATGAACATTGTGTTAATGAGTTCTTTAAAATCTGCTGGCGATGTCCGTTTCCCGGTGATAATTGGGATGATCTCAATGTGGGGCGTTGCGGTTGTCCTCAGCTACCTTCTGGGAGTTCATTTTGGCTTAGGGCTGCTCGGCATTTGGCTTGCCCAAGGTGCCGATGAATGGTTCCGCGGCATTTTCGCAATCAAGCGCTGGCTCAGCAGTCCATGGGAGCGGGGAAAGAAACGAAAACCGGTACCACATGTTCCTGGAAAAGTGAGCAGCTAATCTCCTTTACTGCCAATCCGTTTGTTTTCTATTTTACTGATCTGGATAAAAGGCATTCGGGGATCCACTAGTGCCCGTTTCGGCCTGAAAAATAGGAGAAGCGGGCATTATGGAAGCTAGTAATGACCGGTTTACCCTGAAAAATTGGAGATGCGGGCATTAGGGAAGCTAGTAATGACCGGTTCGGCCTGAAAAATTGGAGTTACGGGCATTATGGAGGCTAGTAATGACCGCTTCGGCTTGAAAAATTGGAGTAGCGGGCATTACGGGAGCTAGTAATGACCGGTTACGCCTGAAAAATTGGAGATGCGGGCATTATGGAAGCTAGTAATGACCGCTTACGCCTGAAAAATTGGAGATGCGGGCATTATGGAAGCTTGTAATGACCGCTTCGGCTTGAAAAATTGGAGTAGCGGGCATTACGGAAGCTAGTAATGACCGGTTCGGCCTGAAAAATAAGAGAACCGGGCATTACGGAAGCTAGTAATGACCGTTTCGGTCTGAAAAATTGGAGTAGCGGGCATTATGGAAGCTAGTAATGACCGGTTCGGTCTGAAAAATTGGAGTAACGGGCATTATGGAAGCTAGTAATGACCGATTCGGTCTGAAAAATTGGAGTAACGGGCATTATGGAAGCTAGTAATGACCGGTTCGGCTTGAAAAATAAGAGAACCGGGCATTATGGAAGCTAGTAATGACCGGTTTACCCTGAAAAATTGGAGTAGCGGGCATTACGGGAGCTAGTAATGACCATTTCGCCCCGAAAATTAGGAGATGCGGGCATTACGGAAGCTAGTAATGACCATTTCGCCCCGAAAAATTGGAGTAACGGGCATTACGGAAGCTAGTAATGACCGGTTCGGCTTGAAAAATAAGAGAACCGGGCATTACGGAAGCTAGTAATGACCGCTTCGGCTTGAAAAATAAGAGAACCGGGCATTACGGAAGCTAGTAATGACCATTTCGCCCCGAAAAATTAGAGTAGCGGGCATTACGGAAGCTAGTAATGACCGTTTCGGCCTGAAAAATTGGAGTAGCGGGCATTACGGAAGCTAGTAATGACCGCTTCGGTCTGAAAAATTGGAGTAGCGGGCATTATGGAAGCTAGTAATGACCGTTTTACGGATTGCCCTAATTCGGGATACCTTTTTTCTCGTTTATGAATGATTCCATCTGGTCGACTGGCAATGGTTGGCTGTAGTAATATCCTTGCACGATTTCACAGCCATTTTCCTTTAAGAATCGAATTTGACGCTCGGTTTCAACCCCTTCGGCAACAACTGCAAAATTCAAATGGTGCCCCATGTCAATGATCGTTTTGACCATCGCTCCTTGACTTTCATGCTGGTCAATATCATCAACAAACGATTTATCAATTTTTATTTTATTAATCGGAAGGTGTTTCAAATAACTTAAAGACGAATAGCCTGTGCCAAAATCATCAATGGATAAGCGGATGCCGAGGTCCCTTAATTCAGTTAAGATCAAAGTCGATTCTTCGAAATTTTGCATGATACTTTCGGTTATCTCTAAATCTAAGTTACCGGGATAAAAGCCAACCTCATCTAAGATCTCGACAACGGATTGAACAAAATGTTCGTCTTGGAATTGACGGGCGGATATATTGACTGCAATGGAAAAGTCATCGAATCCGGAATTTCTCCACTTTTCCGCCTGCTCGCAAGCCGTTCTTAGTACCCATTTACCAATTGGTACAATTAATCCTGATTCTTCAGCTAAGGGGATAAATTCATTTGGCGGAACTAAGCCATGCTTTGGATGCTGCCAGCGAACCAATGCCTCAATCCCAACCAGTCTGCCGGTCGATAAATCAATTTGCGGCTGATAATGGAGTAGTAATTCATTCTTTTCCAACGCTCTTCTTAAACCATTTTCCATTTCAATCTTCCGCTTCGATATTCGATCAAGCTTTTTAGAATAGAACTGAAAATTGTTTTTTCCTTTTTCCTTTGCAAAGTACATCGCCATATCCGCATTTTTCAACAATGTTGCTTTATCATTGCCATCATGCGGATACATGCTGATTCCAATGCTTGGCGTCACAAAATACTCTTGGTCGTTTACCACAATCGGTGTCGAAAATTCAGCTAAAATCCGCTGAGCCACCCGTGTAACGTTTGGCTTTTCGGCATTTTCCAATAAAATGATAAACTCATCCCCGCCATGACGGGATACCATATCATGGTGCTCAACTGCTGATTTAAGGAGATTTGCTGCTTTTTGCAAAACAAGATCACCAATGAAATGTCCTTGAATATCATTTATCATTTTAAAGCGATCAAGGTCTAAAAATAAGATCGCCAATGATTGTTTGCCTTTTTCATTTAGCACTTCGTCAAAATAGTGCTGAAATTTATTGCGGTTCGGCAAGCCTGTTAATGTATCATAGTAGGCCAGCTGTTTAATCGTTTTTTCCGCTTCCTTCCGCTCGGATATATCACGAGCAACAATTTGCCTGGCTGCTCTCCCTGCATAGATAATTCCCATTGTCGACATTTCAACGTCAATGAAGGAACCATCCCGTTTTTTTACTTGAAATTCAAAATGAGTACGCTTCACCGCTCCCAGATCGACTGCCTTTTCTTGTGCCTGAACTTCTGCCACAATTTTCTTTGGACCAAACTGCCACAAGGATTGACCAATGAGCTCGCTTGGACATGAAGCACCAAGCAACTGACACCCAGCCTTATTGATGTAATCTATTTTCTCATTGCTGACAACCGCGATAATATCTGGGGACATTTCGACCAAACTGCGATAGAGGTTTTCGCTTTCTTTTCGATCAGTTATGTCAAATAAGACACTGTTAAAATCGACCAATTGTCCATTGTCATCTGTAAAAGGAATGCCTCGGTCTTGAATCCAGCGAATCTCTCCATCCGGGCGGATAATTCTATATGTGCTCGTTACTGCCTGTCCTGAGCGAAGCATCTGTTCCCGTTCGATTAATACATGACGATCCTCAGGCACAATCACTTTCTTCCAAAGATCCCGATCTTTATAAAAATCATCCAGGCTGTAGCCATACAACTTTTCAATCCCAGATGAGATGAAAAGCTTGTCATTTTTTAAGTCATGCGACCAAAGGGCTACATCAAGGGCATCAAAGATGCTTGATAACTTCTGTTCGTTTTTTTCATATTCCGTCGTCGTCTTTTGTAGCCCTTTTAAAAATGAGTAAAAAATAATGATTGTGATCAATACCACAACAAGTGAGGCATGTGCAAATAATTCAAATGATTTAGGAAGAAACGGTTCTAACTCGTCAGCTATTTCAATTAAAATAAGCAAAATAAAGATAATAATCCATTTAAGCATGTTTTTTTCATACCAGTAATTTTTCATGTATGCACTTCCTACATCAGCTACTATCTCTCCTTTAAAAATAGCAAAAAAGAGATTTTCGAACAATGCGAATTCACCAAATTGACGTATGTTAATTTTTTCATGTCAGAGTGTGGACAACCATACGCTTTGATTTTTAAAAAACAGAGAAGACGATAATTGTCAAAGGGAAAGTCTTCTCATACTCAGTATTTCCCATTGCTTTCCCTGTTCTCGAAAAACGGTCGATTCAGTACAATCTTCATCCAATTGGAAAAGTTGCTTTTTTAGGCTATACTTTTCCTATAGGAGGGTGATTGGATGTCTATTCCGGATAATGGGGGATGAGGCAAGATACGAAGTGATTGATGGTCAGATTTTCAACATGTCCCCTCAACAAAGCATCAAGCCATTCAAAGGGAGCTTCTTACCGAATTCAACATCTATTTGCGCGGCAAGCAATGTAGGGATTCGGGTCTCCTCTTGATGTATGCTTTTCTGAAAAAGACAATAACATCACGAACATTAAGGAATGGGTTGAACCCGATCTTGTTGTCGTTTGTGACCCCAATAAAATTCAGGAAAACGGATTGTCGGTACTCCTGATCTCGTTGTCGAAATTCTTTCCAAATCAACCGTGAAAAAGGACAAATTGGTTAAATTCAATCGGTATCAAAAAGCCGGTGTGAAAGAGTCCTGGATTGTCGATCCCTCTAACGAAACGGTTGATATTTATTTACTGAAAAATTCAGTTTTCCAACACCAAAGCATTTTTTTCCGGGATGATCAAGTGCCCGTCCATTTATTTGAAAACTTTACTATTGAATTAGCTTCCATTTTTCAAAATGCCGAATGAAAATTGCCGCCTGTTAAATGAGCAGACGGCGGTTTTTTATGTTTGTAGATTTTCCAAAATGGTTTTTCTAAAAAATTTCTTTAAGCCTCTTGCTCAATCCTTTCGGCAAAAAAAATGAGTTTGAACGCGGTTCCTTTTCCTTTTTCACTTTGAACCTCGATCCGGCCGTGCATAGCTTGAATAATCCGGTAACTCACCATCAAGCCTAATCCCGTTCCTGTTTCTTTAGTGGAGTAGAATGGCTGGCCCAACCGGCTTAGTTCTTCCCTTGTCATGCCGAATCCTGTATCCCTAATTTCGATCACTGCCTTGTTTTGTGACTTGTAAGCTGAAATAGAAAGAGTTCCGCCCTGTGTCATCGCTTCAATCCCATTTTTAGCAAGGTTTAAACATGCCTGTGATAGTTTATTCCAATCCGCTTTAATGAAAAGGGGGTGTTTGATCTGCAAAACAATCTCGACATGGCGGGCGGCAGCATAAGAAGACATCACAGTCGCCACATGATTGACTAAATGACCAACGTCCAAACGATCCGTCTTATCAATTTGCGGTTTGGCATAGGATAAATATTCGGAAATAATCGATTCTGCCCGGTCCAATTCATCGATTGCTACTTTTAGAAAATACCGATTCTTCTCATCCTCTTGGGGAGTATTAAGCAGCTGGATAAATCCCCGGACAACAGTCAACGGATTTCGAACCTCATGAGCGATGGATGCTGCCAGTTCCCCCAACACCTGCATTTTCTCAGCCTGTTGAATTTCATTTCTCAATTTCATGTGTTCATGGAATGTTTCGATTAGAAAAACAGACAACCAAATGCTGAAAATATGAAGAATACAATATACTACAAAAAAGAGGAATATTTTTTCGCTATTTCCGGTGTCCAAACCTACCATCCGGTAATAACTGACAATTGTGACTGACAAGGATGCAAAAAGGGCCAACCCCATCGAGAGAAGCATTTTACGGAGACGAGAATAGTACCGGTACTTGGGCACGAAATAGCAGGTAACGGCTGTCAAGACTGTATACGCAATCACGGTTGTGAAAAACCCATCCCCACCTAAATAGAACCGGTAAATGTATAAAATGACTGTCGCAAACAATCCAACCTGATAGCCGCCATAAAGGCTGGCCAAAATGAAAGGAATGATACGCAAGTCATAAAAATATCCCGGAAAAATCGAAAATGGAAATGTCATGCACAAAACAATCGCCAAGGTTGACAATAAACCGATAGTGGTTTTCTTCCATTTCTGACTCGGTTCCAGTACAAAATAAATGAGAATCGATACAAGAAAAAACAAGATATTGAGCAAAAGTTTTTCTATGCCTACCACAGGTGTGTCTCCTTAACTGAAAAATAGAAGGTTGCCAGCATGACAACTATTTAAATATCATATGTGGTTTTAGCCACGAAAGAGATGTCAGAAAATTGAGTTAGCATAAGCTAACCCTTGTCCGAAGTCGATTCATCTCATGACTGAAGTCACGAGGGTTCTCGACTAATATCTAAATCATTCGATAATTTAGGACAATTTTCCTTCTTTTTGAACCATTTTTGTTGTATCGATTGCTCTTTTTCTGAAAAAATTTAGACCGCTTCTACTGCTATCCTTTAAGAATAATATGATAAGGTAAGTTCCTATTCCTATTATTTTTTCCTCACTATGGAAATACTGAATAAAAAATCATGAGGATGATTGTATGGGACTTCCGTTTTCAATTGCTTTAACAATGATAATTGGTCATTTTTTCTATTACCAAAAGAAGGCTTTAAATTTTTTGCAAAATTCCATTCTTTTTATGGCACTTACCCTTTTGACAACCAACTTGATGACAATTGCTGCGATGAATATAAACAAGCTAAAACTAACGGACGATCCGTATTTATTCTTGGCATTTCCGTTATACCGTGATGTCATCCTACCAATTATTGTTCTTATTTTTGTAAACGCATTCATTCTCTCGGATTCTTTGAAAATAAAAAGCACTCTTTTGGCGGCATACTTGTTCTCTAGCCTCGCAATCGACTATATTCATATTTACTTCGGGGTAATTGGCTATACAAAATGGCAGATTGCTTTTCCGGTTCTTTTTCACAGTGCTTATATTGCAAGCAGCCTTTTCATTGCTCAAATTATCACAAAAAAGGAGCAATGACGATATGACCATCGTATATGAAAATTCGTTTGATTGGAATGAATGGTTTGTCATCATTGCATTCGTTTCATTGCATTTTCTCTTTTGGAAAATGCCAAAGATCTTTACTCCGTTAAAGGCAACGGCTTTCTATCTTTATGGTGTTAGTTTTATCACTTTTTTCGACCATACGATCAGTGTTGGTCCATGGGATTTTTACGATGTAAATGACAGTTCCAATTACCAGTTTTTTGATTTCCTATCCTATATAACGATGGGGCCAGTCAGTTATTTCTTCCTCTATTTTTATGTAAAATGGGAAATAAAAGGATGGATGAATCTTGTTTTCATTCTCATAGGCTCCGGTTTTGCCCTTTTGGTTGAGTGGTTCGCAGTGCAAATTGATTTGTACCATTTTAGTAAAGGCTATCGGATGTGTTGGTCATTCCCGATTTACTTTTTTATGCAATCCTTTCTTATCGTTTACTACCATTTGGTGAATCGGAAAAACCCCCGGCCAGAAAACTGACCGGGAGTTTTTTTAGGCAACACGCTGTTGCTCTTGTGGTGCTTTTACTTTGTTGCCTTCCCATTTCGTGATGACAATGGCCGCAAGGGAGTTTCCAACAATATTCACCGCCGTACGTGCCATATCAAGAATCCTGTCGATTCCTGCAATAAAGGCAAGGCCTTCAACCGGAATCCCAACACTTCCCAATGTGGCAAGCAAAACAACAAACGATACACCGGGAACGCCGGCAATTCCTTTTGATGTCACCATTAAAACAAGAACCAAAGTAATTTGCTGACCGATACTCATGTGAATTCCATACATCTGGGCAATAAACAAGGCAGCAATCGCCTGGTACAATGTCGAGCCGTCCAGGTTAAACGAATAGCCTGTTGGTATCACAAAAGAAGTGATCGACTTCGGACAGCCGAGCATCTCCATTTTTTCCATAATCTTCGGAAGCACCGTTTCCGAACTGGAGGTTGAATAGCCTAAAATTAATTCGTCCTTTAAATAACGCAGCAGACTGAAAATATTGAAGCCTGCCAGCTTGGCCGTTAAGCCAAGGACAACGAGAACAAAGAAAATCATCGATCCGTAAACGACGAGTACCAGTTTGCCTAATGGGATTAGAGAGGTCACCCCAAATTTCGAAACGGTCACCCCAATTAAGGCAAAAACACCAAAAGGCGCAACTTTCATAATTTGATTGGTTACATAGAACATTGCCTCCGCAGTGCCTTTGAAAAAGCGCAATATCGGTTGGCCTTTTTCCCCGATTGCCGCAACCCCCAAGCCGAACATAACGGAGAAGAAAATAATTGCCAGCATATCGCCATTTGCCAGTGATTGAACGATATTCGTCGGCACAATATTCACAAACGTATCAATCATGGAATGCGATTCGGTTGATTTTGTTGTTGCCAGATAACTATTAATGTCTGTCTTTGTCAAATGGGAACGGTCGACTCCCGCACCCGGCTGGAAAACATTTGCGGCCAAAAGACCGACAGCTATCGCAACCGTCGTGATCAGTTCAAAATAAAGCAGCGTCTTCCCGCCAATTTTTCCTAGCGATTTCATGTCGCCAACACCCGCGACGCCAACAATCAAGCTGGATACAACTATCGGAACGACGATCATTTTAATGAGGCGAATAAAAATCGTGCCAATCGGCTGCAGGTAGGTCTCAACATTCGGGTTTCCGTAAAAAACCGCACCGACCACAATACCAAGAGCCAAGCCAATAAAAATCTGCCATGCTAAACTAACTTTTTTCATCGAATAGGCCTCTCCTTTTCTTTCAGATTATTTATTTAAAAGTGAAAAGTATTCTAATATAGCATTTTAAAGACATTGATTCATAGTAACAATATATTATTTAGATGAATTTAATCTTATTTTTAGATGAATTGGTTACGGTTTGAATGGCTGGGTGGAATTGGTGCACATGTAGGCAGAAAAGAATGGATTATTGAGATACTTTTTTTAAAGAAAACTTGCCGATTGGCGAGCCTTTGGCGAAGACAGAGGCATAGTTGCCCTTATGCGTTCAGAATTTATGGATGTAAATTCTGATTAGCTAAAAAAAATCACCGAATTTTCACTTCGGCGACCGGATTTTCAATTTAATCGTTTTGTGTATGAAAGAGAATCGCTTTTGCCTTTGCTACTAAATTTTCTTGATCGTCATAGATATGGCACTCGGCATGAGAAAGGCTTCTTCCTGTTTTTACTAACTTGGCAATGGCTGCCAACTTGTTGCCTTTCGCTCCTTTTATAAAAGTCACATCCAAATCGACGGTGACCGCTTTTTGCTTTCCATCCTCTGTTGCTCCAAGGGTATTGCAGAGCGCAACATCTGCAAGTGAAGAAATAATCCCGCCGTGAATGACCCCAACGCTATTTAAAAATAATGATTGGATTGGCATGACAATTTTAATACTGTCCTTATTTAATCGTTCATATTGAAAACCGAGGAACTCATCAAACGGCTGGCGAATAAACACGATTGACACTCCTTTAAAATTGTTTATTTAAAATAATTCAAATTTGTGTCAGCGTTTTCCTTCTTTCTTATGAAGAGATTTAACCAGAAAAACAGCTAGCAGGAAACTTGCAGCCAACATAAAGGCAATTCCCCCCATAAAACCTAATGATCGGGGAGGAAGTTTGTTCAGCGATAGTCCTGCCAGAAACATTGATCCGCCTAAAATCGTATTTGAAATGGTGGCCATTAATCCAAAAATCCTGCCTTGCTGTTCCTCTGGAATTTCTTTCATAAGTACCGTATCAAAACATGTATTACTGATGCCAGACATGAATGCAGCAAAACCAAAAATAAGGACAGCAAAAATAACTAAGTGGGTTCGGCTTAATGCAACAAGAAATACTCCTTCGAGAAAAAAGGCCGTTAAACCCTTAACAAGAAGATGTTTGTGCAATCGATTTGCAGCCGTAAAACTTGCCATTAATCCGATTCCCAAAACCCCATAGAAAAGGCCTACCCCTGCTTCGCCAAGGTGATACTCATCGACCGCATACACACTGATTAGAACATTGTCAATCCCATTTATCGCTGCAATCAATACTTCTCCCAAAAGAAGGATTTGAATAGGCAGGGACATCGCGATGATTTTCTTAAGCGGAACAACTGAAGCTTCAAAATGGTTCTCTTCTTCCATAATCTTTTCGGGAAAATGAATGGTTGAAATAACGGCAGCTGCACCTAAAAAGGAAGCTGCATTGAACCAAAAAGTCACACCGGCACCAAAAATGGCCGAAACAATTCCGCCTGAAAAAGCACCGCCAATAAGGACAATCCCGAGCATAACCTGTTCCAAGCTATTCACCTGAACGAGATGGCTTTTTTTCACCAGTTGAGGAATGGCCGATTTCCTCGCCGGAGCATAGATCGCTTCCCCTGCGGCTAAAAAAAACGAACTGACATAAATGATCCAAATCTCTTCTTTCGTGTTAACCAATAAAAAGGACAATGCAAAACCGATACGCATAAGATCTGTAATAACTAAGATCGTTTTTCGAGAAAAACGGTCAGCTAACTTTCCGCCAATCGGGCCGAATAGTAAATATGGCAGCAGCCGAATCGCCAACGTCAACCCCACGGCAAATCCTGACCCTGTTAAATATAGAAGCGTCGCCAGCACAGCTACCGAACTAAAACGATCTCCTATTCCATTTATCACACCTGCTAAAAATAACCGTGCGTACTGTTTTTCTTCTTTTAAATAAGATATCAATTTTTTTCACCTCCTTTAACAATCATCTAATTAAATATATATCGAATTAGTTAAGTAAAAAAAACGGATGCTCGTTGTAGGCATCCTATTCACTATGTAGCCATAATTCTGTGGGGTTCAGTTCATATTGATTGTTTTCACGATACATAAAATGGCACATAATCAACTCGCGCCGTAGCGTTGCGTAGTCCTCATGATATTGCGTTAAATACTCATTGATTTCTTTCTCTTGATAAACCTTTCCAAATTCCAATCTTTCCGCAATATGTGCGAGCACAACCAGCTTTTTCTTCCGTTGCGCTGGAAGGTTTTTTAATTTTCCATCTTTTGTGAAAAAGTTTTCGATAATCGCAGCCCGCTCTGTTCCGGTTACGAGCATTTCTTTATTGGAAACCCCTACCGTTAAAATCGCCTGAGCGCTCATTTCCAGTATTTTTGTGTTTAACGAAAAATAGATTGTGTTTTTCTCCCGGCGTTCTTTGATCAGCCCAACCTCCCGTAGTTTGGCAATATGGTGGGTAATCGTTGGCGGCTTAAGGCTCAGTTTCCCAGCAATCGCCTGGCCATGCAGCGAGCCTTGCTGCAGCAAAGCAATAATCCGAATCCGCGTCAGGTCACCCACCGCTTTATGAAACTCAACTAGTTTGTTTACTTGCATATTGGGATTCACCTACTTTAATATATATCTAATTAGATATTAATTTAATTAGCATCAGAAATCAAGCAGCAATTTTTTTCATCCGCTTGACTTGAAACCCCTTTCATACACTATGCTTTATGTGCAAGGCTGCCATTCAAACGCTTGTCGGCGTCATCAGTACGGCTGAGCGTAACGAGAGCGTTTGGATGCACAATCTTCTATCTCAAAAATAAAAAACCAGTACAAAAAGACGGATCTTCATGCACTGGCTCGTTTAGGATTCGTTATTCAGTTTCTATTTCAATTGGAACCTTTATTTTAAATTTATCTTAAGCACTATTATTCAATGTTTTCTTCTGCAGCCATTGCATCAGCTCTTGTTTCGTGCACCGTACCAAAAGGATGTTCAACCGGTGCATAAATAGAATACAGTTTTAGCGGTTTCTCACCCGTATTCGTAACATTATGCCATTTACCCGCGGGTACAAAGATGGCATAGTCCTCCTCGGCATTTTCTTCAAAATCCAGATTGTCTTTACTTGCTCCCATTTGAACAAGCCCTTTCCCTTGTTCGATTTGCAAAAATTGATCATGATCCGGATGAACTTCTAAACCAATATCTTCTCCTACTTCAATAGACATTAAGGTTAGTTGAAGTTTTTGTCCTGTCCATAAAGCTGTCCGAAAGCTATTGTTTTGAACCGTTGCTTCTTCAATATTTGTTACAAATGGCTTTGCCCCATAATCTTTTAATTCCATTTGAAATTCCTCCCATTTATTCCTTATTCGTATATAAGGTTGCCTTTCCATCATTATTTATCCGTACTCATTCATAAGTAAACCTGTACTTTTTTATCATCCTTAATGAATGAGATTCTTAGGCCTTTTTCAAGATTGGAACTTATCGAAAAACTAATCTTGATACCTAGTACAAAAAGCAGGATTGCAGCGCACGATTTTTTGTCTTTCTTCTTCGGAATGATTCTATGTTTGGATTGTTGGATAGAGACGTAAAATACTTACAGGAATCATTGAAGGGTTTTAAAGAAATTGAGAAAGCCGTAGTTTTTGGCAGCCGGGCGATAGGAAATTACAAAAAAGGATCTGATGTAGATATTGCCCTATTTGGAACCAATATCACACCAGGAACAATTTCCCGTTTGGCCGATCAATTAAACGAGGAATCCCTGCTCCCTTACTTTTTTGATCTTTTGCATTACGAGCAAATTAGTAACCCGAAGCTCAAACAGCACATCATATCTATTGGAAAAGAATTGTATTGCAAATAAATTGGCGGAAAACATTCAAATACGAAGGCAGGTGATAGGCCGTCACCTGCCGTTTGTTTAGGCAATCTCTTCTCCCAAAACAGCCCGCTTCAATTGCTGTCTTGCCCGGTATAGACGGGTTTTGACGGTGGCGGGTTTCAAGTGCAGCAATTCGGCAATTTCTTTTTCATTTAAACCGTTGTGAATGTTTAACAACAAGACATTTCGGTAGTCGGCTGACAAAAGATTGATGGATTGAAATAATTCTTCTTGTAGAAGCCGAACAGCTGCTTGCTCTTCCGTATTCATTCTTGTCGCTGTTTGCTCGTATACTTTTTGCATCAAAGAAGAATCCCCCGCCAATCCGCTTTTGCGTTTTTCTGCCCGTAAAACGTCGATTGCCGTCCTGACGGCGATCGCGGACAACCAAGCACCGATTTTGCAGACATCTTTCAGCGTGTCCAATTTTTGATAGGCCTTCAAAAACGTTTCCTGTACAATGTCTTCGGCGAGAAAACGATCTTTTGCCACCGAGAAGGCAACAGAAAACACCCGCCGGTAATACTGAGAGAACAGTTGATTGAAATGAATCACTTCCATATCTCCACCCTATTCCAGCACCTTTTTGACAAAATCAGGAACGTGTTCTTGATCAAAATAAAAGATTTCCGGCTGCTTGCTCCATTTATAATATAAGAGGGCAACATAATCCGCCGGACGCACACCTGCTTGGTTTAGCGCCATCTCCAGCTGTCCTTTATTAGTAATCCGGAATGCGCTGGGGTTGTTTTCCACTTTCTTTTCAATTACTCTTGCGTCATACTCCTTCCCGAAATCATTCTTTGCCACAACCATTGACTCCAGATCATCCGCGGTCACTTTTGCTTTATCTAAGAGACTTTTCTCTTGTAGCCATGCTGCTACCCGGTGATATGTTGGCTTAAAGGTCAAGGATACAGAGCGCTCTTTTCCGATATCAATTTGAATCGACGATCCCCGGTTCGCAAAATAAAGACTATCCTCATACGTTTCAGACAAGATATCCTCTTTTAACCGTTCGAAAAGTTGGTTAACTTCTGCTGGCTCATAGATCATTACTTTGCGGCCATCCGAACTATTGGCAAAAATCGAAATCGACTGCACCTCATTGGGCTTGATTCGGAAAATTTCATTCATGGACCGCTTGTAATCTTCAGTTTGATACACGTCTTTAAAAGAATCTTCGTACAGACGTTTATCCACTCTATATTCCCGCAGAATCGTACTGCCATCATTAAATTCATATTTTACAACCAAGTCCTCTTTATGATTTTCTTTTTGTCGATTAATGTTTTGGTTGGCAACAATTTGCTGGTGTAATTTTCGCACAGCCTCAATACTCGCTTGGCTTTTCATTGGCAACGGCGGGTAATATCCCCCATTCGAACCAATTGGGCTTAAGAACATTGGGTTATTGCCTAAAAGGACGCTTTTTACCTCCGCCTGTGAGGGAATCCGATTTTCGTAGAAGCCCATTGATTTCACAGCGACCGTGGCAAGTATGAAAACAACCAGATAAATCGCGAGCCCTTTCACCTTGCCAAAAACCCGCCAACTTTTTTGTACCACCATTTCAGCAAGGTAATAGCCAGCAGCCGCTCCGATCACATATCCAAAGATTGCCCAGCCGAGGCTGTTGTAAGAAACTTGTTGAAAGTACGCACCGCCCACAAGCATTACTGAAAAAGTGACCCCATATTTGAAAATTGCCCGCAAATTTACAAAGGCAATCGCTTCAGACGCTGCTTCAACCTTCCTTTTTTTATAAAAACAAAGCGACAGCCAGTACAGAATAAGTGCAATCCCGCCATACATTGCTGCTACACTCCATATAAAAGGCTTTCGATCCAAAACGGTTGCATAAGTGAGCGGTGATATCTTCTCTAACTGCTTAGCCAAGAAAACATCGCTTGGAAAGCCATACAATAAAATGGATAAATTAAACAATACTAAAACCGTGATTCCGACCGGAAAGACAAGAACCGCGTACGTCAGAACCGCATGGACAATCGACATCCCTGTCATCATTGCAACAAAAACGCTAACCGCATAAAGGATCAGATTGATAAGAATGGTCATACCAGCCCAATCAAGAATATCTTTTTTTGTAAAATATGCTCCTAAATCCATTACTGAATGGGTGAGCAAAAGGATGATAGCAATCACGACAATTGGCAAAACCAGCAAGATAATTCCAGATATCGCATAATGATGAAAAAGCTTTTCTCTTTTCATCGGGATGCTATGCATCAGGTCTGCCATTTTTTTTACATGAAGATACCGAAATAAGAAAATCGCCATTAAAACCGGGATCGTAATCAGCAATGGAAGCTGGAAAGAAAAGTTAGGTTGAAATAAATTATTGATTTTTTGCAATGGAAGACTTTGTTTATCTGAGTACATCATCATGATCCGAATCGGCAGGGCAATTAGCAGACCGAGAAAATAAACAATCGAAATCCAACCGGCGCTGCGTCCAATTTGAACGGCGAGTTCTTTGTTAAACCATGATATTTTCGATAGCATAGCCGATATCCCCCATTTCATAGATAAAAATTTCTTCGAGTGTGAGCGGCAGCAAGTCAAAAAGAAGCGGATGGGTCTCTCGGATCTGCTTGGCAACGTCTTCTTCCTTTCCACGAACAATGAGCAGCGTGACACTTCCGCGCTTTTCCTTATAAAGGACATTCAAAGTTTTCAGCAGACTTTGCGGAAAGCCTTGTTGATAGGCAACCTGAACTTTATGTACATCGGATTTCAGTTCATCCAGCTCTTTTTCTAACACCATTTGACCATTATGAATAATGCCGACTTGATCGCAAAGGTCTTCCACTTCACGCAGATTATGGGAAGAGATCAGAATCGTCATTTCCCGGTCAGCAACGTCCTGAATCAGCAGGTTTTTCACTTTTTTTCTTACTACCGGATCCAAACCATCGAGCGGTTCATCGAGCAGCAAAATCTCCGGCTTGGCTGAAAGTGCAAGGATAAAAGCAGCTTGCCGTTGCCAGCCTTTCGAAAAAGTATGCAATCTTTTGTTCACGTCAAAAGAGAAAGTTTCCGCAAGTTTTAGAAACCGTTCGGCATCCCAACTTGGATAAAGACTGCTATAAAATTGGGCCATTTGCCTGGCCGTATAGTGCGGCAAAAAAGAAGGCTGATCAGGAATAAAAACAACTTTCTGTTTTACGGCTGGATTTTCGACTATTGGCAGCTTGTTGACCAAAATTTCTCCGCTTTCCTGGCGGTAAATTCCTGCCAGTAATTTCAGTAAAGTCGTTTTCCCAGCGCCGTTCGATCCGATTAAACCAAAAATGGATCCTTTTTCAATTGTCATGCTGACATTTTTCAATGCTTCGTATTTTTCGAACTTCTTGCTTGCATTTTTTAGTTCAATCATTTGGTTCGCCTCCCCCTTTTGCCACATCGATTTCTTGGATAAATTCGATCAATTCCTTTGCTGTTAATCCAAGGTAAAAAGCTTCCAAGATCAATTTTTCAAGCTCTTTCTTGACGAACAAAATTTTCTCCCCATCCTTTTTCTGATTGTTTAGACTCACGAAACTGCCTTTTCCTTTTACGGAATAAATAAAACCTTGATTTTCAAGTTCCCGATACGCTTTTTGAATCGTATTCGGGTTAATCGTCAATTCCTGCGCCAGCATGCGAACGGACGGCAACTGCTCATCCGGCTTAAGCACTTCATTTATAATGAATTCTTTTAACTTATCAACCAATTGTTCATAAATGGGTTTCCGGCTTCTCAAATCAAGCTCAAACATAGTAACCCCCAATCTGTACTAAGTGTACTATTATTCATAATACAGTTTGATTATAGGTCATGTCATTCCAAAAGAAAAGCTTTTTTTGGAAATTTCTTTTTGCCTGCCATTTATTTGTATAAATATCTCTTTCGTAGGGCGGAAACTTTATTAGTCTAGGAAAATCGAACGGATGAGTATGCTTAGCAATGGCTAGGCGGAATTGTTAGGGATGTAGGCGGAAAAAAGGGGACTGAAGGCGGAATTCGCCACTACTTAGGCGGAATAATGACCATTCTAGGCAGAATCCCGTTCACAAACCAGCGATTTTCCCTAAAAAAAGTAATCCCCACCCTGTTGCGAGCAACGTAAACCCTCTTGAAAACGAAAAAAAGACCTCATGTCAATGAGATCTTTTCGCGATTCTGTGATTACTGGGCAAGCGAACCGTCCGTTTGATTATTTTTTAACTGCTGAAAGATTTTTTGATAAACTTTCGCATCATCGGACATGCCCTTTTGCTGATAACATTTACTAATTTTTAAAACGGGCTCGGGGTCTTGTGGTTTCAACTCCATTTCCCAAAAATAGCAGTCGATCGCTCGATCCCACTGGTTGAATTCCATATACAAGTCGCCAAGTTCCATCATCTGATCCGGATTTTCTTCCAACTCCAGCATCTTCGCCAATTTTCGCAAGTGAAAAGACTGAGGCAAATATGGCTTAATTGGCAGCATTTTTTCGTAAACCATTTTCAAATCAAATTGGCGAAACAAACTCACTGCCAGCTGGTAAATTTTATCTTCCGCTTGAAGCTCATTGCCAGCAAGGCTTTCCTTTTCAAGAATCAACAGAAATTGATCCAAATGGGCTGCAACAAACTCGGCATTTATGTTTTCCCATAATTTTTTCAAAATGAGCTCGTAATTTTCCGGAAGATCATCGATGAATGGGAGTAACTGTAATGCGGCTGTCTCATAGCTGCCATTTTGCAGCATTTTTTCAATTGCTCGCTGGGCTTCAGGCAGCAGTTGAAAGGGATTCAATCCCACTTTTGTTAAAATAAAAATCCATTCCGGCATGGAAATCAGTTGCAGCGCCATTCGCGTATAACCATCGAGCTCGTTTTGGTCACTTTGTTCTAACCAAAGCAATAGCAATTCTACAAAGGAATTTTTGGACGTAAGAAGATCTTTTAACAACGATCGAATTGCAGGATCTGAACGATTTTTAAAACAGTGCACGTCAACATAGAGAGGGTCTTCTTGCAAAATAGTGGGTAAACTTGTGGAGTGGTAAAATTTTTGATAGGAATAAAACTCCTGGGAATGGAGTCGCTCACGGGCAGATTGCAAATCTGGAAGAAATGCTGTTAAAATTTGCAGAATTTGAAACGACTTCTTGAAATTGCCGTTGCAGCGATAGTGGAAAAATAACTTTTCGATCAGTTTTGCCAGGTATTCTTTTGTATAAAAGGAATCAAGCGTTGTGGCAATATAGGCAATTTCTTGCGGGGAAAAATCAACTTGAAGCTGGGTGAAGAGCTTATTTCGATTCGGGATCGAAACCGTCAAGTCTGGAATGAAAGCCGATAACAACGGGTGAGGCGAATGAAGGACAATCCCGTCATGAAACGCTCGCTCAATAAAAGTGGCCTTTTCGACGAGTTCCAATTGGCCGCCAATAATGAGCCGATTTTTATAGTAGCACAAATAGTACGTTCCATTTTCCGGAGTTTCTACAACAGCCACTTTGCTTCTGCCGTAAAAAACTGCGCGGGAAACTTCCCCTTTTATCGACTTCTTTTTATCCAGAATAAGCAACTCAGTTGGCTTTATTAGATCATTCTGCATTATTCCATCAGCCTCCCAATTCAGTATTTGTTCCCTATTATACCATAAAAATGAGGACAATACCTTGTTTCTAGCGGGTAAAAAACATAAGCACCGTCCCCCTTTTTCCCTATTTTACAATATCTGTTAGGTAGGCATACCCGTTGAATACTTTAACTTTTGCCAACAAGCCGCCTTTTGACGCCGCATCTTCCCAATTACGGCCAGTGTCATCTTCAACAAAGTATTTATCAAGGCTATACTGAATATACGCAACAACTTTCTGGTTTTCACTTGGACTTATGTAGTCCAGCCTGCCCTTTAAATAGATTCCAGATGCAGGTTTCTTCAGCGAAACGTTTACCGGAACATGAACACCGTTCTTTTTTTCCAAAAGAACATAAACCGGAACTTGACCTGAACCGTGCTCTACTTTCCTTACAACATCGGCTTCGACAAGCTCCTTTGGCACTTGTTCGGCTTGATAGCTAAGGTTCACATAGTCACCACGAAATGGATCTGACGGATCAACCGGCCTTGTTTGCAGCATAATCTCTACTCCATTTAACAGCGTGTATAGAGGAAGAACCGCCATGCCCAGCAAGACGAGAATAGGGACGGCACTTGCAAGAATCAACTGCTTTGCTCGCTTACTCATTCCCTCCACCCCCTGCCTTTTTCCGTTGTTTTTCAAAATAAAAGCCAAATCCTAACAAAAGCAGGCCTCCGAAAATAAAAACAAACGATTTTGGCAAAAAAGCAAACGAAATATCCAGGTAGAAACGGAAAATCAGTACACATAAAATAACAATATTGAGCAGGCTTCCTTTTTTGATTAAAAACAGGACAAACAAAAGGTACAGGAGCGAAAATGGAAGGTAAAGCCAATCAAATGGCCAACGATCCTGAAACGAGAGCATCAATGCTGCTCCGCCATGGGTTAAGTGGCCAAGAAAAATCGTTGCCTGCCGAAATTTCGCATTGCCAATCGCCAGAAAAACGCCAATTAGCAAATAAACAATCCCGTAGACATACCCATCTGCTGCATTGTCTCCAATCATATAGCTCATGACTGTTCCAATAAACGTCAACATCAACATACCCGACACAAAGCCAGTAAGCCTAGAATAGCCTATTCGTTCATTCAAAACATAAATAGCCGCTATCCAGAGAAGAATCCAATACGGAATCACCGCCCCGCTCAAATACGTGCTGTTGAACAAATAGATCAAGGCAAATAACGCTGCTGCAAGCAGAATTCGTTTATCCTTAAGCACCCAGGCAAGCGGCAGAATTCCAAGCGACCACCACAAAAAAGCATTTTGAAAATCGCCACCAAAGTGAAACATTTGGCCAACAAGAAAAATTCCGGCTCCGAAAACGATCACCGCAAGATAATACAAGCTTTTGGATGTTTTCGGATAATGCTGTTCGAGTTTAAAACCTGCAAAAATCGAGCCAATGTATACCAGTAAGATCAATAAAACCTTCACTGTTTTTCCAATATCCGCCCAATTGCTGGCAATAAAACTTAAAATTCCGGCACCGACCAAAATCGAACCGACATACAAAAGCGTTTTGGTAAAAGAAAATCGTTCTTCTGCTTCATATAGGCTGACAATCTCATTTACTTTACTGCTTGTGATTGTTCCATTTGTCTCTAGAAAATAAAGTTCCCGTTTCAGCAGCTCCAACTCATGATTTTTAATTTTTCTGACCAAACCCCCACTCCCCTCTCCCTTCACTTTATTTTATCAAGAATTCCTTTTTAAATGTTTGAAATGTCAGAGTATTTTTTGTTGTATAACAGACATTTTTCGACACTAACAGTTCTGTAACTGTGGTAAAATTTACTCAATTCTGAAATTATCTCTTGGGAGGAAACCAAATGAATGTACCATTAGTCCTTACACACTTTTTAGACAGAGCCGTTTCGCTTTATGGGACAAAGGAAGCCATTTACTGTGATGATCGCGCGTTTACATACGAACAATTAAATGATCGTGTAAACCGCTTATCACACGGTTTGAAACGTCTTGGCATTCAAAAAGGCGACCGGGTTGCCTATCTCGCACCCAATACAGTTGAAATGCTTGAGGGCTTTTACGGCGTTTTTCAACTTGGCGGAATCATTGTTCCGTTAAATATTCGCTTAAAACCCGAAGATTATTTGTTTATTTTAAACCATAGCGAAGCAAGGGTTCTGTTTGTCGACCAAGACCTGTATCACTTAATTGTGCCGATAAAAAATCAGTTGCAGACGGTCGAAAAAATTGTTGTTCATTATAAAGACTTGCTAACAGAAGAGACTGATTATGATGAATGGCTCTTACGGCACAGCAGCGAAGCTTTTAACCGGGAAGTTCTTGATGAAGATGATGTCTGTACACTTTTGTATACAAGCGGCACAACCGGGGATCCAAAGGGTGTGATGCTTACCCACCGAAACAATTACTTGCATGCCCTTTCATCGATGCATCATTTACGCATCACGGATGAAGATGTTCTGCTCCATGTTCTGCCGATGTTTCATGTCAATGGCTGGGGTTCGCCATTCTACTATACAGCAAACGGTACATCCCAAGTTTGCTTAAGAAAGGCTTCCCCGGAAACTATTTTTCAGGCTTTGGAGCGCCATAAAGTCAGTATCATGCATATGGCACCAACTGTCTTGAATTCACTCATGCAGTTTTACGAGAAGAATGCTCCTCAGATCGAACAAAATGTAAGGGTTGTCATTGCTGGTTCTGCCCCGCCGCCTGCTTTTGTCACAAGGGTTGAACAAGAGCTCGGCTGGGAGTTTATTCAAGTATATGGGATGACAGAATCTTCCCCGCTAAGCACGATTTCAACGATTCGTTCGCATCTGAAAGATTTGCCGTTCGAGCAGCAATACCGGATCAAAGCAAAAGCCGGCTATTCGATGATCGGCTGTGAAGTCAAAGTAGTCAATGAGCATGGAGAGGAAGTTGCCCACGACGGCACAGAAATCGGCGAGGTTGTCACACGCAGCCACGGTGTGATGAAAGGCTATTGGAAAAATGAACAAGCGACGATGGAAGCCATTCGCAACGGCTACCTACATACAGGGGATATGGCGACCGTTGATGCGTTTGGACATATTGATATTGTTGACCGCAAGAAAGATATCATTATCAGCGGCGGCGAAAATATCTCATCCATTGAGGTCGAAGGTGTGTTATACGAACATCCTTCCGTACTGGAAGCCGCAGTAATTGCCGTACCGCATGAAAAGTGGGGAGAAACCCCGCACGCCTATGTGGTTTTAAGGGATGGCCACAACGTGACTGAACAAGAACTCATCGCGTTTTCCAAGGAAAAATTGGCCCATTTTAAAGCCATCACAAGCGTGGCGTTTGTGAAAGAATTGCCGAAAACCGCTTCCGGAAAAATCCAAAAAGTTCATTTGCGGAATGAATACTGGGAAAACAACGGGCGTGAAGCTGGAAGATTTGTTAACTAAACCTCATTTTTTACTATTCTGCTCTCTACTAACTACACTTTGCAAGCATATTTAATCACGTATCTGTAAAGGACAGTCACCCATTACTAGAATGGATGACTGTCCTTTATTGGTTTCATAATCCGCTTCTTCTTTTGAAAGGTGGCAATCTCCGTTACTCCTTTTTCCAACAGGGTTCTTGTATTTACATCAATAAAAGCTCCGATATCATCCGGGAAATGGGAGTCAGACGAGGTAGTCAGCGGAACGCCAGCTTTAATTAGCACATCCAAAAAGGTAGGACTTGGACACATTTCCTGAACTGGATAGCGATAGTAAAGGCCTGCGTTAATTTCTGTCGCCGTGTCAGTTTCGACAAGGGCTTTAGCAATATTTTCGTAGTAAGGAAGCAACAGGCGCTCATCGGGACGATAATTAAAAACTTTTAAATTATCTAAATGCGCAACAAACTGAAAGATGTTGCTGCGAATGGCCTTTTCCACCATCATGAAAAAATCTCTATATAAATTCTCCAGATTATAATTTTCGAAATGATCTTGTGTGTCTGGATTATCAAATCCCCATCCATAAATATAGTGAACAGAGCCAATCACATAATCCCATTCATATATTCCCACTAATTCCTTCAGCATCTGCTCACTACCTGGAAAATAGTCTGCTTCCATTCCTAATCGAAGGGTCACGCCTTCAGCAGACCAACGCGGCTTTGCTTCATTAATAGCTTTAACAAAATCATGCATCGATTCCGTCATGACTTGTTCGAGCCAGAGGCGTTGTTTTCTACCAATCGTTGAAAAATAAGAGAATCGGGCATTACGGGAGCTAGTAATGACCGGTTAGGCCTGAAAAATTGGAGATGCGGGCATTACGGGAGCTAGTAATGACCGGTTTACCCTGAAAAATTGGAGATGCGGGCATTACGGAAGCTAGTAATGACCGGTTTACCCTGAAAAATACGAGAATCGGGCATTACGGAAGCTAGTAATGACCGCTTAGGCCTGAAAAATTGGAGATGCGGGCATTATGGGAGCTAGTAATGACCGCTTTCGCCTGAAAAATTGGAGATGCGGGCATTACGGAAGCTAGTAATGACCGCTTCGGTCTGAAAAATTGGAGTAGCGGGCATTACAGGAGCTAGTAATGACCATTTCGCCCCGAAAATTAGGAGATGCGGGCATTACGGGAGCTAGTAATGACCGGTTTACCCTGAAAAATACGAGAATCGGGCATTAGGGAAGCTAGTAATGACCGGTTAGGCCTGAAAAATTGGAGATGCGGGCATTACGGGAGCTAGTAATGACCATTTTACCCTGAAAATTAGGAGAATTGGGCATTATGGGAGCTAGTAATGACCATTTCGCCCCGAAAATTAGGAGAATTGGGCATTACGGGAGCTAGTAATGACCGCTTAGGCCTGAAAAATTGGAGATACGGGCATTATGGGAGCTAGTAATGACCGCTTAGGCCTGAAAAATTGGAGATGCGGGCATTACGGGAGCTAGTAATGACCGCTTAGGCCTGAAAAATTGGAGATGCGGGCATTACGGAAGCTAGTAATGACCGCTTAGGCCTGAAAAATTGGAGATGCGGGCATTACGGAAGCTAGTAATGACCGGTTTACCCTGAAAAATACGAGAATCGGGCATTAAGGAAGCTAGTAATGACCGGTTAGGCCTGAAAAATTGGAGATGCGGGCATTACGGAAGCTAGTAATGACCGCTTCGGTCTGAAAAATTGGAGATGCGGGCATTATGGGAGCTAGTAATGACCGCTTAGGCCTGAAAATTAGGAGATGCGGGCATTAAGGAAGCCAGTAGTGACCCTTTCACCCTGAAAAATACGAGAATCGGGCATTCGGAAAGACAGTAATGACCATTTTACCCTGAAAAATACGAGAATCGGGCATTAAGGAAGCCAGTAGTGCGCACGTCTTGTGCCTTTCTCCTGACTAGGGCATCCTCGAAAAAGCTGGAACTTTTCCTTCGTGCCATGATGAAGCTGCCGAAGAATTCCTTATCCTGCACGTCGTGCGTTCAGAATTTATAGATATAAATTAGCCAAAAAGACGCCGATCTCCATAAAAGAAGGTCGGCGCCCTTTTTATACTTTGAATCGGCTAATCAGCGTTTGCAGGTTTTCTGCCTGGTCGGCCAATGATTTAGATGATGAAGCAATTTCCTCCATGGTAGCTAATTGTTCCTCCGCCGCAGCGGAAATATTTTGCGTGCCGGAAGCTGCTTCCTCAGAAATTCCTCGTACATTTTCAATGGCTTGGACAATTTGTTCTGCCCCAGCTGCCATTTGTTGCACAGATGAAGTCACTTCTTCCATTTGTCCGGCAACATGGTTCATCGATTGATTGATTGTTCCAAACGATGTTCCGGCCTGGTTCACCACTTCAATCCCATCATTTACTTTTGCAAACGTAAAGTGCATTGATTCGACTGCTTTTTCAGTCTCCATTTGGATCGTTTTGATCATTTCTGCTATTTGCAGCGCAGATGAAGCAGACTGCTCTGCCAGCTTGCGCACCTCATCGGCGACAACGGCAAATCCCCGGCCTTGATCACCAGCTCTTGCTGCTTCAATCGCAGCATTTAATGCCAACAAATTCGTTTGTGCGGCAATACCGGAGATCACCTCGACAATTTGTCCAATTTCCTTTGAACCTTCGCCAAGACCTTGGATAACCCCACTTAATTTTTCGACATTGCTATGGATTTCGCTCATTTGCTTCACGGCTTTTTCAACAGAGACAATTCCATTTGCCGCAATCGTATTTGTCTGAACCATTGAGTCGGTCATATTTTGCGCATTGTTTGCGACCAACTGAATTCCTTGAGCCATCCGGTTAATCAATTTCGAACTTTCTTCCATACTCGTAACTTGTTTTTCCGAGCCTACTGCTACTTCTTGAATCGATGAAGCGATTGATTCGGTAGCCTTTGAGGTTTGATCGGCGCTTGCCGTCAATTGTTCGGACGATGCTGCAACCTGGTCTGTCGTGATCGCTACATGCTGAATCAATGTACGAAGATTTGCAAGCATTTTATTAAAATTCTCAGCTAATTCTCCCATTTCATCCTTGGACTTTACCGCGATTTTTTTCGTTAAATCGGCCTCTCCCTCTGCAATCTCTTTGAGCTGGGCATTCACCGCTTTTACTGGTCTGGTAATTGCTTTGCCAATGCTAAAAGCAATCGTTACTGCAATGGCTAAAGAAACAATGGAAACTGCTAAAATGATAATTTTTACCCACATAACCGTTTTTGACGTATTTTGAATTTCTTGGTCAAGCTTTTGTTGTTGGCGTTGGACGAATTCTTGCGATTTTTTACTATATGCTTCCGTTTGCGGTGCCATTTTTGTGTTCATTTCATCTTGGTATCTTGGGTCGTTGATTTTTCTTAAGCGAAATACTTGCTGGCTTGCCTGATCATATTTCTCTGCAATGCTCTGCAGTTCATTGAACATCGCTCGGTCTTCTGCCTGTTTAATCAGCGGTTCCAGCGATTTGCTGATTTCATCGTACTGCTGTTTCGCCTGATAATAACTTTGCATTTCCTTATCCGTCGCCATTACTAAAAATCCTCTTGATGCCGCCTGCTGCTTCTGCATGGCACTGACCATGTCTTTAATAATCAGCATTTTTTGTACTCGGTCTTTTAACAACTGATTATATATGCCATCCACTGACGAAATTTGTACAAAACTTATCCCCGAAATAACGCCAAGCAGTAAAACAATGGACAAAAAACCGGCATATAATTTTTTTCCAATCGTCAACTTCATACTTTTCCCTCCATGACCTTTTAAATAAAAAAACTATCCCGCTATTTGGGAATAGTTATTTGTAAGTATGTACTATTCGACAAACTGGCTGTTCTAGGCTGTTTGTTTTTATTTTGCACTAAATTTGTCCATTTCATAGAGCAAATGATAGGTACCGCTTTCACCTTAGATGATATGCCCCTGCAAAATAAGTGTAAAGGATCACTTAATGAAAATAAAGGAAAAATTTTATGAATTTCGTTCTTTCAAACTAGGATTTTTTTGCTATATATATGGAACTAAACAATTTGGTTCTGTAACGATTTCCTAGATTAATGACAATATTCTACAAAATTTAAGCACAATATACCTGCAATCATCGGAGTTTGTCGAATATCGTTTTAGGCTATTTATTGCTCAATCCGATCCTGGCAATCTGGCTAAAGGTGTAATTGAGTCAATAGTTAAAGCTTAAGACATAGACGATTAACGATTTTCATAGGGTCTTTATTGATTTGTGTAATGAATGTCTGGACAGCCACTCTAATTTCTTCTACCGTTTTATAAAAAACATTATAAATAATTGATTTTTTTAACCATCCCCACAGTCCTTCAATTAGGTTTAACTCTGGGCTGTATGGTGGGAGAAAAACAAGTTGCAGATGATCTTTATGGGCTTCGAGAAAAGGTTGAATCAGTTTCGAGTGGTGGATTCTAGCATTATCCAGTATCATTACAATCTTCTCACCCTTGTATCTGACTACAACTTTTTCAAGAAAAGATAGGAAAACTTGAGCATCATAGTGTTCTTCTTCTGTGACAAACACTTCGCCTGTTTCGTAATCGAGGGTACCAATTAATTTAACCCCGTGATGTTTTCCATAAGTAGGTATCACTTTTTGTTGCCCTTTAGGAAACCATGTATTGGCTAAAGCTTGGTAGTCCCTGATCATGGATTCATCTTGAAACAGAATTCGATCAATTTCGTCATTCATCATTTTTTTTAATCGTTTCAAATTCTTGTTTGAACGCTTCCTGTTTCTCGGGGTCAGCCTTTGCTAGGGTATACGTTGGTTTTGTGTAACTAAATCCCAAACGAGTCAACAATCTCCTTACACCCCGGTCCGTATAAACAATGTCAAATGTTTGCTTAATCCAATCGCGAACAAGAAATGAAGTCCAATTCATTTCTGCGGGAAATCCAACAGCAGCTGGCTTTTTTTCAACAATTAACTGATAGAGTTCCTTTTCTTGTTCCTCTGTTAGTTGACAAGGGCGTCCGGGAGATTGTCCGGGAACTAATCCCTCCAAACCGTTAGTTTTATAGGCTCGAACATAGTTATATATAGTTTGCTCCGTACATTCTAAAAGGTCAGCGATTTCTACATAAGTCCGTCCTTTTAAATGCATGAGGATAGCCTGATAACGTTTAAACATCCGTAGATCCCTTAAACCATGCATACAAGCTTTAACTTCCTGAATTGAATCCATGTTTTCATTTTGAAGGATTTTCATTATGTGTCCGCCTTCCTAAAGGTTTTATTTACCTATAAGAATTGGACAAATTTTCTTAAAATCCTTTAATTCCATTTATATAGAAATGAAGAAAATGATTTTTTCATAAAAAAAGGAAAGGATTCCGAAAAGTACTCTCATTGAAAAGTCTGATTTCCTATTTTGGAAAAACGGAGATACGGATATATTTCGCGGATATATGGACTTATTCCATGGATAAAGGGGGAAAGTTCACGGATAAATTGATAATTTCAACGGATAAAATTCAAAATCGCACGGATAAGAACATTCATCTCCATTGAGATTTCCTAAGATCTGGAATACAAAAAACAGAGCACAAGTATACTCCAATGCTCTGTTTTTATGAGTTATTCTTCTTGTAAGTTTTTCTCGCGAATCGGTTCTTCTACTTTTAAAAATTCGGGCATGCTGTGGGTTGCCATAATGCCGTGATAACTGACGTCGAGGCCGAGTTCCTCTTCCTCATTCGTCGCGCGGATCGGCACCCATTGCTTTATGAGTTTCAGTCCGAACCATGTAAACACAAAGCCCCAGGCACAAAGGACAACCAGGCCAAGAAGCTGCACACCTAACAAATGCCAGCCGCCGCCTGTCAGCAAGCCGTCTTTTGTCGCAAACAGACCGACTGCGATTGTTCCCCATGCCCCTGAGACAGCATGGACGGGAAACGCACCAACCGGGTCATCAATTTTTCGCGCTTCCAACCAGTCCGTTGCCGCCATCATCAACATCCCTGAAACAATACCGATCACAATGGAAGATAAGTCGCTGACAAAAGCGTTGCCTGCCGTAATTCCGACAAGTCCTGCAAGGGAACCGTTAATGACAGATGGCGCATCCGAACGACCGTAACGGAACAGGGTGTAAATCAGTGTGACCGCTCCTCCTGCTGCAGCCGACAACATCGTCACAATCGCAATATGACCAATCCGCACATCCGTTGCTTGCAGAGTGCTTCCAGCGTTAAAACCAAACCAGCCAAACCAGAGTAAAAAGGCGCCAACCGATGCTAAAGGAAGGTTGCTGGGCAGGGCGATTGAACTCGTTCCATCCGGATTGAATTTCCCTTTTCTTGGTCCAATTAAGATTGCGGCCGCCAGCGCAGAAAAACCACCTAAAGCATGAATCACAGCCGAACCGGCGAAATCCTGAAAGCCCAATTTGCTCAACCAACCGCCGCCCCATACCCAATGACCGGCAATTGGATAAATGATAGCTGTCATCAGGACGACATAAAGGATATATGCCCGGAAATTAATTCTTTCTGCTACCGCACCAGAAACAATCGAAATAACGGCAATGACAAACGCCGCCTGGAATAACCAGAATGTGTCAAGTGAAACCGGCAAATCCAAATGGGAGAAATCCCCCTTTAATAAAAAGCCGTTTTTACCGATAAAAGATAGAAAGTCGGCCCCATACATGAGTGCAAACCCGAGAACATAATAGCTTAAGGTGCCAATCGTAATATCAGCGAATACTTTCATGATGATATTCACACTATTTTTCGAACGGACAAAGCCTGCCTCTAATAAAGCAAAACCGCCCTCCATTAATAAAATCATTGCCGCCGTCAGCACAACCCAAATGGTATTTAGGCCTGATTGCAGTGCTTGAATGGTCATTCTGTCATTCCCCCTTGATCCACCCATCGTCTAAGCTCATCGATTATATCATTTGCCAAAACGATTCGTTCCATTTCCGGTTCTTCTTGAATCTTTTCGATCAATCCATTGATTTCAGCAAGTTTCCGATTGATTTGTTCAATTTGCTGAAATCGATCTTTGACATTGACGAGATATTCGACAGCTTGGTGGTGAACCGGCGGCCGACCAGCAAAAAATTTCCGCACCGGAGAAAGTGACTGGTACCAAACTTCATGCGATCTTCTTTTTTGCTCAAACTGCTTAATTTTTTCTTTAATGATGTCAATCTCATTTTGTTTCATGCCTTTGATTGCTTCTAACGCCTCAATTAATTGCTTGGAAGAGAACCAAAAAACAGGATTTTGATAATAATCATTTACCGCAATCATGTTACATCCCCTAACATAGTAAACTTTTATTTGTTTATTTTAAGACGACTACTAGTTAACTTTAGAACAGAAAGTATTATGTTAGATTTCCTTACATATATACGTTACATTTTCTGATTATAAATTGGTTTGCCATTAAAGTCAATCATTATTGCCGTTTGTATGAAATACCATTGTTTTCCTTTAACCTAATACAGGACTCCATTACGCTCTTTCCGTTTTTTTATCCATTCCATACAAAAAGCTCATCCCAGTCCGGATGAGCTTTTTTGATTCCACTATTTCACTA
Source organism: Neobacillus sp. SM06 (assembly GCF_050496765.1). NCBI lineage: Bacteria > Bacillati > Bacillota > Bacilli > Caryophanales > Bacillaceae > Neobacillus > Neobacillus sp. SM06. Next base: position 273,166 of record NZ_JBNWEO010000007.1, read on the forward strand.
ACATATACAGAAGGAAAACGACTGCTAAGACAAAACGATAATAGGCAAATGGCTTCAATTTTATTTTCGAAATAAGCTTCAAGAACACTTTAATAACAACTAAGGCAACAATAAACGCGGTAATAAAACCGACTCCAAAGAATGGAATATCGCTTGGCGATAAATATTTGTAGCTTTTTACCAAATCAAGTCCGGAAGCTGCGACCATCATTGGCACCGCAACAATAAATGTAAAATCCGCAGCTACGCGATGGCTTGTCCCTGCAAGAATACCGCCGGCAATCGTTGAACCTGAGCGAGAAAACCCTGGCCACAGTGCTAAAACTTGATACAAACCAACCACAAAAGCCTGTCGATAGGTTAATGAATCCAGATCGGTGGTCGGGTTGGGTTTTTTTCGATTTTCGGCAACAATCATTAAAATACCACCGGCAACGAGCCCAATTAATACAGTTGTTGGCGAAAAAAGATACGCTTTAATCGCATCACGGGCAATCAAGCCAATGACAACCGCCGGAATCATCGCTAAAATGACGTGAATAAAATTTAAGCCTTGGCGCTTTTCTTTTGAAAAAACTCCTTCGATCAATACAATGAAACGCCGCCAATAGACAACAACAACAGCAAGAATGGATCCGAGTTGGATAAAAATTTCAAATGTTTTCGATGCTTCCCCCGTATAGTTGAGAAGATCTCCTACTAAAATTAAATGCCCTGTAGAGGATACAGGAAGAAACTCAGTCAGACCTTCGACCATTCCCAAAATGATGGCTGTAATGTAATGAAACAATGTGACTTCCTCCTTATTCGTGCAGCTCCTAAAAATGGTATCATACTTACTTACTCTAACCGACCTAGCCGCTATAATGCAATCATTTAAACGCTTGTAGCAAAACAATTTTTCAGCTTAACTGTTTGCGAATAATCGGCTTTGACAATGGCAGCTTTCCTTCGACTAACTCTTGTTCAGGATGGCCAAGGGCATAGCCTTGTCCAAGTTGAACTCCTAGGTTTTGTAAAAACCGCAATTCTGATATGGTTTCAATTCCTTCAGCAATCACTAAGGTTTCCGATTGCAAAGCAAACTCCAGCAGCAGTTCAACCAAGTGCTGCTGTGTCGGGTGTTCTTCAATCTTTCGAATCAGCGATTTATCAATTTTAATAAACTCCGGTTTTAAATAGCCTAATGTTTTCAAACTGTTATACCCCGTCCCGGCGTCATCTACCGCAATCCGGAATCCTTGGCGGCGGTAGTGGCCAACGATTTTTTCAAATTGTTCATAATCAATAACGGCTTCTTTTTCCGTTAATTCCAACACAATTTGATCTGGGGATAGACCATAACGATCCAAAAGTTCTAACGTCTTTCCGCTTCTGTAAGAAGGATCGGCCAACACTTGCGGCTGGATATTCAAAAATACCAACTTTCCTTGAAATTGGGGAGACGTTTCAATTTGCCTTGAGTATCGTTCAAGTGAAAGGTTCCGCAGAAATTGTTCGATTCCAAAAACAGCCCGACTGCTTCCTACATAGTCATAAAACTTTTCGGTTGTCGGGAAATGCGGTGAACGATCAGGACGGTTGAGAACTTCAAAACCCATCGTGGCGCCATGCCCCAGTGAAAGAATCGGTTGAAAAAAGGTCGTTATTTTTTTGGCATTCATTAAGGTTTTAAGCTCCCGCTCACGGCTGTATTCCTGATAAAACCGTTCCCGATTTACATGCAAAAAGCGAAGATAGTCGAATAGTTTTTTCATTTTGCCACCTTTAAAATTGTCTGATTTGCCACAATTAATTATAAAGCAATCCTTTCAGCTTTCTTGTAAATTTTTCGTAAAAAAAACACCCTTAACGGGTGAATTAGATGTTCATTCCTGTATAGGTCAGCACTGCATCTCTCAAAAATTCTGCGGCTCCAGGTTGGCCCTTGTCATAATAGTCTTTAAACCGTTCGTCACTCACATACATTTGTACAATTCCAACATGTGCTTCCTTCGTGTAAACATCCCAATAAAAACTTAGCCACTGTCGGTGCAAATCAGCTGTTTTTTGCGCAAGATCACTGGATGGATCCCCTGTTTGATAGGCGGCATAAAGGGTTTCCAGAATTTCATCGGCTAACTTCGTAACAACTTCATATTGCTCCTGGGTTATTCCCTTTATCTTTTGATTTGAGCGGTCCACCGCCTGATCACCAAACTTTTTACGAACTTCCTCTCCGTAATTCTTTTCGTTTTCTTCAATCAGTTTCGTTTTAAAGCCTTCAAATTTTTCCTGATCTGTCATTTTTATTCCCCTCTCAGCTGAAGCAATCGTTTTTTTAACATTGGCAATTAATAAATCCAATTGCTTTCTTTTTTCCAGAAGCTGATCATGGTGCGTTTTCAGTGCTGCAAGTGCGTCAAAAGTAGGGGAAGTTATGATTAGTTTAATCTTTTCCAGGCTGTCCCCAAGCTCGCGATAAAAAAGAATTTGCTGGAGAATTTCAACTTCCTCGCGCCCATACTTCCGGTAACCAGATGAACTGATTTCAGCCGGCTTTAGAATTCCAATTTCATCATAATACCGGATGGTTCTCGCGCTGACCCCCGCCAACTCCGCCAGTTTTTGCACTGTGTATTCCATACGTCTTCAGCTCCTTCCATTTTCACCATACACTTTTACGTAACGTAAAGGTCAATTAAAAAATGTCGTTGATTGGAAAAAATCCGGGATAATCGCAAATCAGTCATTGCTATTGCCTAAATAAGATTGACCTGTTTGACTGATACTATAGAAAGAACAAAATAAGGAGGGATCAGCATGTTCAATCAATTGTTCCCAGCAACAGCAACCAAAGTGAATGGAAATACACCGGATTATATCAATGAAGCAATTCAAAGGAAAATCGCGGAAAATATACGTCTTTTTAAAGAAAAGGATAAAACGGAAATCAAACAGCGGCTTGAAGAATTGGATTTTGAATGGGATACTGAACGGGTGCTTGAGACCAATTTGTCAATCATTACTCTCATCTCTTCCATTTATGGGCTGACAAAAAATCGGGCATGGATGCTAGTATCCGGAACTGCAAGTGTATTTATGATCCAGCATGCCTTGCAAGGCTGGTGTCCCCCATTGTCGCTGATCAGGAGGCTTGGTATCCGGACAGCTGAGGAAATTGATCAGGAAAAAGACGGCTTAAAACAACTGTTTTTGGAAAAATAACCCTTTTTACTCCCATCTATTTGATCGTCTTCGGCGGAACGCGTTGATTTGATAGAAGAAAAACGCCAAACATAGGGTTAAGAGTGAAAAAAAGAGCGCTACAGTGGCGAATGCAAACACATAGGCATTGTACTCGGCAATTTTTCCAATCACTTGCTCACTAGGAATTCCGAAAAATTTTGCAACCACATTAAACAAAAACAAAATGAAAAAAATCGCTGCCAGGCCGTTCGCTGAATTGCGCATATCTTCCCTGCTCAAAGCAATATGGGAAGATATGCTAATCGCCGCAAGCAAAAAAAGCCAAAACGATGGCCGAATGATATTCTCCATTGTAAAAAAACTTTTGCCAATGACCAAAGCCGCTCCTGTCGTAATCGTCCATCCATTGAAGCTCACGTTCCCCGTTATGAGAAGCTGCTGAACCTCCGTTTGAAAAGCCGTGAACGATTGCGGCACCAAGTAATACATGCCTAGAAGCAATGCGGCAATTCCACTAAAAAGCGGACCCACCCCGATAAAAAAATTCCCTACCCGCTGGTAAAGGCTGTTGCGATTGTATTCATGTTCCACATAGCCGAGCACTCCATCCGGGCTGTTCAATTGCAGCAGCTTCACCCTTGTTACCCGGTGTCCCCAGAGAAAACACATCAGCAAATGCCCCAATTCATGAACCGGAGTCCCGAGCCACGCCGTCAGCATGACACCCTTTCGTCCGAAGGCGCGAACAAGCAGCCAATTGGACAACTTCTCAAGATAACCCAAAAGAAGACCGCACGCAATCAGCACACCAAGCAAATAAACCAATTGAACGAAACTCATCCAAACCATCTGAAAAATCGATACAGCCACATTCATTTTCATTCCCTCACTCGTTAGCCAAACCGGTAAATTAAAAACCGTTCATATGGATCATGTTTCAGTAAATTTTGCAAACCCACTTCCAGCTTCAATTCAAATGGTGAGTATTTTTCCAAAAAATAAACATACTCATCTGCCGGGTAATACAAAATGAGTTCCATCTCCCTTGGTGATTTTTCAAACGAAAGCAGCAAATTGTTGACGACTGTGCGAAAAATTTCAACGGAAAACGGATTAAAAAAATAAAAGCGATTGTCCCGGGGGTCAAACGGATACTCTTCTGCTTTACCATAAAAAAATTCGATCTTCTTCGTCTTTTTACAGTACCGTTTCAAATTATCAAGCGCCTTTTGGTAAAGCATTTCATTCATTTCGACGCCGATCGCCGCGGCACCTGAAACATAATGAAAAAAGAAATTGAGCCGCCCTTTTCCAGAGCCAAAATCGACGATGCGGTCGCTGTCTCTTAACTCGTACTTTGCCATCAATTCCTCAAGGGCACAATACGGAGTCGGCTCGTAGCGGTGGTAATGGAAAGAGGGATAAAAGCCTTGCTGTTCCTCACTCGTCTTGATGTTTAACAATTTTTCATAAAAATATTCCTTCATATGCATTCCCGTTCCAATCTGTCTAAACCTTGTTTTCTGATAGCATCTCGGCGTTCATGTCGATTCGTTCGCTTACAAAGGTAGAACCAAGAATCAAAGCCCCGCCAATCATTTGCAGTGGACTCATACTTTCGCCAAGAAAAACAGCCGCAATCAACACCGCTGAAATCGGATCGATGTAACTGAGTACAGCGATCGTCTGCCCCTTCAATTCCTTTAATGAAGTAAAGTAGAAAAAGTACGCAACACCCGTATGAATGATTCCAAGCATAACGATAAAAGTAACCGACTGGGCGGATATGCCGGATAAATTCAAATGATCTTTGAAAAAAGTGTACGGCAGCAACACGAGCGAGGCAACCAGTAATTGAATCAATGTTGTCTCAAATCCGGAAAGATTTTTAATAAATTTATTCATTAAAATGGCGCTGGCATACAGGGCCGCAGCCGATAGGCCGTAGAGAATCCCGATGGCATGGTTGTAGGTTCCTCCGGCCGCTCCGCTTTTGTTTAGGTTGACAACAAGAAACAAACCGATCATCGCGGTAAGAATGCTGCCCACTTTGACGGGCGTCAGTTTTTCTTTTAACACAAACGGCGCTAACATCATGACAAACACCGGGGCAAAATAATAGCTTAACGTCGCATTGGAAACAGTTGTATATTTATAGGCTTGAAACAAAAAAATCCAGTTAAAGCCAATCGCTGCTCCGGAAAGCAGCAGCAGCCAGCCATTTTTCTTCAGCGACTCCCAAGATGTCTTCTTCTGCTTCAGGAAGACGCTGACGATCAATAGGAACAAACTGCCGATCATTCCTCTCAAAAACGCAATCCCGCTAGAAGGCAAATCTACATTTTTCACAAACACGCCGATGCTGCCAAAAATCAACATCGCTGTAACCAGTTTCAGCTTTCCTTTCACCTTGTCCCAGCTCCCCCATTTTTTTAGCTACTCACCATTCGCCTTTTATTTGTATTATACATGATCTGGTGCCACTTTGAATTTATCCGAAATGCTCGATTGAAAAAGCAGGTTTTTAGGCATCCGAAATAGAAGTAGTAATAGGTTTATAGATAAATTTTATGATTCTTATAAGGAGGAAGCACAGATGCGGAACAAGGAAATGCTGCTTATCCCCGGGCCGACGCCGGTTGTCGATTCGATTTACGATGCGCTTGCATCCGAAACACGGAGCCATACCGATCCACGGTTTGTCGCCATTTATCGCAGTGCAATTGAAAAAACAAAAGAAATGCTGAAAACAGACGGTGAAGTGTTTGTCATCAGCGGTTCAGGCACATTGGCAATGGAGATGGCTGTTGTCAATACGGTCCAGGCTAGGGAAAAAATGTTGGTCATCAGCCAAGGGTACTTTGGCGATCGATTTAGCAAATTGGCGGAAGCCTATGGAATCGAAGTCGATTGTATTCAATCTGAATGGGGAAAACGAGTGAACCCGGAAGATGTCGAGAAAACGCTTGCTGATGGTTCCTTCAAGGCGGTCACCATCACCCATGCCGACACTTCGACTGGTGTATCGGCCAATTTGGAAGCGCTTATTCCGATCATCAAAAAACACGGTGCACTTGTCATCCTTGACGGGGTTTGTGCAACAGCGGCAATGGAAGAAGATATGAGCAAAACCTATGGCAGTCCGGAAGCGAAAATTGATATTGTTTTAACCGGTTCACAAAAAGCGATCGGCGTTCCTCCAGGTTTGGCCATTGTCGCGTTTAACCAATCTGCCCTCGAAGTCCGCAAGCAAATCGAACGGGTGCCTGCTTACTATTGCGATATTTACAATTGGCTTCCGATTATGCATGACCCGGGAAAATATTTTGCCACACCGCCAGTTAACCTCATTTATGCCTATGATGAAGGTATGAGGCTTGTTTTGGAAGAAGGCATGGAGCAGCGGCACAAGCGGCACAAGGCACTGGGCAAAGCAGTCAGAGGCGCGTTGGCCATCTACGGTATGCGCGCGCTGGCTGAAGAAAGCGATGCGGCCTGGACGTTAAGCTGTATTCTCTACCCTGAGGGGGTAAACGATTCAGTGTTTCGTTCGGCGTTAGCTGAAAAAGGCGTGATTGTCGCAGGCGCGCTTGCCCACTTGGCAGGCAAAGCGTTCCGCATCGGCCACATGGGCAATGCAACAGAAGAAATGCTTGAAAAAGCAATTGTCTTAATTGGGGAAACGCTGAATGAAATGGGGTTATCCGTCGACCCTTCTGAAGCAGCAGCTCGGTTTCGCGAGCTGACTTACGTTCAAGCGTAACTGTGGCTTACGTTCAAGCGTGCGTAGCCGTGGCTTACGTTCAAGCGTAACTGTTTGACGCAGCGCAGTTTGGCTAGCTGACTTAGGTTCGAGCGTAACTGTTTGACGCAGCGCGGTTTGGCTCCTATGGTCAAACCGTGCTTTTTTCTTTTTCATGGTGACTCCATTATTATACATAGCACTCGATCTGAACTCACAGTTGCTGGTTTCTTTTTATTTGACGGGAAACGATGGCGCTCAGCGACCGCTTCACCCTTTTTTTCCGGTTGACGGGCGTTGAGGCAGGTGCTTATCGACCGCTACACCCTTTTTTTCCGGTTGATGGGCGTTGAGGCAGGCGATCAACGACCTTTCCTCCCTTTTTTTCCGGTTGACGGGTCTTGGCATCAACCATTCTACCTAATTTTTGTCTTTTAAAAAGGTCTCCACAGCAGACGTCATCTCCTTCGCTTCACCCGAGGCATGGCTGTCCCCCAGCAGCTTTGTCACTTCGCTGTGGGTAAGGGTTTTGCTTTCAAAGACTTCCACCCGGTTACCCGCCAGCTGTGTTCTCTTCACAAAACCGGCAACTGAAGCCGCTCTCCTTGTGACCAGCAGCATCGGCGGGAGATTTTTTTCAGCCGCATACGCTAAAGGAGATGCTTGCTTCCACACCTTTGGATCCGCTCCGAATACTTTTTTATAACTCCCCAGCCACTGAATGAATTCAACCAGATCAACAGGTCCCTCCAAATTGACAATCGAGTGGATTGATTGGGGCGACAGCCCAGCCTTTTGCAAATACTTTGGGTTGGTGCCAACCAACATGATCAAGTGGCCGCCGGCAGAATGCCCCATCAAATTGATCTTGCGACGATCGAGTTGATACTCACCCGCATGGCTGTCCACCCATTTTATCGCAAGAGCCACATCGCTTGCCATTTCCTCATATGTAGCTTTTGGCGAGAGACGATGGTTGATGGAAATGAAGACATAGCCCTTTTTTATAAAAAAATTCGGCTTTTCTGCGACATTTTCCTTATTTCCCCCTGTCCATCCCCCGCCATGAACATAAAGGATCACCGGCAGTTTTTTCCCTATTGGAATCCTTTGAGGCATATAAATATCGAGTTTCTGTTCCAGTTTGTCTCCATATTGAATATTTTCAATCTTATCGATTTGCTGATTCTTTTGCAGCCAAAAAGAGATTCCCGCTGCAATTAGTACAATGCAAAGGGCAAGCCCAATACCTGTCTTTAGCTTCATTCCCGCACCTGCTTACTATTTTTCCACCTCTTGTTGGGCTCGCAACCGATCCACAACTTGATGCTGTCGGCCAACTGACTAATTTGTCCCATTATGCACCCCTTGTTTGCACCGCACCCGCTTTTAAACAGGTTTCCAATATGTTTATATTCGCCTCTTCATTTTTGCGGATCACCTTTTGGAAATCCGGCAGAAACGCCTGCACCGGCGAAATCTGTTCCTCCCCGCAAACATCCATGCCTTCAACTTGTTTATTTTTCAAAATAAAGGCAAGATCGTGCAGCAACGTTTCACTGTTCATAATCCCCTGATCCCAGTTGGTCACAGCTTCTGAACGGTTTAAGACATCCTTATCAATACTGATGTATACAGTTTCTGTGTGGATGGCAGATAGAATGGATTTTCGTGAGTAGTGATGGCTACCATCGAATGGAAAAATGACAACCCGGGAGTCGAAAGCTTGATGTGGCATGGCCGTAGTGGGTCCAATAATGACAACGCGCTGCAAGAGTGGCAGTTCTCTTAATGCATAAGATACCCAAGTGCCGCAGGAAAGCAAATTCTGTTCTTGCTCCGCGACCGTTCCAAGATCAGGGTGATTGTCGAATAATACGAGGGTAAACGGTTTTGTGATTTCTTTTAAAAATAAAAAACTAACATAATGATAGTTTCCGCTGCCGATAAAGGTGATCCCCTTCTCATTTCTTTTCTGCAATTTTTTTTGCAAAATTTTAAGGGAATCGAGCTCACAATATAGATTTACGTGCTGCAGTTTTTCAAAATCAATTTCTTCATGCGGAAATTTCCTCAGCCTTTGCTGCTCATAATACGTATCGTCAAAATGAAGAATCGTCATCCCTTTTTTCATCAAACCCATCATCACCATCTCCTTTTCATTTTTATTAAAAAGATTGATAGATTGATAAGCAAAGAGGATATGTGGAATCTGTATCTACCTATTATAGCACGAACCATCGGCGGAGTTGCGGCCATGAAGTAATCAGGATGCAAATTTCCCAATAAAAAGTTGACTTCCTTACTGGTTGTGTTGCTCTGAGCCTTTATCCGCGCAAAATTTCAATTTATCCGCATTTCTAATTTATACCATCCAGATTTTAACCCATTTTTCTATCTCCAGACCTTTTTCCGCGAAAACCCCTCTATCTATTTCTAGAATTTTCCTTTTTTATCCGTGCAAAATTTTTATTTATCCGTATTTCCATTTATTCAATAGGGATTTTATAGGCTGGCTGCTCTGTAGGAACAGCACGATTTAGTTGTGACATCTTTTTTACCTCCACAATAGGATAAACTAAACCCCAATAGGTTTACAGAATATTCTTAGCAAAAAAAGAGGAGGCACGACTGCCCCCAAAGTGTTTCTCCCGCATTAACGGACAGTGGGAATGAAGAATCCACCACTGATTATTTCAATAAATATACCCTTGTCTCATACGGTTTCAGCGTGAATTCCTTCCGCAGTTTTTGTTCAGCTACTGGATAGTTAGTTAATATCCGTTCTGATTTTTCATAGGGAACGCTTGATGGAACTTTAAAGCGTGTAGACTTTTTGCTAAAATTGTTGATCACAATGGCCTTTTTGCTTCCATATTGGCGGATATAAACAAACAATCTTGGATGGTTTGGAAGCAGCAATTCATATGTTCCATAGACGAACAGCGGATTTTCTTTCCGCAGCTGGATCATTTTTTTATAAAAATGGTAGATCGAATCGGAATCCTGCAACTGTTCAGCAACGTTAATTTCCAGATAATTCGGATTTACTTTCAGCCAAGTTTTGTCAGCGGTAGTGAATCCGCCCATATTTGTTGCATCCCACTGCATGGGTGTTCGGGAATTATCCCGCCCTTTCTCCCAAACGACCTGCATGATTTCTTCATGTGGACGGCCTTTTGCAGATTCCACCTTGTAAAAGTTAACCATTCCGACATCATTGTAATCTTCAATCGAAGGAAACTGAACATTGGTCATGCCGATTTCCTGTCCCTGGTAAATAAACGGGGTTCCCTTCATGAAAAAATACATGGCGCCCAGCATTTTGGCACTTTCTTTCCAATATTTCTGATCATCACCCCAACTTGAGACTCTGCGCGGTTGGTCATGGTTTTCAATGAACAAAGCATTCCAGCCTCTGCCTTCCAAACCGGTCTGCCATTTGCTCAAATTCTTTTTCAAAGCACGGACGTCAACCGAACCATCTGCCGCTTTGTCCCACAAATTCAAAAACTCAAATTGGAAAATCATATTAAAATAGCCGTTTTCTTCGCCTACCCAGCGATCGGCATCTTCAAGCCCCACACCATTTGCTTCCCCAACCGTCATGACGTCATAATTTTTAATCGTTTTCTTCGTAAATTCGTTTAAAAATTCATCAATCCCCTCGACGTTCATCATTTTCGGGAAGCATGGAACATAGTCCAAGTTTTTAGGGTTCGGCATATCCGGGAAACCCGGTTCTTTTTTAATATGGGAAATGGCATCCACCCGAAAGCCGTCGATTCCTTTCTCAAGCCACCAGTTTACCATATCGTACAAGGCGTTGCGGACTTCTGGGTTTTCCCAGTTTAAATCCGGTTGCCGCTCGGAGAAAATATGCATAAAGTACTGGTCGGTTTCTTCATCGTATTTCCAGGCCGACCCGCTAAAAATCGATTCCCAGTTATTTGGCTCCTTTCCATTTTTGCCGTCCCGCCAAATATACCAATCGCGCTTTGGATTGTCTTTTGAAGAACGCGATTCAATAAACCACGGGTGTTCATCACTCGTATGGTTGATGACCAAATCCAAAATCAATCTCATCCCGCGTTGATGGACGCCTTCGAGCAGCTCGTTAAAATCATCCATCGTTCCGAATTCATCCATGATATCCTGATAATCGGAAATATCGTAGCCATTATCGTCATTCGGCGACTTGTACATCGGCGAAAGCCAAATAACATCAATTCCGAGTTCTTTCAAGTAATCAAGTTTGGACGTGACCCCTTTTAGATCACCAATTCCGTCGCCATTGCTATCCATGAAGCTTCGCGGATAAACCTGGTACGCGACGCTTTCTTTCCACCATTTTTTGTTCATTTGAACACCTCTTTTTAAAAATCGCTTGTGGTTCTCTATTCATTCTACAAATTCGCTGACTAAATATGCAGCGTTTGCCACGAATCCCGCCAGTTCCGCTTCGATTCGACAACTTTTTCCAGCTGACTCCACCGGTTCCCGAACGAATTCCGCAACTTTTTCCGCTGATTCCACCGGTTCCCGAACTTTTTCCGTCCGATTCCGCCAGATGCGGCGCCGATTCCGCGACTTTCACAATTTATTCCGCCACTGTCACAGTTTGTTCGCCCTTTCAATCTGGAAAACAATGAAACTTACACCCACCACATTTCTGAAACCGGTTCCTCAATGAGCACCGATTTCAGGTGGTCTGTTAAGCCATGTTCCGGCTCATCCAAAGTAGCTGTTCTTGCTGCAAATCCTTCCTCCTGCAAAAATTCAGCAATCGTCCTATGGATACCCGAACCACTGGATTTTTTTGTTCAGCGCGGCAACTAATTACTCCTTTTACTGCCACACCTTTTATTTTAGAGAATGAAAAAATTAATGAAACGGCTTACATTGACACAGATGGTGGAAAATATTGAACTGGAAGGGTGAGAAAATGGATGGAGCCGTTTCCACATACAAGCCAAATCTCATGGGAAAATGACAAAAAAGATCCAAGCTCAGAAAATCGGGAGAGCAATAACCGAGATCTCTCTTCGTCCCGATAAACGGAAGGGCTGCTCCCCTTTACTGCAATGAATGCTTGTCCCGGTATTCATTTGGGGTGATGCCGACAAGCTTCTTGAACACTTTGCGAAAATATTTATCATCCTGGTAGCCGATCATCCCAGCGATTTCATAGATTTTTAACTGACTGTTTTTTAACAGTGATTTCGCCTTTTCCATGCGGATGTTCAAGAGATAATCCGAAATATTCACATGAAATTCCTGCTTGAATTTTCGCGAAATGTATTCCCTGCTAATGTAAAAGTGGTCGGAAAGTTCTTGCAATTTAACGTCACGATCATAATTGGCTTGCAAATACTTTTCAATTTCATCAATGACATTGTTCGTTTTTTGTGCCGCTATCCGTTTTACTTTTTTCAAAAAAACAGCAATCTCCCGTAATTTTCGTTGCTTGAAATTCTCTAACTGAAAAGTGCCATTTTTGTCAAAAAACAAATCCACCCGTTTTTCGTACTGGTCAGCTATTCTTATCGGAATCTGATATTTTTTGTACCATCTATTGCTAATGAGCAAATATTCATTTTCAAAATGGAGCAGTTGTTCATAGGATAAAGTCTGAAATATAACTCACGGTTACCCAATAAGAAAATGGGCATGACAAATAAGCCATCAATCGATGACTGAATTGGAAATATTTGTATTACTAACTTATCAAGTAGTTACAGCTGTCATCACTCGAAAACCTTGACTTTTAGCTAATAAAATCGCTTGTTCAACCGTGATCTCACGGTTTACTGGAAGAACATCGGCTTTTTTATATAATTCCGGATTATACGGTTCTTTCTTTTTAAGAATGTTGTAAATAGCGGTTAAAAGCATTCGGGCAATTGCAATAATAGCTCGCTTGTGACCACGGCGTTTTTTGAGCCTTAAATAGCGGTTTCGAATTTCGGGATGCTTTTCACTTTTCACTACAGCAGTAGCACATTGTACCAATAGTGGCTTAATATAGCAGCCGGCTCTCGAAATTCTTACTGACTTTTTCTTGCCGGCACTCTCATTATTTGTGGGTGTTAGTCCTGCCCAGGAACATAAATGCTTAGCTGTTGGGAACACGTCCATATTAACACCTATTTCTGAAACCACGGCAATGGCGGAAAAGATGTTTTTAAAGGATGGAACAGTTAAGATCAAGTTGATTTCTTCTGTGTAGGGCGCGGCAAGAGAAAGAATTATTCTTTCCAGGTCTTCCTTACGGGACTCTAAATCTTCATAGTGCTGTTTAATGACCTTTAATTTTTCAGCCTGTTCCGGTGTAATAAATCCGTCAATGGCGAGTTCCAATTCAGGAAGTTTATCCTTCATGGAGCCGTGGATTAAAGGTTCTATGTCAAAAGAGGTATCTAACGGATTTTCAAGTAGCTTGTCAATGATGTTCATAGAACTTTTACCGAAGGTATCTGAAACAACATTTCCAAGCTGAATGTTAGACACGGTTAAACAGTTTTGTAGACGGTTCTTTTCACTTGACATAAAGTTAGTCAGTTTAAAACGATAACGCATAAGGTCACGGAGTTGTCTGATCGCTAGCGGTGGCATAAAGCTTCCAGCGACCAAGTCATGCTTAAATAAATCGGCGATCCATTTAGCATCTTTCTTGTCGGTCTTTTTGCCTCGGATAGCTTTGACATATTTAGGATGGGCTAGAGTGATGTTACAGGAATCTTCAAGTACATTAAACACAGGAATCCAGTATTTCCCGGTAGATTCCATACAAACATCCTTACAGTTATTTTCACAAAGCCATTGTGACAGCTCTTTCAATCCTTTGGTATAGGTTGAAAAGCGATGGCGTTTGTAAGTGGTGACCCCTTTGCCATTGGTAGAAGCAATACAGGCAACAACAAAGGTTTTGTGGACATCGATTCCACAACAAATTGGGTAAACAATTTTTAAAGCCATAGGGAGAACTCCTTTCACAAATTATAGGGATAGACAACATTGACTGATTGTCCAGCTATAAACGAGTAATGTTTATACAAAGATAAGTCTGCGTGCTCGAAGACACACTTATTTGTGCTTGGAAAGACAATCTACACATATAATAATGCGGTCACTCCACAACTGGAGCAGCCCACTCACCTCCACGTGATTTGTAGTTAATTGTTATCCCTATGGCAATAGATTAATAAAATAACGCTCAAGGCACAAAACATATTTCATTACGTTTTGTGCCTCGAGCGAAGCGAGAGGAATGGGTATAATAATGGTTTTCCGTATACTCTGCTACAATTTGCCGGGTCAACTCTTCGAATGCGCGCAGCTCCCCTGTCTGGACAGCCAGTTCAATATTGGAAGAATACGCCATCAAACTTTTTAGCGGCGGTTCCGGGGTGCTTTCCTGAAGATACACCCTGACATTCTTTTCTTCAAGGACATTTTGGTGAACCAGCAGCTGTTTCGCATGGAGATACGACTCTTGCAATTTCGCACTTGATTGAACAGGTTTTCCAAGAGCAATCGAACAAGAGACATTTAATGCTTTTTTGATCGTCTCGTAAATCATCACAAGCTGTTCCGCCACTTTATCCAATTGATCCCAAAAAATGATGACGATTTCACCTTTGTTTGATAAATAACGGAACCCGATTCCGCATTGCTTCTGCATTAATATCTCATTAATAACATTTAAAATGGTAAAATAGGCTAAATCCCGATCTCCATGAAACGATTCGATCGTTTTCCCGTTTACCCTAACAAGGCCAATATTGTAATGTCCCGACAGATGAAAACCAAACATTTCATACAAATCTTCCGTCGCAATGTCGCTGTTCATCAGTTGGGTAAGCTTCCGGTCGCGGTAGACCGGTTTCATTTCATTTATTAATTGATGGCTGCTCATATGTGTCTGCCGCTGTGCCTCTTCTTTTTTCCATTCGTTGACCACTTTCTCTAGCGTTTCATTCAAAATCTCCGGATCGATCGGTTTTAATAAATAATCGAAACTGCCAAAGTGGATGGCTTTGCGCATAAAATGATAGTCATCATAACCGGTGACAACGATCGTCTTGCTTGTAGGGGCATTTTCTTTCATCCACTCCAACAATCGGGTACCATCCATTCGCGGCATTTTCATATCTGTAAAAATAATTTCTGGCCGAAACTCCTCGATTAGACGAACCGCCTCTTCGCCATTTCCCGCTTCAAGGATGTCATCAACCCCGTTCTGCTCCCAAGCTCCCAGCAATTTCATTCCTTCACGAACATGTTTTTCATCATCGACTAGTAACACTTTCACTCTGGTTTCACCCCTTTTGGCATTTCCTTTGGAACGACGATGGTTACAGAAAACCCGCCTTCCTCTCTGGCAGCCACTGTCAATTTTGCTTGATTGCGATAATAAATCTGCAGGCGGTCGTAAATATTTTTTAATCCGATTGCCTCCCGGTTGCTGGCAGTCTCAGGTTTGTCAAACATTAAATGTTCCTTTAATAAGTTCAGCTGCTCTTCACCGGCTCCTTTCCCATTATCCAAGACAGTGATCTGAACGTTTTCGCCTTGCAACATGGCCGTTATTTGAATGAACGCTTGTTCCAGCAATTGATCAAAACCGTGTTTAAAGCAATTTTCCACAATCGGCTGCAAAATCATTTTCGGCACAAAGATGGTTTCTGCTTCTTTTTGTACATTCACTTCAAATTCCAGCTGCTCCTCGAACCGCTGTTTTTGCAAAAGCAGATACGCTTTTACATGTTCCACTTCCGCACTCAATTTCACAATATCTTCCTTCATATTCATACTATAACGCATCATAGACGATAATTTTGTCAGCAAGGAGTACACTTGCACCGCATTTGACTTAAGCGCAAGCGTTCCAATGGATTGAAATGCATTATATAAAAAATGCGGGTTAATTTGCGAGCGCAGCACCCGCAGCTGGGAAGCTTTATTTTCTATCTCGAGCTTATATTCTCGTAAAATCAGTTCATTGATTTTTGCAATCATCAACTTAAAATGCCTTCCGAGCATGCCGATTTCATCATTTCCGAGAGAATCAAAATCCGCTTCAAATTTGCCCTTTTCCACCTTTTTCATATTGTCAATCAACACTTTGATTGGCGCCGTAAGCTTAAAAGAAACACTCATCGTTGCCACCAACACAATGACCATGGTAATGATTCCAATTAAAATATTCATCAAAGCCGTTTCTCTGGCGCTTTCGTAAAGAACATCATACGGAATTCTTTTGACAATGTACCAGCCATTATACGGAGCGGGAAATGGATCATACACGATCACACCGGAAAAATTTGGATCTCTCCATTCAAGGCTTTTTCCTTCCTTCGGTGCGACTTTTACCTTTTCAAACCATTTTTCATGGTTTGCTTGTCCGATTTCCTTATCATTCGAAGAGTAAATCACAACTCCATTTTGATCCATAATATACAAGTCTTCTACGTTTTTCGTATACAATCTTTCGGTAATCGCTCGAATTTTTGAAAGATTGATATCGATCGATAGAAAGCCCAATAAAGTCTTGGCGGGAACATCTCTTAAAATCGTGTGAAAACTTAAAACGTATTTCTTTTGAGAATCAGGAATGACAGACATTTGATTATAACTATAGATTTTATGCGGCGGTTCGATGATTGAAAACTGATTCGATTGCTTCAATCGAGCATAGTAAGGATGGGAAAAAACATTCTCATACTTTCCTCTGCCGCTAATCCTTGAGTGATAGTTGGTGTAAGAATCTCTTCCCTTGTCAATATATAAATGCATTTGCTCAATTTCAGGACGTGAATTAAATAAATAGGCCAATGCCCGGCGAACCTCTTCCTGATTATTCGCAATATCCTGTGAAATTCCATCCCTCATCACATTCATAAACGGAGTATATCGGTACAGAACAGTCGACATTTGGGCGACATCCTGCAAATAGACACTCAGTTCCGCCTCCCCTTTTTGAATTAACTCATGGTTCGTCGACACAAACCGATTATTCAGCGATTTGGTTGTTTGATAATAAGACAAGGCAATGGATGTCCCGAACGGAAGGACAGTTGCCAGCATTAAAAAGATAATTAATTTTTTGCGGATGCCCCACTTCATGTCCTTCGGTTCATTTAATCAGCAAACGAACCTTCCTCCTTGTTTTTCCGTACCTTTAAGCGGATTTTCTTCATTGTAGCATATGTGGATTCCTTCTTTCACTACCAATGGGCCACGGAGAATTTGGTGCAAAAAAATGGCGGGTCCGTACGAAACTCGGGTCAATTTGGATGACTGTCATATAACACTTCAATATTTTCCACCCTATTGGTCAATGTAAGCCGTTTCATAAACTGGCTGAATCATTAAAATGAAGGTATAGGAGGTGCAGTCAATGAATAGCGAAAGCAAGTTGGAAAACGTAAACAGCACAGTTTTTACGGAAATGGAAACAAAGGCTGCCAAGCCGGTTTCTTCCTTTAACAGCAAGAAACTTAAGGATGCAGGTTATTTTGCGATCTTTGTCGGCCCTGTATTTTTAGCCTTTCTACTAATCGTATTGGTTCCTTTTTTAACTGGTATCTACTATTCCTTTACTGATTGGAACGGTGTAACCGGTTCCATAAAATGGGTTGGGTTGGATAACTTTAAATATCTATTTACTCAGGACAAGCAATTTCAGAGTTCCTTTATCCTAACCGCCAAATATACGGTGGTTGCCATCATTTTAACAAACGTCATCGGTTTTGCGTTAGCGCTTCTTGTGACGCAAAAATTAAAAACGCGCAATGTGCTGCGTACGATCTTCTTCATGCCAAACATGGTCGGCGGACTGTTGCTCGGTTTTATCTGGCAGTTCATCTTTATTAAAGGATTTGCATCCATTGGCCAGCTAACAGGCATTCCCCTTTTCAACTTGGCATGGTTAGGCGACGCCAACACTGCTTTCTGGGGAATTGTGATCGTCAGCGTTTGGCAAGGTGCCGGCTATATCATGATCATCTATGTTGCGGCATTGCAAAATGTACCGCAGGAATTAATTGAAGCAGCGAAAATTGATGGTGCCAATCGATTGCAAATTTTGCGCCATATCACAATGCCGCTTGTCGCACCAGCCATTACGATCAGCTTATTTTTAACAACAGCATCATCTTTCAAAATTTTTGATGCAAACTTGTCGCTGACAAACGGCGGACCATTTAAATCGACCGAAATGTTAGCGCTTAACATTTATACTGAAGCATTTGTCAACAATCGCTATGGTCTTGGTGAAGCAAAAGCGTTACTTTTCTTCATCGTTGTTGCAGCCATTACCATTCTTCAAGTAACCATTTCGAAGAAAAAGGAGGTTGAATCCTAATGGGAAACCGATATACAGGCAAAACCTTTATTGGCGAAATCTTCGCTGTCTTGCTTGGACTCGTGTTTTTGGTACCATTCTATTACATTCTTTCAAACTCCTTAAAACCATTTGCCGATATTTTATCGAATACATCAGCGCTGCCAAAAGTAATGCAATTTCAAAACTATGTCAGTGCTTTTGAAAAATTGGATTATTTAAAGGTGTTTAGCAACTCTTTAATTATTACCGTCGCAAGCAATGTTGTTCTTGTCATCTTTTGTTCAATGGCCGCCTACATGCTGGTTAGAACAAAAAAGAAAATCAGCAATATCATCTTTATGACTTTCGTTGCGGCGATGATCATTCCGTTTCAGTCGATTATGATTCCGCTGATTAAAACAGCCGGAAACCTTGGACTTTTAAACAGCATTTGGGGTCTTGTCATCATGTATCTTGGCTTCGGTTCCGGAATGACGATCTTTTTGTATCACGGTTTTATTAAGGGAATTCCGTTGGAGTTGGAAGAAGCAGCAATCATTGATGGCTGTTCCCGATTTGGCGTATTCTTCCGAATCGTTTTCCCACTATTGAAACCGATTACAGTTACAATCGTTATCCTAAACAGCCTATGGATCTGGAACGATTTCCTATTGCCATCCCTTACGTTGCAAAATCCTGAGTTTCGAACCATTCCATTGGCCACCTTCTTCTTCTTTGGCCAATATACGAAACAGTGGGATTTAGCGTTGGCCGCTTTAGTAATGGGAATTGTACCGCTGTTGATTTTCTTCTTTGCGATGCAAAAACATATTATTAAAGGGATTACAAGCGGTTCCATTAAGTAATGAATTTTCGGGTTCACTCTCTGCCGGCTGCAGCCCTTCTTTTGAAAAAAGCGGCAGCCAACAGGGGTCAATTATAAAAAGAAACAAATTTCAGGAGGGAAAACCATGGCTTTTACTATTAAAAAAACGGCATTAGTCGCAGGGGTACTTTCAGCATCACTACTGTTTGTCTCTGCATGTTCAAGCAACAACGCATCAAGTAACAAAAGTAATAACGGCGGCAGCAAAGACGGAAAAGTAGTCGTTGATATTTTCCAAGGAAAAGTTGAAATTGCTGACCAGTTGAAAAGATTAACAGATCAGTATACAAAAACGCATCCAAATGTAACTTTCAATATTGAAACAGTTGGCGGCGGCGCAGATGGTGCAGCAGCTCTAAAAGCAAAATTTGCTTCCAATAAAGCGCCAGATATTTTTACAAGTCAAGGATATCAAGATGTGATTACATGGAAAGATAAATTAGAAGATCTATCCGATCAGCCTTGGGTAAAAGATGCTTATCCAAATGCTTTAACACCAACAACCTTAGACGGAAAAATTTACGGTATGCCTGTTAACTTTGAAGGTTATGGATTCGCCTACAATAAAGCATTATTTAAAAAAGCTGGCATTACAGATCTACCTAAAACCTTCACTCAATTAGAAGATGCGGCTAAAAAGCTAAAAGCTGCCGGAATTACACCTTTCTCCGTTGGTTATGCTGAATGGTGGGTACTGGCAAACCATGGCTTAAACGTTCCATTTGCCTACCAGGCAGATCCGAATAAATTTATCAAAGGCCTTAACGACGGTACAGAAAAAATAACAGGCAACAAATATTTTGATGATTACTTTAAACTTCTGGATTTAACGATTAAGTATGGCAACAAAAATCCATTAACAACTGACTACAATACAGAAGTAACCCAATTTGCAAAAGGCGAAACAGCAATGATTCAGCAAGGTAACTGGATCCAGCCAATGCTTGATAAACTTACACCAAACATGGAAGTTGGCTTCATTCCACTTGCTTTAACAGATGATCCTGCGCAAGCCGATAAACTCATGTTAGACGTGCCAAGTAACTGGGTTGTTTACAACAAAGCTCCTGAAGCAGACAAAAAAGCAGCAAAAGACTTCTTAAACTGGATGGTTTCATCTGAAGAAGGCAAAACAGCTTTAGTCAAAGACTTTAAGTATATCCCGGCATTCAAAACGATCACAGCTGATCCGAAAGACATTGGTCCTCTAGGTGCCGAGCTTCAACAATACTTGAAAGATGGCAAAACTTACTCTTGGCAGTTTATGAAATATCCTGATGGTGCAGGCCAAGAATTCGGTGCAGCCCTTCAAGCATATGTCGGCGGCCAAAAATCAAAAGAAGAAACCGAAAAAGCATTTGACGCAACATGGGCTAAGTTGAAAAAATAATAGCTATACTGTTTGAAGGCTCCTCTTACGATAAGAGGAGCCTTTTGTTGTTGGTTTAATTTTTATTTTGAGGCGTCGGTTGAGTTGAGAATAATTCTTATTGACCATTTACAGCCATTTGAGTCCTCTTCGGGCTTTATGAACCTTTCTTATTGACCGTCGAAAGCCTTTTTCCGCTTCCACGGGCTTTATGAACCTTTCTTATTGACCGTCACCAGCCTTTTTCCGCTTCCATGGGCTTTATGAACCCTTCTTATTGACCGTTCGCACCTTTTTTCCGCTTCAACGGGCTTTTTGAACCCTTCTTATTGACCGTTCGCACCTTTTTTCCGCTTCCATGGGCTTTATGAACCCCTCTTATTGACCGTCACCAGCTTTTTTCCGCTTCCATGGGCTTTATGAACCTTTCTTATTGACCGTCACCAGCCTTTTTCCGCTTCAACGGGCTTTATGAACCTCTCTTATTGACCGTTCGCACCTTTTTTCCGCTTCCATGGGCTTTATGAACCCCTCTTATTGACCGTCACCAGCTTTTTTCCGCTTCCATGGGCTTTATGAACCTTTCTTATTGACCGTCACCAGCCTTTTTCCGCTTCAACGGGCTTTATGAACCTCTCTTATTGACCGTTCGCACCTTTTTTCCACTTCCACGGGCTTTTTGAACCTTTCTTATTGACCGTCACCAGCTTTTTTCCGCTTCCACGGGCTTTATGAACCTCTCTTATTGACCGTCACCAGCCTTTTTCCGCTTCCACGGGCTTTATGAACCTTTCTTATTGACCGTCACCAGCCTTTTTCCGCTTCCATGGGCTTTATGAACCCTTCTTATTGACCGTTCACACCTTTTTCCGCTTCAACGGGCTTTTTGAACCCTTCTTATTGACCGTCGACAGCCTTTTTCCGCTTCCACGGGCTTTATGAACCTTTCTTATTGACCGTCACCAGCCTTTTTCCGCTTCCATGGGCTTTATGAACCTTTCTTATTGACCGTCACCAGCTTTTTTCCGCTTCCATGGGCTTTATGAACCTCTCTTATTGACCGTTCGCACCTTTTTTTCGCTTCATCAGGCTCTCTAAACGCTTTTTATTGACCGCGGCTCCTTTTTTCACGCTTTTTCAGGCTTTGCGCCGGCCTTACTAAAAAAGAATTGCGGCCACCTGATTGTGCCACGCCACCATTTTTTTCGAAAAACGGGAAACTACAGAAATAGCCGATTTAATTCCTCCCTCACGCCTTCAATAAGATCGCTGGGTGTCACTCCATAATGGGAAACTTTTTTCGCCTGGGCTTCCCCGGCCTTTGCATGCAAAAAACAAGCCGCAACTAGGGCATCGATCGGTTTTGCACCTTGGGCAAGAAACGAAGCCGCAACACCGGTTAAAACATCGCCGCTGCCGCCCTTTCCAAGCGCATCATGGCCGAGCGGATTAACGAACACCTCGCCATGTGGAGCAGCAATGATCGAGCGATGGCCTTTTAACAGCAAAAATACATGATGCTTTTCCGAAAAGCTCTTCGCTACTTCAATCCGCTCCATCTCGACTTCCTTCACCGTTTTCCCAACCAAACGCGCCATTTCACCCGGATGCGGGGTAAAAAGAACAGCTCCTTTGTACTGCCGAATCAATGCCAAGTTGTTTCTGACTAAGTACAACGCATCTGCATCCAAAACAATCGGCTGGCCCGTCAATGAACCAATCAATGTTCGAAGCCATTCTTCTCCTCCTTGAAACCGGCTCATTCCCGGCCCAATGGCAATCGCATCAAACTGATCGAGCTTCGGAACAAGTTCAGCAAGCGCTTTTTTCGAAAAATGACCATTTTCCTCTGGCAGGGGCAAAAACAACGATTCCGGATTTTGGGCAGCGGCCAAAGGATAAATCCCTTCTGGAACAGCTAATGTAACAAGACCCGCTCCAGCATTCAACGCTGCCTTCGCTGCAAAAATCGGTGCACCAACATACTGCCGCGAACCGCCAATCATGAGAGCGTGACCAAACGTCCCTTTGTGACCGCTTAATGGACGAACAGGTACAGACGCTTTTACTGTTGATTCCGTCAATAACTTCGGCATCTTCAAGCCCAATTCTTGCACAATCGAAGGCGGAACGGAGATATCTGCCACCTTCCATTCCCCGACATATTGCGGACCTTCATTCAGGAAAAAACCTTTTTTCGGAAAAACAAACGTAACCGTTTTTGTCGCTTTAACCGCTCCGCCTTCTACTCTCCCCGTTTCACTATTCACACCTGACGGAATATCCACTGCAATGACGGGCTTTTTGGCTGCAACCGCATTTACCATTGGAATGATTTCATTAAATGGCTCACGCAAAGGGCCAGCAACTCCCGTGCTTAACATAGCATCGACAATCAGATCCGCTTTTTGCAATTCAATCGCAATACTTGTAAGAGAACTTTTTGGGAAAAATAAAAGCGGGAGACCGCGATGGACATAGACGTCAAAGTGAATTTTGGCATCCCCTTTGATCCGTTCTGGGTCAACGAGCAAACATAAAAGAACCTCCATTCCTAAATCAGCCAGCCTCCGGGCAATCACGAAACCATCCCCGCCATTATTCCCGCCGCCTGCCAAAACAAGAATCCGGGGATTTCCACACGGTACGCTCGCGACGATTTCTTCCGCCACTCTTGCTCCTGCATTTTCCATCAAGACGACGCCCGGCAAGCCCAACTTCTCTATTGTAAAGTGATCCATCTGCTGCATTTCCTTCTGCCCTGCGATATACATTGACGACTCCCCCTTTTTCTACACCCATGTAAACATATGTAAAAGAAAAGCAAGTAAAAAAATCATCGCACTGATCAAATGAAACCGCCTTCGAAAGCCCGAAGCCCTCTTATGCCTTAAATACCCGGCAAACAAGGTCACCAGCAGAAGTGCAAACGCAAAATAGCCTGTTAGGACTTTTACATGAAAAAATCCGATGATCGGAGCCAATTTGCTGAGATTGATCGCGGCATGCCCGACGATTGCCAGTGTCCCGAGTAACGCCATTTTAATATGCCATTTCATTAAAAACCGTGAAATTTTGGCGAGACGAATTTTTACCTTCCGTACAGACGTTTTTCGAATCAGCAAGAAAACAAAGTACATATTGATGTTAATGAAGAAAAGCAGGATTGCCGCCTGGGCAAAAAGCTGGCTCCATACTAGCACAGAAGTAGTATGCGGCCGAAAAAACCAAATATAGACGATCGAAAAGCCAATCAACGCTAGGTTTACAAATGTCCAAACTCGATGGTGCACCGAACCCCCTCCTCGTAAAAGAAAAACTGCCTTGGTTAAGAGGCAGTTTTTCCATTCAGTCATCTATTTTTATTGTAATCGTATTAATTCAAAACAACAACTTTTACCGTTTTTCTTCCCCAAATTAACGAAGCCGCTCTCGTTGGCATCAACACATCAATTTTATGGCCGACGATGGCGCCGCCAGTATCCCCGGCAATCGCAATCCCGTACCCTTCAACCCATACTTTTTTCCCTAACGGAATAACAGACGGATCGACGGCAATCAATTTCATATTCGGGTTGGCTTTAATATTATAGCCCAGTGTCGTGATTGCTCCCGATTCCTCTGGACTGTAGGCCGTTGCTGTGACATATAGCTCTTGCCCGTTCGCCGCTTGCTGAACCGGTGCCGGTGCACTGGCTTGAACCGGCATGGCTGCAACTGCTTGGGCAGCTCGCTGTTTTGCCGCTTGTTGTTCTTGACGAATTCGGTCTTGGGCAGCCTTCAGCTCTGCTTGAATGCTAGCTTTTTGTTGCTCTGCCAAAGCCATTTGCTGATCTATTTGATTGTATTTCGCCTGCATCGCCGTCAAAGCATCCTGGCGCTTTTGCAAATTCTGGCTTAACTCTGCTTGCTGCTGAGCTAACGTTTTTTGCTCCTCAACGAGCGTTTGCTGCTGGCGGTCAATTTCTTTTTTATCATTTTCAATTTTTTTAAGGTCTGCTTGTTGGGCATCCAGAATATTTTTATCTGCGCTAAAAAGTGCCGTTACTGCACTGGCCCGTTGAATGAAATCATTCAAACTTTTTGAATCCAAGAACACTTTAATAGCCAGTGTAAGGTTGTTATCATGCTGGAGTGCCACGAGCCGTTTTTTCATAACATCCTTGCGGGAAAGAATCGTATCTTCTAAGTTAACAATCTCTGCTTTTTTCTCTTCAATCAGTTGATTGGCAGCAGCCATCCGCTTTTGTGTTTCAGCCATTGCCGCTTGATTTTGAGAAATATATGTATTCAGAGAGTTCATTTCTTGTTGAATGCTGCTAATCTCGTTGCTAACAGCTTGCTTTTCTTGTGCCTTTTGGTTAAGGTCTTGCTGAATGTTTTGTAAATCTTGTGCAGATGATTGTGCAAATACGGAAGTAGTGCCGCCAATGAACAATGCACCTGTCATTACGGTAAGAACCATACGCTTAAAATTTGGCATATAAAATCCTCCTATACCCCATTTATACCAAATCAATGTACCAGGAATGTTACAAATGGATTAAAAGTATGTCTCAAAAGAAATGAGAACATTTACCTATTGGTAATTTTTGAGAGGAAAGAAGAACAATTGACAAGCGATCTCTATTAAACGTATAGTATGATATAGAAAAAAGGAGGTTGTATGATGTCAGACCTGAATAAACAGAAAATTGTGGAAAGCGTCCCACAAACGGGGTTTTTCGGACATCCTAAAGGGTTATTTACACTGTTTTTCACAGAATTCTGGGAGCGCTTCTCTTATTATGGGATGAGAGCAATTCTAGTTTATTATTTGTACTACGAAGTATCCAAAGGTGGTCTTGGGATTAACCAGCAAACTACCCTTGCCATTATGTCTATTTATGGATCATTGGTGTACATGTCCGGAGTTATTGGCGGATGGCTGGCTGACCGGATTTTCGGTACGTCGAAAGCCGTATTTTATGGCGGAATCCTCATCATGCTTGGCCATATCGCCTTGGCCATTCCGGGAAGCTTTACGATGTTTTTTGTTTCTATGATCCTTATTGTGCTAGGTACCGGTTTGCTTAAACCAAACGTGTCGACGGTTGTAGGAGAAATGTATAGTGTAAAAGACGTTCGCCGCGATGCAGGGTTCAGCATTTTTTACATGGGGATCAACCTTGGAGCCTTTATTTCACCGTTAATTGTCGGAACAATCGGAATGAAATATAATTTCCACCTAGGCTTTGGCTTGGCTGCCATCGGGATGTTCCTTGGACTTTTAGTTTTCGTTTTTACAAAGAAGTCAAGTTTAGGACTGGCTGGAACGACTGTTGCCAATCCGCTCTCACCGTCAGAAAAGAAAAAGGTTTTTACTCAATTTGCAATTGGGGTTGTTCTTCTTGCCATTCTCATCGCAGTTGCGATCCCTGCAGGTATTTTAACTGTGGAATCCTTTATTACCCTTATTGGAATCTTAGGATTTGTTATTCCGATCATTTATTTTGTCGTCATGTATCGCAGCCCGAAAACAACTAGTGAAGAACGTCCGCGAATTATCGCCTATATTCCACTTTTTATTGCATCTGTGATGTTCTGGGCGATTGAAGAACAAGGTTCAACCATTCTTGCAAATTTTGCAGATAAACGTACCCAGCTGGACTTTGCCGGAATCCATATCTCACCAGCCTGGTTCCAATCATTAAATCCATTGTTTATCATTATACTGGCACCGATCATCGGTTCAATTTGGGTGAAATTGGGCGATCGCAACCCAACGATTCCGCAAAAATTCTCGTTTGGGCTGCTGTTTGCGGGATTATCGTTCCTGGTCATCCTGTTACCAGCCTACATTGGCGGCAAGGATGCCCTCGTCAATCCATTATGGCTTGTGCTTAGTTACTTTATTGTTGTGATCGGGGAGTTGAGCTTGTCACCGGTCGGTCTCTCAGCAACAACCAAACTAGCCCCGGCCGCTTTCTCAGCGCAAACCATGAGCCTATGGTTTTTATCCAACGCTGCTGCCCAAGCGCTCAATGCGCAGCTCGTTAAATTCTACACCCCCGCAACCGAAATGACCTATTTCGGCGTCATCGGCGCAGCATCCATCGTGCTAGGCATCATTTTATTCGCCCTTTCACCGAAACTTCAGGGGTTTATGAAAGGGATAAAATAAACGACTTATATACTAATGGATTACATGAATCCCCTCGCAACTCTTACTACTTTGCGAGGGGATTTTACTATTCGTTCCTCCAAAAATACCTTTTTAAATTACAAACGATTAATCATGAATTTTTATAACAATGATTATAATTCTACTACTTCCATTCTCAATCTAGTTGCCTAGCCTAAAATAGTTCTGTTTATTTTAGAGTACTTTTATAGCAATCGCTTAATCCTTCTATGTAATAATTCCCTATGCTTTCGTCTTAACTGCAATGCCGGTTAAAACAAAATATACTATATATATGGAACTAAACAATTTGGTTCTGTAACGATTTCCTAGATTAATGACAATATTCTACAAAATTTAAGCACAATATACCTGCAATCATCGGAGTTTGTCGAATATCGTTTTAGGCTATTTATTGCTCAATCCGATCCTGGCAATCTGGCTAAAGGTGTAATTGAGTCAATAGTTAAAGCTTAAGACATAGACGATTAACGATTTTCATAGGGTCTTTATTGATTTGTGTAATGAATGTCTGGACAGCCACTCTAATTTCTTCTACCGTTTTATAAAAAACATTATAAATAATTGATTTTTTTAACCATCCCCACAGTCCTTCAATTAGGTTTAACTCTGGGCTGTATGGTGGGAGAAAAACAAGTTGCAGATGATCTTTATGGGCTTCGAGAAAAGGTTGAATCAGTTTCGAGTGGTGGATTCTAGCATTATCCAGTATCATTACAATCTTCTCACCCTTGTATCTGACTACAACTTTTTCAAGAAAAGATAGGAAAACTTGAGCATCATAGTGTTCTTCTTCTGTGACAAACACTTCGCCTGTTTCGTAATCGAGGGTACCAATTAATTTAACCCCGTGATGTTTTCCATAAGTAGGTATCACTTTTTGTTGCCCTTTAGGAAACCATGTATTGGCTAAAGCTTGGTAGTCCCTGATCATGGATTCATCTTGAAACAGAATTCGATCAATTTCGTCATTCATCATTTTTTTTAATCGTTTCAAATTCTTGTTTGAACGCTTCCTGTTTCTCGGGGTCAGCCTTTGCTAGGGTATACGTTGGTTTTGTGTAACTAAATCCCAAACGAGTCAACAATCTCCTTACACCCCGGTCCGTATAAACAATGTCAAATGTTTGCTTAATCCAATCGCGAACAAGAAATGAAGTCCAATTCATTTCTGCGGGAAATCCAACAGCAGCTGGCTTTTTTTCAACAATTAACTGATAGAGTTCCTTTTCTTGTTCCTCTGTTAGTTGACAAGGGCGTCCGGGAGATTGTCCGGGAACTAATCCCTCCAAACCGTTAGTTTTATAGGCTCGAACATAGTTATATATAGTTTGCTCCGTACATTCTAAAAGGTCAGCGATTTCTACATAAGTCCGTCCTTTTAAATGCATGAGGATAGCCTGATAACGTTTAAACATCCGTAGATCCCTTAAACCATGCATACAAGCTTTAACTTCCTGAATTGAATCCATGTTTTCATTTTGAAGGATTTTCATTATGTGTCCGCCTTCCTAAAGGTTTTATTTACCTATAAGAATTGGACAAATTTTCTTAAAATCCTTTAATTCCATTTATATAGCAATCATTTGTACTCGTAGTATAATTAAGGCCGCAGCATACGAGATATAAAAACTAACTTTCCTATAAACTTAAGCAATTATGAATACGTTTTCACTCATCGTTTTTTGTGCAGAATAATCAGCCGATATCCTTCTTATAATTAACATTTTTTTGTAAACTATGAATTTTTACTGTGAGACAATAAAATAACCCTTTTTATTTTTAATCCACGCACCGAATAAAGCAGATAACCTGTTATGATTTCAATCCATGCACCCGTAGTAGATATGAAAATGAAGCAGCAATCATTTAGTTTAATGATTCGTTTCAACCACGTATAGGGTAAACAGTAATTTTGGTACTCTCGTAGTTTTCGATATAGATTTCAATCCACACACCCGAATAGGGTGCGACATGTAACAAAACAGATGACCCGTTATAGGGGATTATTTCAATCCACACACCCGAACAGGGTGCGACATTGACTGTTGTGAGGTTACAAACACCATAAGTATTTCAATCCACGCACCCGAACAGGGTGCGACTGCAACCCAACCTCCAAAGAATAATGTTGTCCAAATTTCAATCCACGCACCCGAACAGGGTGCGACGTGTGATCGGCGCTTGTTGCTGGATCGTTGCTTGTTATTTCAATCCACGCACCCGAACAGGGTGCGACTAATGAGCACAGGCACGTCAACAACGCGTGGCTATTTCAATCCACGCACCCGAACAGGGTGCGACGACGAAAACTCTTTTACGCAAGACCGTTTCTTTCGATTTCAATCCACGCACCCGAACAGGGTGCGACCCAGTCTTTTATTTGATATCCATATTTTTTATTATTTCAATCCACGCACCCGAACAGGGTGCGACTTATTGGCACTCATTCATTTGTCGAGGTTGAATCATTTCAATCCACGCACCCGAACAGGGTGCGACGCCGCTTCTTTTCCGTCAAAATGCTCAAGACTATTCATTTCAATCCACGCACCCGAACAGGGTGCGACGCCAACAAGCGCCTACACCGACAGGGGCAGACAATTTCAATCCACGCACCCGAACAGGGTGCGACAAGTCCGCAACCGCTAGCACATTTCCTTGGCTTGATTTCAATCCACGCACCCGAACAGGGTGCGACCCTTTTTGCAACAGATAAAAGGATCGTATTCTATGATTTCAATCCACGCACCCGAACAGGGTGCGACAGTAGCTGTTGGATTGCGAAATTAAGGAGGTTAGAATTTCAATCCACGCACCCGAACAGGGTGCGACCTTGATCCATCCAATTCCGGTGCATGAAATTGTTATTTCAATCCACGCACCCGAACAGGGTGCGACTAAAACAGCCGCGTGATACTCTGATATGAGTATTTATTTCAATCCACGCACCCGAACAGGGTGCGACCTCTCTGCTATTTGTTTTGGATATTGTCATCCTTATTTCAATCCACGCACCCGAACAGGGTGCGACGTCAAACGATTCCATTTGACTAGTTCGCCCTCTCATTTCAATCCACGCACCCGAACAGGGTGCGACAACAGGCAAGGCAATCGAAGACCTTGATTACGATATTTCAATCCACGCACCCGAACAGGGTGCGACTTGAATTGGTCTTACCATCAATTCGTTTGGATTTATTTCAATCCACGCACCCGAACAGGGTGCGACATCACATTCATGTCGGAGGTTGATTGACATGAGTATTTCAATCCACGCACCCGAACAGGGTGCGACTCTAGCAGGTCACAGGCAACGACTTGCACCTGCGATTTCAATCCACGCACCCGAACAGGGTGCGACCGATCAAATGCTTAGAGACGTCCTTGCTTATGTTATTTCAATCCACGCACCCGAACAGGGTGCGACTCGTACCGGCTATCCAAATTTAGTTACACAGCCAATTTCAATCCACGCACCCGAACAGGGTGCGACTTTGGGCAGTAACGGAGAGGCTTCCTATACATTTATTTCAATCCACGCACCCGAACAGGGTGCGACCTCATCAGACAATTTCGATATCGTTTCTTTCCAATTTCAATCCACGCACCCGAACAGGGTGCGACTTTGCTAGATAAGCTGATGCTGTCTTGCATTCCAATTTCAATCCACGCACCCGAACAGGGTGCGACGTTCGCGACCTGTACAAGTTATTGGATAAATTCATTTCAATCCACGCACCCGAACAGGGTGCGACGAGATGCATCAGATCAAATATTGGACTATATCAAGATTTCAATCCACGCACCCGAACAGGGTGCGACTTGCCGTGATTATTCCATCTTTACCACTCCAACAAATTTCAATCCACGCACCCGAACAGGGTGCGACTGCACTTAATTGTCGATCAGAAGATAGATTGTTATTTCAATCCACGCACCCGAACAGGGTGCGACTGTATTTTCATAAGTTTCAGCCGGCGATTAGTGAATTTCAATCCACGCACCCGAACAGGGTGCGACAAGAATCATTTAAAAAATACGGTAAATCTTTTAATTTCAATCCACGCACCCGAACAGGGTGCGACTCCAGGGGTCGGACATTTTTGGGTCACCCTTATATTTCAATCCACGCACCCGAACAGGGTGCGACTTACACAGGATATGGAAGATTTGCAAGATTATTTATTTCAATCCACGCACCCGAACAGGGTGCGACGTCTATTTCGAAACAATATCTTGTGATGATGATCATTTCAATCCACGCACCCGAACAGGGTGCGACCCAGCTAATGGGTGCTTTTTATTTTGCAAAAAAGAATTTCAATCCACGCACCCGAACAGGGTGCGACCCTCATCAGACAATTTCGATATCGTTTCTTTCCAATTTCAATCCACGCACCCGAACAGGGTGCGACAACCTATTATTCAATATGTTGCTTCTCCTACGTTATTTCAATCCACGCACCCGAACAGGGTGCGACAGTTGTTGTTCGGCTACCGCATTAAATATTTTTTATTTCAATCCACGCACCCGAACAGGGTGCGACTGGCTAAAATCGGACAGTTTCAAGCGGTCGTTCAATTTCAATCCACGCACCCGAACAGGGTGCGACAACAGGCAAGGCAATCAAAGACCTTGATTACGATATTTCAATCCACGCACCCGAACAGGGTGCGACGGCGGTAAAGGGTGTAACGGTAGCTTTCACTTACGATTTCAATCCACGCACCCGAACAGGGTGCGACTTTTCTCGCGATATTTATCGGGTGCCGGGATGTGATTTCAATCCACGCACCCGAACAGGGTGCGACTGAAACATTTTGAAACAATCCGCAAGGCTATTCCAATTTCAATCCACGCACCCGAACAGGGTGCGACGCCAGAGGTGGAGCAGTCCAAATGTTCACAGAGATTTCAATCCACGCACCCGAACAGGGTGCGACATCCACGCACCCGAACAGGGTGCGACATATTAAGATTTCAATCCACGCACCCGAACAGGGTGCGACTAGTCTGCCGCTTGGGATGACTGTATCTTCTCATATTTCAATCCACGCACCCGAACAGGGTGCGACACGGATTTTTGATTAATCCTATCGGACTATGGGGATTTCAATCCACGCACCCGAACAGGGTGCGACTGAAAACATTTAACTATGCTTCGGATGATAAGATATTTCAATCCACGCACCCGAACAGGGTGCGACACCTACACAATCAAATGATTGGTATGCCAAAGAGATTTCAATCCACGCACCCGAACAGGGTGCGACCTGTTCCAACCCAGCAAATACGTGGATTAAGGAAATTTCCATTCACGACCCGAAAAGGGTGTGACCTCGTTCTGGGATTATCAGCTACATATGGAGTTCATTTCAATCCAGTACCCGGACAAGGTTGTTATTGGTTCATTCAGCCACAGGTACTGATTGTCATTTCAATCCACGCACCCGAACAGGGTGCGACTAAGACACACACGGATCACTTAGCTTCCCATTTTCTTCAAATCCACGCACCCGAACAGGGTGCGACTGTCGAAGGTTTCATACTACTAAAAAGTTTTTTGATTTCAATCCACGCACCCAAACAGGGTGCGACACGGATTTTTGATTAATCCTATCGGACTATGGGGATTTCAATCACGCACCCGAACAAGGTGCCAACGTCGATATATCTCTGATAAAGGATTATTCGAGGAGATTTCAATCCACGCACCCTACAGGGTGCGACCAACGTGGCGTATGTGATATGCCTTTGATCCAACATTTCAATCGACCACCCGAACAGGGTGCGACAAGTTCTTATGTATCAACAACTAAAAGAGTTTGCAGGCACATTTCAATCCACGCACCCGAACAGGGTGCGACCAACTTCTATGAATGGTTTCATATCATGGGAATAATTTCAATCCACGCACCCGAACAGGGTGCGACCCGTAAGACGAAAGAATTGCTTGAGGGTTTAGGTATTTCAATCCACGCACCCGAAACAGGGTGCGACCGCTGCTGCCGAATCAAAAAAAGATATGATTTTCTCATCTCTATTCACGCACCCGAACAGGGTCACAGACCTTATTACCAAATTGAACAGCAAGCCTACACGATTTCAATCCACGCACCCGAAACAGGGTGCGACTTAACGTGCTAAATTTATAGCATAGTAATTTGCATTTCAATCCACGCACCCTAACAGGGTGCCAACGAAATTGAAAGATACTCTCTGAAAAATTATCTCCTATTTCTCATCCACGCACCCGTACAGGGTGCACAGCACTGGACAGATGAATTAAAGCTAAAGTAAATATTCCTATTCACGTCACCCGAACAGGGTGCGACACTCCGTAGTTAATTTCTGGTTCGTAGTCATCAAAATTTCAATCCACGCACCCGAACAGGGTGCGACGCATTACAATCACGGCATTTATAACTCTACGGTATTTCAAATCCAACGCACCCGAACAGGTGTGACCTGGTACGAAAAAAAAAAAAGAAGGCAAAAAGACGAATTTCAATCCACGCACCCGAACAGGGTGCGACTGGGGACGTTTTCCGGGTTGTTTTATACGACGGTAATTTCAATCCACGCACCCGAACAGGGTGCGACTAGATCACAATGGTAGTTAAAAACGATCATCTAAATTTCAATCCAGCACCCGAACAGGGTGCGACCAAATATAAATAGTTACTAATATCAATAGGACGAATTTCAATCCACGCACCCGAACAGGGTGCGACAGCGATTTCTGACCCCAAAACCCCTATTTATTGGAAATTTTTGATCACAAACACCTTTTCCCCAAAGTTATTAGAGGACACAATTATTTTTCACAAAAACCAGAGATAGAATCTAGAATTTAGGTGCGAACCTCTTAAGCTAACGCGTTCGCTTTACATTCGCACCTAAAAAATTAACGGACCTCCTACGTCCACTGATTCTTTAATACCTAAATGTTCTACTTTATTTCTGTAATTATTGCCCAATTGAAAAACCTAAGACTGTCTCTCTCCTCGTCAATAGCATTAGCAAGTTCAATTTTTAAAGTTGCAAATTGAGTTGAATCAACAACACATTCAAATACGGAATTTTGTACCCGTTGCCCGTATTTTTGACAAATTTTCGAGACCTTTCCAGCCTCTTTTGTCCAGTACTGCTAATCGTACTCACATCATATGTGATTAGTACCAACATAATCTCCACCTACTTCCATAAAAATGGTGGGTACTCATCTAAGTCATTTCTCTAAAAAACGAAGATAATAATAACGCTTGCGCATGAGGTAATTAGCCCCCAAGAGATTTTTTCACCAAGGTAGGGATGCGTATCTTTTACTGTTTTCTTTTGCCGGCTGCTAAAAACTTCTTTCATCGGATTCGACTGTCATAATAACAGCCCCATTCTCTTTTTTATGAAAATCATCTTTACCAACAACTTTTTTATTAATTAAAGATAAAACAAACCGATCAGCATAGACACCACGAAGTTCTTCCATTAGATCTAACGCTAAAAATGGTTCTTGCCTGGACGGTCTCGATGCAAAAAACCAACATACGCATCCAAGCCTACACCTTCTAAAGCAGCCGCCATATCATTTGCCAATAAAGTATAAGCAAATGACAGCATGGCATTCACATTATCAGTAGGAGGCTCATGAGAACGGGATTGAAATGAGAAATCTTCCTTTTGTTGCAAAATTCATTTGATTAAATACTTTGTTGTAACTAATTGCTGCTTGTCCTTCAAGACCTCTTAACCTTTCTAAATCCTCACAACTTCTAACATCAAGGATTATTCCCGATAAACGCCGTGAAACCTCTTTGAATTGAGATACATCTACTGCAATGGATAATCTCTCGTTATTCTTTCAAGTATCCACTTATTATTGAAAATTTTCCCAACAATAAAATTTCGAGCCACTTTAGCAGATACTACTTCATCATCAGATACTCGGTATTGTTTCTTCCTTAACACAACATTCCCTTTACTTTTCCCTATAACTCTCGCAAGGAATCTGCCGTTAAATCGTGAAAAAAACTAAAGAAATGTTTTTTTCAGCACAGTAACCCATTAATGCCGGGCTTGCACCAGTATATCCAAAAGAGTGGATTGCCTCTAAATTATGTAGCGGAAGTCTGCCTAACTGTTCTTTTTCTTTAAGAAGAATAATATTATCCCCATCTAGTGATAAATAAACATCTGGTTGCGTTATAAATAACGTGTTTAATAGTTTTTTCATTCCCTGACCTTCCCATCAATATAACTTTTCACAGACTGTTTATTCATTAGCTTCGGTAAACAAAGATTTTGAAGGGAACAACTTTTACAAAATGTACCTGTTTTCACTTTGGGTGTATATCTTCGGCCATAATATTCATGCATTTCTGCAGCGATTGACTTTACTTTCATTTTATATTCTTGCGTTAACGGCACTTCTATCCTGTGTTTGATTTCATTATAAAACATATAGCCCATGGTGTTAACTTCACAACATAGCATTTCCTCTATACAAATCGCTTGTGCCGTTAACTGCAATACGTCTGAATCGTCCAGTTTGGGTTTGCCCCGTTTATATTCAACAGGATACGCATACATCTTCTCTTCTTCCGACTCACTAATTTCAACGCCTTTTTCATCTCGAATAAATTCGACAACATCGCAAATTCCAGTTATCTTCAGCTCATTAGACCTAACTGGCATTGCTCGAACTATAAGTTTATCTCCACGTTTTTCTCGAATAAAAGGCTGATCCGCTTTTTGATGAAGGTGCTGTCCTTCTACCGTCCGAACATTTTCTTCCCATTGCTGCTTATATGTATTAGTGCCCATTGTCGTTTACAAAATTGAAAATGTTGGATTCCTGAAAGCATTCAAAATAATCATTTTTCTTCATTATAAACCATCGATGATCCAGCTTCTAAACCTTCTAAATTTTCAACTGTGATAGAATATTTTTCAAAAGATCTCGGTTCGTCAATTTTAGATTCGATCTTTATAGAACGATGAGCTTTTGCCATGAGTATTGTCCAAGTTTCGAATTATGTTCCCACCAAAATACCTTGTGAACTTCCATACTTCCATCTGGTTGGCGGCACAATGTATCATTTTCAAAAAGTGTAACAAGAGCTTGTTTCATTTTTTCTGCATTTTCATTTGTAAAGCCTGTTTTTTCAGCAAATGCGTCAATACTACCTAAAACATATAACCCAAAATCCACACGATGTTTCATCCCCATTGTATCTGATCCTTTTTCTTTCCCAGGCTCGGAATTTACACTTTTCGTTATTTGCATACTGGTAAATCAATTGGATTAATACTGGTTGCAGTATGGATAGAAACCGGTCCCTCACACCAACCGAAACTCCACTTCCACTACCAGCAGCTTTAAAAGCAAAAACCTGTCCAAAACTTCTTACATCTATCCATTCATTACAAGCAACTGTAGCAAATTCATCACTGGAGGAATTTTTTCGATTTTAATATTTTTAATAATTCCGGGTTTGCTTCAGCTTTCTTTAAGCTTTTAAATCTTATATTTCCGTCATTTGATTGCACAAAAATAGATTCCCCCAGATCTTGCAAACGATTTCTGATTTTTCGTTTAATTGCAACATCTGAAATTTCACCATGGCCATCATAATTTTGC
Source organism: Neobacillus sp. SM06 (assembly GCF_050496765.1). Taxonomy (NCBI): domain Bacteria; kingdom Bacillati; phylum Bacillota; class Bacilli; order Caryophanales; family Bacillaceae; genus Neobacillus; species Neobacillus sp. SM06. The sequence continues at coordinate 309,509 of NZ_JBNWEO010000007.1, forward strand.
CTTGGACGGTTACCATTGAGCGGATCTCCATTTGGATTTGCTTTTGTTACAGACAATACTACAGCAAAGTCAACTTTGTGGTATCCCTAAAATTGTCATTTTCCATTTCTCCTTTTTACTATTTTATATTTTCTTTTTCTGATATAATTCATGTCGCTGACTATAATTTGAATAAATATTTTCCTGACAATGGTTTATTATTAAAATCCGCATAATTAATTTTGTAGTTAATCCATCAATAAGGCTGGATAAATATCGAGCTTTTGTACCTAATCTCGCTTGGTATGGCTGCAGACCTTCCTGAATCGTTTTCCATGTTCTTGCAGGATTTTTTGAAAAAGAGTTCATATATCGAATTGCATCGCTTGAACGGTTTTCTTCAGACCCTAATGTCTTTTCCAATACATCTGCAATCGCTAATAACCGGCCAAATAAATAATCCCGTTCATTATTTTCTGTATCCAATGTCACATTGTACCCCTCCTTTTTATTAACCAATGCACAAGTGATACTTAACGTTTTTTCCCATTCCCATTTCTCCATTGATACAGGATTTGAGGAACGATTAATTGCGCTTTTAACAATGTCTAAAGGAATTTCCTTATTATCAGTAATACAAGGAAGCATACGCTCCATTAGTCCTTTCACAATTTTCTCGTTGGCTTTAGGTCCATAGGCTGCAAAAGCTATGTCTTTTGTTGCTCGTGCTCCAAAACTGGGCATAGTCACCCATTCTTCCTTTCGGTAACGGTGAAGCCATGCACACGTTGAATGCCAGCTTTTTAGCCGATCCAAATAAAGCTTTTTATACATATTCCGGTAGTACAGTACGGCCATCCGTCCGGTAGTTGCAGAATCAAGAATCAATATATTTACTACTGATTTCGTTGATAAATCATTCTTATAACCATCCAGTGCCTTCGCAATTTCTCTCGCGAATTCCTGATTGGTATAATCTCCATGTTTTTCAATCGGTACAGGATCAATAGCAAAGTATATCTTCGGTCACATCAGGAATATTAAGGTCATCATTCCCCCATACAAGCAAAAACTCGCTGATCAATGGTTTTACCTTGACGATTGATCAGCCATTTCAAGGCATTATGAGCTTTCTGTGATACCTCATAACTTATGCTTGCCACTTGATTGCTTTTATTAAAGCGACCCCAAACGTAAAACCGCTTGTATCATTGGCTGAAATGAGCTTTGCTTTGTCAGCAGCATTACGTATTTTATTGGCGTGTTTATCCGTGCTAGGCATAAAATTTCCCGTCACATAGCAAAGATCCGCGGCACCTAATAAAGAATCCTCTGATAAAATCGAATAAAAGAATCGTACAATTCTGATCTTTCCAAACATCTGTTAAAAGTTTTTGAGAAGAATAAACATTAAATCGTATAAATGCACTGTTCCTGCCCTCCAGTAACAACTGAAAAAATCTGGTCTCTCCTTATAAAGGATTTCGTACTTCTTATCCCACCCTCTTTCAATTAAATGCCCCTTCTCATCGAGAGAGGACCTTCGCGTCAACCAAATCTTTAATCAAAGTTTTCTTGTAGATAAATAGTTATAGATACTTTTCACTTTTGATACTGCATATGGCGATTCTGCCCACTCTTTTAGTTGTGCTATATAGTATGTAAAGGGTTCCTCTTTTTTTATTTTGCCACCATATGCAACGAAATCACCTGCTACATAGCTTAACTTATCATGAAGCGGGTAAGGGGCAATTTTGGATCCGGCACGATTTGCGGATTCTTCCGTACATGGAATTAATGTGTTCATTTCATCTTTATCTATCACTCTTGCAGAATGGAAAGCGCCATCTTCTGTAATATCTACCTCAATATGTGCATTTTGTGTTGTATGGGCAATTGGCAAAAGTGTAAATTCCCGGTCATTCGATTTCTTTTCTACTACTCAACTTGATCCAAATTTGATTCGTATGTTTCATATAAGTTCAATAGCCAGCTGATTTCTTATTCCCTCCCTCCTCTAATTGACTGAATAGCTCATCCGCTGACTGGATATTTGTAAAACTCTTTGGATACATTTCTGTAATTTTCTTATTTGAGTACATTGGTCAGGACGCGGAAACTTGATAATTCCCTTTTTCATCACAGGATTCCAGAGGGCGAACTTCCATTTCATTTTTTCCAGTTTCATCAGGATAGTTAATCCCATGTATCATCGTTCCATAATGGATTTCACCTATGCATAAAAACCTTCACCCTCACCAAACACACGGTTCCACATATGCTTGACATTCCCTTGTGCCTAAGAAATATCCCTTCTCCCTCCAGCTTGGAGAGATCGTTTAAGGATGTTATGATGTTTATTCTCGTTTCGATCAAATGACATGTCTGGTCGATAAGGGTTAAACAGAAAATGGGCACGTACTTGATAGCGAACATCTTTTAGGTATGTATAGTTGGCAAGCGTATTTCCTCCGCCATATTCAA
>NZ_JBNWEO010000008.1:0-4635 GCF_050496765.1 Neobacillus sp. SM06
TACTATGTGCTTCATATTGGAGAGACTAATACGGGTAAGACCCATCATGCCTTGGAACGGATGAAAGCAGCTAAAAGCGGGGTGTATCTCGCACCGTTAAGACTTTTAGCATTAGAGGTTTTTGATAAATTAAATGCTGAAGGAATCGCGTGTTCGTTAAAAACAGGTGAAGAAGAGAAATTTGTTTCAAATGCTGTCCATATTTCGAGTACAGTTGAAATGTTCCACGAAAAGGATTTCTATGATGTTGTTGTGATTGATGAGGCCCAGATGATAACCGACAAGGATCGAGGCTTCTCATGGTATAAAGCGATCACCAAAGCAAATGCAAAAGAAGTCCATATTATTAGTAGTAAAAGCGCTAAACCGATAATGCTTCAGCTTTTAAATGAAGCAGATATTGAAATTCATGAATACAGCCGTGATATCCCGCTTGAAGTCGAATCAAAGGAATTTAAGATCCAGCAAATTCAAACAGGTGATGCCCTTATTTGTTTTTCGCGCCGACGCGTTTTAGAAACTGCTTCAAAGCTGCAGTATGATGGATATACGGTGAGCATGATTTATGGCAGCATGCCGCCAGAAACAAGAAAAAAACAAATAAAACAATTTTTAGCGGGACAAACAAAAGTCATTGTAGCAACAGATGCGATTGGAATGGGGCTTAACCTTCCAATCAGAAGAATTGTCTTTTTGGAAAATGAAAAATTTGATGGATCAAGAAGAAGACGGCTGACTTCACAGGAAGTTAAACAAATTGCCGGAAGGGCGGGAAGAAAAGGAATTTACGATATTGGTAAGGTTGCTTTTGTCAGTGATATCAAAATCATGCGGCGCTTGTTGCATCAAGAAGATGAATCTGTTCATACTTTTGCGATTGCCCCAACGAAAGCTGTATTGGAACGTTTTCAAAAGTATTCTCATGATTTGGGGCATTTTTTTGATCTGTGGGATAAATTTAAGAATCCGCCGGGAACAAAGAAAGCTATCCTTTCTGAAGAAAAATTTCTATATGATCTTATTCGCGGGACAGAAATTGAAGCACGCCTATCCTTAATGGATCTTTATGGATTTTTGCATCTCCCCTTTTCTGCAAATGATCCCGGACTAATCAACCAATGGGAAGAGACTATGTATGCGCTTCTGAGTAGAGGAGAGCTGCCGAAGCCAGCTATTAAACAGCGAAGTTTGGAGGATTTGGAACATACTTATAAAGCAATTGGCCTCCACCTTTTATTTTTATATCGTCTTGAAAAACGGACGGAGGCGGTGTATTGGGAACGGCTTCGAGAAGAAATTAGCGATCAAGTCCATGAAGCATTGAAAAAAGATTTAAAATCTTTTTCGAAAAAGTGTAAGCAGTGCGGAAAAGCTCTTCCATGGGATCATGCGTATACTATTTGCAATTCCTGCCATGCGGCAAGACATCGCAATAACCGAGATTTTTCTTATGACTGGTAAGTATCCTTTCAGCTTTTGTGTTTCTTTCCGATTCCTGTGAAGAATACTAATCTGCATTGTTTTGCTCCAAGCCTCGAAGAAGCTTGGAGCTTTCCTATGGATAAATGCTGATTTGCCGAAAAATGATTCAATTGTTTAGTACAAGTATACTCTACGGCACGTATATATACAGTACAAATGAATAGTAAAGACAAAGTAAGGAGGTTAAGTGAGTTTTAGTTAAAATCTATCCCAAGTTTCACCCCGATAGGAGACTGTTTAAAAATGAATACTGTAACCCTTATTACAATAATAAGTTTTCTTCTCACCATGCTTTTCATCTTTTGGAGGCCAAGAGGGTTAAATGAAGCGATACCATCAACAATAGGGGCGGTCGTTATCCTGGTTTTCGGAAATATTACGATGGCCAATCTGTTTGATATCAGTACAAAAGTAAGCGGTGCAGCTGTAACGATTATTTCAACATTGGTAATGGCGCTCGTACTTGAAAGCTTTGGATTTTATCATTGGGCAACGGCCGCATTAGCAAAATATGCTAAAGGTTCTGGAATTCGCCTTTTTTGGTTAATCAATTTGCTTAGTTTTTTAATGACCCTGTTTTTTAATAATGATGGCAGTATACTTATGACAACACCTATCTTTGTTCTTTTAGTTAAAAAATATCAGCTGAAACCGCACCAAAAGATACCTTATCTAATTAGCGGCGCTCTCGTTGCAACTGCTGCAAGTGCTCCAATTGGCGTAAGCAATATCGTCAATCTAATTGCCCTCAAAATTATACACATGAATCTCTATACGCAAACGGCAATGATGTTTGTCCCCGCAATTCTTGGTTTGTTGTTTTTGGCTGGGTTACTCTTCCTTGTTTACAAAAAAGACATACCAAAAGAACTGCCCCCAGTCAACATCTCATTCGATATCCAGGAAAAACTGTACCATCCACTGCAGGATCCGCACCCACCTTCCAACAATCAAAAGCAGTTAAAGATCATGAAATGGATTTTGCTCTTCGTCTTTTTTACAAGAATCAGCTTGTTTATCGCTTCCTATTTCGGAATTCCAATGGAATATGTAGCAGTATTCGGGTCGGTTATTCTGCTGATCTGGAGATGGTTCTATTTAAAGATATCGCCAGTTGATATGATAACGAAAACCCCTTGGCATATATTCGTTTTTGCGTTTACGATGTATAGTATCATCTACGGATTGAACAATATCGGTTTGTCCAATCTTTTGAGCCACAGGACAAAAATCCTGAACCCTTGATAGTATTGACTTTATTTGATTATTAATTGAAAAAGTGTTTCCACGGTCACTGCGTGGAACGAATGCCTTTCGAGTTGTCAAATCTCACTTTAGACGAAATAGGACCAAATTCGGTCGTTTTATAATTTTTTTACCCTAATTTTTTACAGGGGTTTAATGGAAGATAGAAACTTTGCCTATTTAGACAAAAAGAAAAGCCATAATGAATCTCCTTTGGTAAAATAGAAGTACCAACACAACCATTACGAAAGGAATTCATTATGACTGATTCTATTATACCAAAATCATATTCAAATGTAATCTACCTTCAACCCTCATTTTCATTTGCGCAAGACAACTTCTCCTCTTTGCGCCACCTTCCTTATGTAAAATTGGCGCTTGATTTCCCTTGGGAAGAGGTTTTCGCTCCCATTGAACAAGAGTACATTAATGCAAGGTTTCAGCGAAATTGGGACAAGAGGAATCAAAGGAATTCTGATGAATCTCAAGTCGAATTATTTCCACATTTGCCAAGGGACGTGAGTGCGAAGCCAAAAAAATCGTCTAGAGGACGAGAGGGAATTGACTTTTATGTACTGTTAAAATCGTTTCTCTTAGCCCCACTTCTTTATGTGGAAGTCATGGTCACAAGTGTTCATTTCCAAGTGGTGGGGAACTCTGATTTTCGAATGGTTTGCGGTTTTACCAGCACTCCGTGCCTTAGGACCTTTGAACGTTTTGATCAGATTATGATCGAAAACGGATTATGGGAAAAGGCTCGTCAGCTTATGGTGAATTTCAACATCCAACAAGGAATTATAGAGAAAGAAGAACAATTGGCCGTCGATACTACACATGTCGAAGCCGAAGCCACTTTAAATGCAGTTCGCAAATGTGGCCATTCTGAACCATGCGATTGTCCGAAAATCCCTACGGATGACAATGTTGGACTTATGAGAAAAAGCAATACTGTTTCTTACATAGCCCATAAAGTAGCGCTTGTATGCGGTGTTAAATCGGAACTCCCATTATCTAGATGTGTTTTTAAAGGTGGAGAAAGTGATGCCATAACTCTCGAACCGACTTTGGAAAAGGTAAAGCAAGATCTTCCTGAAAAATTTCTGGAAAACGTGCAATACGTAAGCGCAGATGGAATCTATCAAAGTAAAGATAATCAACAATATGCAAAAAACATTCTTCAGACCAAACTATTGGCTCCGATTAATCCACGAAAAATCAAGGATCAAGAACTGGATGCCCGTGGAATGGCAAAACTCGATAAGTATGGTGTTCCACATTGTATTAGTGGACATAAGTTAAAATTGAAAGGGCTGGATGAAACAAAAAAGCAATACGTTTGGACATGTCCCGTATTTGATCCAAAGTATAAACAAGAAGGGCTCACTTGTTCGGAAGCCTGCCATATTCAATGTTGTAGCGGAGCCCAAACAGGCAGAACAATTCGGATTCAACAATCGCAAACGCCGCAAATAGATCCGGAATTTCCGCAACATCTTCAATCATTTAAAACAAAATTTTCGGAAAGAACGGCCATCGAGCGAGTTAACGCACAAGCCAAAGAAGGACTTAGCTTACGTAGAGTCCACAAACGGGGACGTGTAGCAGTAGAGGCCCATGTAGATCGATGCATCATAACCTCACACGTCTTGGCTTATATGTCCGTTCAAGAAACTGGACAGCTCTATCGAGGGTGGACAAAACTATCCGCATAGAAATTTTTAATAACGTAACTACCAGTTATTGTAAGTGCGAAAACTGATGACGGGATAAGTATGCCCTTTTTTAGGTTCCATTTACAAAAAAGATAAATAAGAAGTCGAGAAACTAAGAAAAATCATCTAAGGCCTTCTCCTCCATCCCAAAAATTTCAAGTTGCTTTATCCCAATTTTAATTTAGTCCTGTTGCTC